>JADGRL010000081.1 GCA_017880865.1 Gallionella sp.
GAAGGGAATTTACGGACGAAGACGACGAGCGGCAGCTCTTGAGAGGCCACTAAAATAATTCGTGGTTTTTTGGGCTACTTCTGTAGATTGGTTTCAGGCAGATCGCGGAAGGGGAGTAAAAACTTTCCGTAAAAAGCCTCTTATACGGAGAGTCCACACCATGGCACCACACAGCAATGCGGTTTTGCAGTTCCCGGTCAGGCATGCGCCAAACATCGTAAACAAGAGAGTGCCTTTGCGGCTCAAGAACGCGGACTATCGCAGCCGCGAATACTTAACCGAACAGGAAGTCGAGCAGCTGATTGCTGCCGCAGGCCGGGTAGGGCGGCACGGTCACCGCGATGCGACGTTAATATTGTTGTCCTATCGTCACGGTCTGCGTGTCACCGAACTGGTCAGCCTGCGCTGGGATCAGGTCGATCTCAAACAAGGACTGATGCACGTCAATCGCCTGAAGCATGGCAACCCCAGTGTCCATCCGATACGCGGACCGGAATTGCGCGCACTGCGCCGATTGCAGCGCGACTATCCTATGATGCCCTATGTGTTCAGCAGTGAGCGCAAGGCGCCACTGACACCGGATGCCATCCGCAAGATCGTCGGGCGAGCAGGCAAGGAAGCCAAGCTGCCGTTCAGTGTCCACCCTCACATGTTGAGACACGCCTGCGGCTACAAGCTGGCACAGGCAGGACAAGACACCCGTGCCATCCAGCATTACCTCGGCCACAAGAATATCCAGCACACCGTCCGCTACACGCAACTGTCGCCGGAGCGGTTCAAGAGTTTCTGGAAGGACTAGCCCATGCTATTCAAGCGCCGTAAAAAATTTAAGCCGTACCGATGTCCGAGGCTCCGCACCAAATCCTGGACAGAAAAAGTTTGGGACGCAATGTCGCGGTTCAAGCAGCAACTGGTGAATCTGATCGAGATGCTGTTCACCGAGATTGGCAATTTATCTGAAAATGTACATCTCGATGTCTCGGACCAAACTGGTGACGGGTTTGAATTTGACAGCATGATGTCCGTGCAAGACGACAGCGACATGTTTAGTCCGGACGATGACGATATGGTGCGAGGAATGTGGGATCCAACCTCCGTCTATTATCCGATTTGTCATTCGGACGATCACAGCTTCACGGGTGATTCTGACAATTTTATTTGCACCGATGAACATTCGTGGTGAAATTTACGCATGACAAAACCGATCACAAAATCCCGCCTTCTGTCAGGCCTTAGATGTCAGAAGCGTCGCTGGCTGCAAACTTACCAACCGGGGCTGGCCAAACCATCTGCTACCTCGCAGCTGACAATGGCCAATGGTATCGAGCTGGGCAGAATGGCGCGACTCAATTATCCGGACGGGATATTGATCGAACACGTCGAGCAGCCCGATCTGGCAGTGGTCCAGACCGCGCGCCTGATCGTCAACGATCCTCCCGTGCCGTTGTTCGAGGCTGCCTTCATTCATGTTGGCGTATTGGTGCGCAGCGACATTCTCGTCCCGGTCGAAGGTGGCTGGCGCATGATCGAGGTCAAATCCTCCGGCAGCGTCAAAGACCATCACCTGATCGACTGCGCCATACAACTCTGGGTGTTGGAAGGAGCCGGTATCAAAATTCAGCAGGTCTGCCTCGCACACGTCGATACCGGATTTGTTTACGCGGGCGACGGCAACTATGAGCAGTTGATCGTTGAGAAAGATGTTACCGAGCAGGTGAGGGCGCTGTTGAATGGGGTGCCAGCATGGTTGGCATCACACCGCGATATTCTGGAAAACCACATGCCCCCTGTCAGGATGGGATCGCAGTGCAAGCCGGACTGTCAGTTCACCGACTATTGTGAGCAGGGACTGCCGGAATATCCAGTGTCCATTCTGCCCAATGGACGGAAGCTCATCACCGATTTGCAAGATGCCGGAATCGAAGATGTACGGGACATTCCGGATGGTGTGCTCATGAAGGAACGCCACATCGTTGTCTGGCAGGCAACACGCAATAACCAGCCGTTCATCTCGCCGGAGCTGAAAGCAGAGTTTGCCAAACTGCCGTATCCGCATTTTTATCTGGATTTCGAGACCATCAATTTCGTCATTCCACGCTGGGCGGGAACTCGACCACACCAGCAGCTGCCGTTTCAGTGGTCATGCCACATTGAACAACAGGGTGAGGCGTTGGCGCATCGCGAGTTTCTGGATACCAGCGGCAACGCGCCGATGCGCGCCTTCGCTGAAAGCCTGATCGCGGCCGTTGAGGAGGACGGGCCCATCATTGTCTACGGCAGCTTTGAGAGTACCGTGCTCAAGGGACTCATCGACTTCTGTCCTGATCTTGAAGTCCCATTGAACGACATCATTGATCGATTGGTGAACTTGCTGTCGTGGCTGCAGAACCACTACTACCATCCCGCCATGAAAGGCTCGTGGTCGATCAAGGCGGTGCTGCCGACCATCGCGCCGCACCTCGACTATTCGCAATTGATCGAGGTGCAGAACGGCACGCTGGCGCAATTGGCTTACATTGACATCATCAATCCAGCAACAGATACGACCGAGCGTTATCAGAAAATCCATAACCTGCTCAAATACTGCGAGCTGGATACGCAGGCGATGGTGGAGGTGGTGAGGTTTTTTTAACGCGTAACTTTGGATTGATTATATGACTGGAGTTGGCTAACTTTATGGGATCAGCACCCAATCGTGTTGGTGGTTAAACTCCAAGAAAGAAAGCCAGTCGAATTCGTACAGAGCGCGGTTGCTGGGCAGGGCATGTCTTGGCGCTACCTAACTAAGCTGACCTTGGATGCGTGCTGCAAACACGGCTTCGGCACGACTCTTCACTCGAAAAAATGTCAGTATGCCTTGCACATGAATGCGTATGGTGTTTTCCGAGAGCAAAAGCTGGTCTGCAATGAGCTTATTAGAAAGTCCTTGGCTTAGTAAATCGAGCACTTCGCATTGGCGCGGCGTCATGGTTCGCAGGGCGCGGCTGTAAGTTGCAGGGCGTGGCTCTGAATGCTGACCGTTCAAAACGAGTTGAATTGTTGCGACGACATTTTCCGCACACTCCACTTTTGAAATAAAGCCAGCTGCGCCGCGCGCGAGTGCCAAGCGCACAGTTTCGCCATCGTCCTGCGCAGACAAAATCAAAATGGGAACCTGGTGTAATTTGCGCTTGAGTAAGGCAATGCCTTCTAGCCCATTCAATCCAGGTAAATTGATGTCAAGTAACACTATATCCACATGGTTCTCGGCACTAAGCATTGCCTCGCTCAATGTACCAGCATCGATCACTTCGACGCCGGGCATGTTAGCGCTGAGCACCAAGCTTAATCCTGTGCGGAATAGGGCGTGGTCATCTATCAATAAAATGCGGGTAGGGATCATAGTTGGCAATTAAACTGCCAACCAAGCCATTACGCAAGAAAAATTTTCTAAAATATGATAACCAACTGAAATTGTCAATTAGTCTTTGTGGACTAGTCTATGTGGGCTATTTTTATCAAGTTAGATATGGGCTACAATTTTTTAAGAGTACCAATAATATTTGGAAAACGCAGTACATCAAAGCGCAGAAGCAACCGCGTCACCAACCAAGAAAAATGCGCTGGACTACCTAAAATCAAGACCGCTTGAGTATTTACCGAAGATTAGGAAATGAAAATGAGCAATAAAGAAGTAGCACCATTCCGTGTTGGGCACTGGCTACCATCGGATCAGGCGAGTCTCGAAAAATGGATGGATGCGCCAACACAACCTAATAATGGGCAATGAAAATTCTAGTGGTGGATGACGATCGTCGTATCGTAAAGACGACTTGCGACATCCTGAGAATCAAGGGCCACGAACCCGTTGCCGCCTACTCGG
>JADGRL010000026.1 GCA_017880865.1 Gallionella sp.
GAATTCGGGTGCGTTGGCGATCGTCGTGACGGCTTCGTAGCCACGGATCTCCTGCACCTTGAGGATGTCGATACCGTATTCCTCGCGGCCCAGTGTGAAGGTCAGCAACTCGCGGCTTGCACCGGACGTTGCTTGCTCCTGATTTGCTTGCATGATGTTCCCTTATTAATTTTTAACAACACGGATTAATTTCGATAAGTGGAGTGTGCACACTGCGGTACAGTCATTTCCGCCTTAAACGACCAGCGGTTGGACCAGCACTTATGATTTTAGTTCACTATTGCACCAACTTGACCGGCACGACTAAAATCCTTTCTGGTCTTCGTCCTGATCCGGTTTGCTTTCCGCCACTCTCCCACCTACTACCCCTCCAGCAACTGCTTGGCCCACGCCTGCTGACAAACCCGTTTGCGCTTCTGCTCCATCAGTTTGCGGATATACGGACGGGCTTGATCGAGGCTCAGCACGCCCGCTTCGGTGATCGCATCGCAGCGCAGCACGTGAAAGCCGAGTTCGGATTCCAGCACGCCACTCACCTCGCCTGTCTGCATGGCGAATAATGCCTTGTCCAGTTCCGGGAAGAGTTTGCCGCGCGGCAATTCGCCCAGGGTGCCGCCTTGCAATGCGGTGGGGCATTCGGAATGTTTGAGCGCCTGTTCTTCGAAGCGCTGCGGCTCTTTAGCCAGCCGCGCGGCGATGGCTTCGATGCGCTGACGCGCCGCGTTGCGCGTGTTCTCGGCGATGGTCTCGTTGATGGTGATGAGGATGTGGCGCGCCAAGCGCGTTTCGGGACGACGGAACTGGTCGGGGTGATAACGGTAATACAGTTCCACATCCGTGTCACTGACCTTGTTCGCGCGGGTTGCAACTTTTTCCAGTATCGCTTCGACTTTTAATTCGCGTTCAATCGCCGCCGCAAAACCGGGTTCATTCAAACCATTGCGCGCCAGGTCATCGACAAAGTCATCCTCATTCGGATAGCGGCTGCGGATCTCATCCATCGCGGCGTTCAAACTGGCCTGCGGCACAACCGCATCGCGCGCTTCGATCGCCACCAACACGCGTGCTTCCAGATCATGCTGTTGCCTGGCCATCTTCTGCACCCGCGAAAACTCCGCGGCTTGCAAGCCTACAGGAGCCTTGCCATACAACTTGTGCGCGACTTTGAGCGCCAGATAGGCCACGCCGTTTTCGATGACGGCTTGTTTCTTTACTTTTTGTTCAATGACTTTAGGCATGCTCTTCCTCATAGACATGCATCGCTTCCAATGCGGATTCGGGAACCTGCAAAACATGGTCGTGGAAGATCACGTGGTACAACACGCCCTCATTCTCACCCCTGAACACTTTCAATATCTCGCCTTCCATGCCCGGCGTGACTCGCGTCTCGCCGCCCACCGTCAGCGTGATGCGGCTGCGCACTTTCTCGCGACTCTCAAACTTGCTGGGTATCCAGGGTTCGGCTATGCCGATCAATTCCTCTTCGCGGCAACCGACGATCTTGTTCAGATCCAGAAAATTCACGGTGTAGATCAGTTGATCCTGCAAGAAGGTGCCGACATTCATCACAAAACCGCTGCTGCCGCGCCGCACCAGCAGCGTTCCGGTGCTCAAGCCCGGATAGGTTCCGTCGTTGCGCACGTTGCGGATGATGCGCACCTCACTGCCGAATTCGAATTTAGGCAGCATTTTGTTTGTTGATCGTGATTGAGCTCAACGGCACAAACCTGGTTTGCGGTTCGTGCATGTGGAATACCTTGAACACTTTCTCGGTCAGCGCATCGGATTTCACAAAATCCTGATACGCCTGCTGCAACAGCGTGGCATACACCACGCGCCGCGCCGCCTCGACCTCGGGCAACGTCCCCGCCTTGGCTATGTAGTTGTGGAACCTCTGCAAGATGTGCAGGCGATTCACCTGCACGACTGACGATTCAAAGGAAATCCCAAAATATTCCAGAAACTCCTCGGCTGACGAGAGTTCATCCATTGCCTCATTCAAAGTTAATTCGTCCATCACGCGCTCCTTTCCATAAATCCATAGCTACTGACCGATTCAGTCCTGATGATTTCCAGCAACGCTTTGCCGCCTAACCTGTCGTGACTATCCAGCTCGACCAGCTTTTCCAGCATGGCCTGCCCGTCGCCAAACCTGCCCAGACGCAGATTGATGTATCCGGCCGCCTTGAGCACCATCAGGTAAAAGCGCACCAATCCCATCGAACGCCTCACCCCTTCACCCACATTCTCGGTGTGCAGATATACCCAGGTATCGGGAAACTCTAGCCGCCGACCGGCCACGGCCAGCGCACTCTGTGCGACCAGCAGCGCATCTTCCAGACGGTGCTGGTAAAAGTAATAGCGATACAGCGCGACCAATACCATCAGTTGTTTTGGCGCCATAAAATTGGCACGCAACAGCAAGACTTCGGCCTCTTCGCGGCCATAACTGGCTGCCGCCTGCGCGACCAGCATTTCAACTTCCACACTGATCGGTTCATCGAAATACAATTCTGCTTGTTCAAAATCAAGTAAGTCCATGATCATTCTTTCCTGAGTTTTCGCGCCACTTCCGTGCCGCATAAATCATCCGCCTCGCAGGTTCGGCATTGTCCGTCCACTGCTGCGCCCTGCTTGCTCAATTGTCCTTCCAGCACTTCGATGCGCTCCATCAGACAGGCGATAGCGCGACCCACCGGATCGGGGATCAGGTGATGATCCAGATTGATGCCGTAAATATTGTCGGCACCAGCCTCTTCGGTGCGCAACACGATCCGCCCCGGGATACCGACCACGGTGCGCGCTGCGGGCACATCACTCACCACCACCGAATTCGCACCGACGCGCACATGGTTACCCAGCGTGATCGCGCCCAGTATCTTAGCCCCGGCGCCGACCACCACGCCGTCGCCCAGCGTGGGGTGACGCTTGCCTTTGTTCCAGGTTGTGCCGCCCAGCGTCACGCCGTGATACAGCGTCACGTCATCGCCAATCTCCGATGTTTCTCCGATCACCACACACGCGCCGTGATCGATGAAAAAACGCCGACCGATACGCGCACCGGGATGAATATCGACATTGGTGAATAACCGTGCCAGATAGGAAACAACGCGTGCCAAATAGCGCAGGCCAAACACCCACAAGCGATGCGCGATGCGATGCAGCAAAAGCGCATGTACGCCGGGATAGGTGGTCAGCACTTCGAAGCGTGACCGCGCCGCCGGATCACGCTGAGACACGCATTCCACGTCTTCGCGCAGCAGGGTGAACAGAGAGGGTGTTGCAGCTTTGCTCATTGCATTTGGCAGAGTATCTTCCATTGCGTCACCCTTAGTGCATCATGCCGGGCAGACAACGCCCGATGTAGCGTTGATACAGGAACAATAATTCCTGATCGGCAGGAGAACGTTTTGCACGTTCGGCGAAGGCACGGATGTCCGGCAGCAGCGCACGCGCTTCGACCGGGCTGAGCGTCAGGCCCATGCTGGCATAGGCGGCCATCACGCCGTGCGCACCGGAATGCTTGCCGACCACCAGCTTGTGGCGGCGACCCACCTCGATAGGATCGAAGCCTTGATAGTTGTCCGGGTCTTTGAGCAAGCCATCGACATGAATACCGGCTTCATGCGTGAACACACCCTCGCCCACCACGCTCTTCTGCCAGGGCACGGGACGACCGGAAGCCGCAGCAACGCAGGCGGACAGCGCAGTGAAATGCATCAGGTTGATACCGGTTTCCATGCCGTATAATTTTTTAAGTCCCAGCGCGACTTCTTCCAGCGCAGCGTTTCCAGCGCGCTCTCCCAGCCCGTTGACGGTGGTATTGAGATGCGTCGCTCCAGCCAATGCCGCAGCAAAACTGTTGGCCGTCGCCAGCCCCAGATCATCGTGCGCATGCATCTCGATCTCCATATCCACCGCAGCGCGTAAGGCCGAAATGGCTTTGTGAACGCCGAACGGCTCCATCACGCCGAGCGTATCGGCATAGCGGATGCGGCACGCCCCGGCAGCCTGCGCGGCCTCGGCCACCTGCAACAGAAAATCAGGATCGGCGCGCGAAGCATCCTCGCAACCGACAATCACTTCCAGACCCCGATCGTAAGCATGAGGCACCAATTCATAGATGGTATCGATCACCCAGGCGCGGTCGCGCTTCAGTTTTCGGGCCAGGTGGATGTCCGACACCGGAATTGACACGTCGATCATCTGCACGTCGAGTTGCTCGCAGGCATCGATGTCTTTCTTGCACATGCGGCTCCACACCACCAACTTCGCTTTCAGTCCGAGTGATGCCACAGCGCGAATACTCTCGCATTCTTCTGCGCCCATCGCCGGAATACCAATCTCCAGTTCCGGCACGCCCAGTGCATCGAGCTGGCGCGAGATAGCCAGTTTTTCTTCCAGCGTGAACGCCACGCCAGCCGACTGTTCGCCGTCGCGTAGCGTGGTGTCGTCGATGATGATGGTGCGATTTAGGCGTTGGGCATTCATGGCGTTTTGGTCAGGCGTAAGTCGGCGCGAACGCTTTATCCGGCTCAGCCGCAGGACCATCGCCATCCCAGTACGGCGACAGCTTGCGTAACTGCGCGATGATCTCCGGCACAACCTGGATCACGCGATCCACTTCGGCTTCGGTGCTGTAGCGAGACAGCGAGAAGCGCACCGTGCCGTGCGCGGCGGTGTAGGGAATGCCCATCGCGCGCATCACGTGGGAAGGTTCCAGCGAACCCGAGGTGCAGGCGGAACCGCTGGATGCGGCGATGCCGAACTTGTTCAGCATCAACAAAATCGCTTCGCCCTCGATGAACTCGAATGCGATATTGCTGGTGTTCGGCAAGCGATTGTTCGCATCGCCGGTGACGAATGAGCGAGGCACTTTCGCCAAGATCGCGGTCTCCAGCTTGTCGCGCAGCCGCGCAACGATGGTATTCTCGAATGCCATCGATTCCAAAGCCATCTCTGCAGCTTTACCCAAACCGACAATCGAAGCCGAATTTTCGGTTCCGGCACGCCTGCCGCGTTCCTGATGACCGCCGCGCAGCAGCGGACGAAAACGTGTGCCGCGCTTGAGATACAACACACCGATGCCCTTGGGCGCGTGCAGCTTGTGGCCGGACACGGAGAGCATGTCGATCTTGGTGTCTTTCAGATTGAGCGGGACTTTGCCCACGGCCTGCACCGCATCGGTGTGGAACATCGCACCCACGGCATGCGCCAGCTCGGCCATTTCGACCACAGGGAAGAACGTGCCGGTCTCGTTGTTCGCCCACATCACCGACACCACCGCCACTTGGTCGGTCAGCAGCTTTTTGTATTCCTCCAAGTCGAGGCGGCCCTTTTCGTCCACCTTGAGCAGATGCACTTTGTAGCCCTCTTTTTCCAGAAAGGTGCACAAGGTCAAAATGGCCGGATGCTCCACGGTGGTAGTGATGATCTCCCGGCGTTCCGGTTGCGCCCTCAACGCGGACAACAATGCGGTTGAATCGGACTCGGTTCCGCAGGACGTGAAGATGATCTCGGAGTCGTGTTCCGCGCCGAGCAACTCTTGCACCTGCATGCGCGCCTTCTTGATCGCGAGGCCTACCTTGTTGCCGAAGCTGTGCATCGAAGATGGATTTCCGAATTGCTCGGTGAAATACGGCAGCATGGCCTCAACCACCGCCGGGTCTACCCGTGTGGTTGCATTGTTGTCGAGATAGATGGCTTCCATGATCAACCCTTCATCGCGCGGGACAGCGAACTGACCTTGGTCGGCACGATCTTGATGAACTCTTTCAGCTCTTCCATCAGCTTTTGCTGGATGCCTTGCAACGTCAGCGCTTCCATCTGGCAACCGGCACAGGCACCGGTCATGTTCACGTAGATGGTCTTGCCATCCACATCCACCAGTTCGATGTCGCCGCCATCACGCTTCAATTGCGGACGCACGGATTCGAGCACCGCTTCGATCTTGCGGATGCGCTGCAAATTGGTCATGCCGACAGGCGCAGCCTCTTCCTTCGGCTGTGCGCCATGCTTGAATGTCTCGCCGCGCTCCACCATCACTTTGACCAGAATCTCTTCGATGCCTTCGTGACAGGAGGAACAACCGCCGCCCGCCTTGGTGTAGTTGGTCACGTCCTGCACCGAGCACAGATTGTTCGCGCGTATCGTATCTTCGATCAGCACCGCGTCGATCGCGAAACACTTGCACACCAGCGCGCCTTCCTCGTGGTCATCGCTCCACACCTCGCCGCGATAGTTGGCGATGGCAGCCTGCAACGCCTCGCGTCCCATCACCGAACAGTGCATTTTTTCCGGCGGCAGGCCGTCCAGATAATCGGCGATGTCCTGATTGCTGACCTTCAACGCCTCGTCCAGCGTCTTGCCCTTGATCATCTCTGTCAGCGCGGAAGAAGAAGCGATCGCCGAGCCGCAACCGAAGGTCTGAAAATGAGCATCAAGAATGATGTCGGTCACAGGCTCCACTTTCAGCATCAGGCGCAGCGCATCACCGCACGAAATCGAGCCAACATCGCCCACACCATTCGCATCAGCCAGCACGCCGGCGTTGCGCGGCTGAAAAAAATGTTCTTTAACTTTGTCCGAGTAATCCCACATGTCGCGCTCCTTATGCCGAGAAAGATGAACCGCACGCGCAGCTTGAGCTGGCGTTCGGGTTTACAAATTTGAAACCGCTGCCGTTCAGGCTGTCGACGAAATCCACCGTCACACCTTCGAGCAACGGTGCGGACAGAGGATCGACCAGCAGCGTCACCGCGCCATAGTCCAGCACCACATCGTCTTCGCTCTTGTTCTGTTCCAGCGACATGCCGTACTGAAAACCGGAACAACCGCCACCGGAAATCGCGATGCGCAGCCCGACCACCGGCTCGGCGGAACCTTTGATGAATTTTTCTACGGCGGAAATGGCATTGGGTGTCAGCTTGATCATGGTATGTCTCCTATCAATAATTTCGGGTCAGGGATTTCAGGGCTTGTGCCTGAGAGATTGCAAGCTGCGTGCCAGCCTAATGCGCATCAGGCAACGGACTGTTTAATTGGGAAATTGAAGATATAACCAGCTCAACTCGCGTGTATGAAGTAGCACGGGTGCGAGGGGTTGTAGGGTTTGCGACAAGTTCGGTACCGGTTCTGAACCAACGCGGATAACGCTACGCCACGACATAACGCCATGGCATAAGTATTGCTGAAGTTAATACTCCACATCCATTTACGACAAGGTGAAACATGCTATTCGATACATACGAACAAAATGGGCTGCTGTTCAACATGAACTTCAAGGAAGCCAGCGGCCACTACGCCGCCTATCGCGGTGATCTGGTGCTGAGTCTGGGCGAAGTCGGCGATGCGCACGGACACCGAAAACCGCCCACCGCAACCATCAAGAACACCATCGTGCTGGCGGAGAACGACAAGATCAAACTCTATGTCGGTAGTCTGGACGAACTCGCGCTGTTGCCCAAAGTGCTGGACTACTATCAGGCCGATTTCGCGCCGGACGTGCGCATCATCCTGTTCGTGGTGAACATCAACAAGCCACTGGTGATCGAGGTCGGTGGCCTGAGTATCGCGGCCATCGGCATGCAGGAAGGACTGATCTGGAACGAGCTGATCGACATCGCCGCGCTGGATAAGGGAGATTTCAAAGGTCAGTCTGCGTCGGAGAAGATCGTCACCGTTTACAAGGCACTATCCGACTACAAACCCAAGGGCGACAAAGTATCGCTCGATGAAGCCATGAAGCGCACGGTAGAACTGAAGCGCGCTGGGCGCGGGCCGGTGTGATTTGTTGTTGTCGATTATCACGAACTCAACAATCGGCAACACTACATTAGCATGTCATTCCCGCGCAGGCGGGAATCCAGTTGATTGAATAATCCACGCGTAGCGTGACTGAACCGAGGCATTGTCCGCTGGAATATTTATCTTGCTGGATTCCTGCCTGCGCGGGAATGACGGTGTTTTCAGTTCCAATGACCCATCCCTATTCAAGGAGCACGCATGGCACGTATCGGCCTATTCTTCTCCAGCAGCACCGGCAACACCCGCCGCATCGCCCGCGCGATCAAAAAACGTTTCGACGATGAAACGATGGCGGACGCGCTCAACGTCAACAAGGCCAGCGCAGAACTCGTCGCCGGATATACCCATCTGATCTTCGGCACCTCCACGCTGGGCGGCGGACAACTGCCGGGGCTTTCCACCGATTGCATGGGCGGCGGATGGGAAGAATTCTTGCCGCAACTCAAGGACGTGGATTTCAGCGGCAAGACGGTCGCGCTGTTTGGCCTCGGCAATCAGGAAAAATATCCAGATGAGTTCGTCGATGCGCTGGGCGAGCTATATCACTTCGTCGTCGCGCGCGGCGCCAAGGTGGTTGGAGCTTGGCCTGCCGATGATTACGACTTTATCTCATCAAAGGCACTGCTGGACGGAGAATTCATCGGCCTGGCGCTGGATCAGGAAAACCAGAAGAACCTCACCGATGCGCGAGTGGAAGCTTGGCTGAAGCTGATTGCGCCAGAGTTTGGTTTGCCGTTCTGAATCATCACGCGGTTTCCGGTTTGCTGATCAACTCATCAGACAGGCAACCGATCGGTTCGGTCAGCGTGCCATCCGCCCCGCTCTCGAATCGCACCAGATAGATTGCCTCGCCGGGCATCGCTTCGGCATGACCGGCGTTGACCACCACACCGCGCGTTCCCGCACCCGCCAGCAATACTCCGGCAGGAACGCCGGGAATGCCGCTCTCGCCGGTTTCTTCGACAGGTTCGTTAAACAAATCCTGCGCGGCGAACACCATGTCGCCCATTTGAAATTGACTCATTGCTCTCACTCCTTATGCCAAATTTTTAATCAACTGAGCCTCGACACGCAGTGAATCTGCCTGCCCCCATGCCGTGACCATCTCGATGAACCAGCGCGCGTCCGTCGGGTGCGGACAGAACAAATCGTATTCCGCGTAGAAGCTGCCGTCGCTGTTGAAGGTCAGGCAGCCGCAACGCTCGTGACGAGCGTTGCGCCACACACCTTCATACCCGGGCAACTGGTTGCCGGGGTCGATGACCCTGATGAAATTGGCCGCAGCCAGTGTAATCTGCGGCATGCTGCCCGTTGCGGTGAAGCGCGCCGCCTCATCCCTTAGCGCCGCCACGATACGTTCCGCCAATACTTGCAGCTCAACTGGAAGTTGCGTGGCCTCTACTTGCACAGGCGGTCAAGCATAATTACGCACCCAGCGGCAACGCTTCATGAGTGTGGCACTGCTTGGGACAAACCCGTCCGCAGGAGCCGCAACCGATGCAGTCCAGCGCATTCGCCAGCGACATCACCATGCTGTTATCTTCATCCTCATCATAGGCTTCGTCATCTGCGGAGCGCTCCACCAGTTCGAGCACATTGCGCGGACAAACCTTGTAACAGCGACCGCAGCCGATGCAGTTGGCCTGGTTGAGTGCGGTGACGAAAGTCGGGGTATAGGCCGTGCCGCCACGCGTTATTCCAGTGATAGGTTCCATGTTCATTCTTCCTTTTAAATCCGGGCATCCTGCTGTGCCGCAGCCAATTTCGCGTTCGCGTCGGCCCAGGCTTTACATGCGTCATAGGTGGACTGTGCAATCCCGTGTATTTCTTCATACCCACCCGGCAGCCTGTCTTCGACCAAATCATGCAGCTGCCCGGCCCATTCGCTGGAGATGCGCTTGAGTTTCTTAACTTCCTTGTCGAGTGCCTTCAACTCTTCTTCGGTCATTTGTTACTCCTTATAGTCCCGCCACTTCGGGATATTTACCGATAATTTCCAGTGCCACCGACAACAGCTTGTCGGCCTCATCCTTCATCTTGGACAGGCTTTCATAACCGTAGCGATGCACATCGCGCAGGGTGCGATCCATCACCACCAACTTACCTACGGTAATGACGACACGACCGAAACCTTCATGCGTGATGTTGATGATAGGAGACGCCATCTGGCCACATTCTTTTTCGATCAGCGACGAGATCGCGTTGTAGAACGCCCTGATGCGCGACAACATAATATCGTCCGGATCGCCGATCACCGGGATGGAGCGGCGCTGCTCCTTGGTCACCACATAGGGTGCCAGAATTCGCTCCACCGGCCAGCCATCGTAGGTGCCGTAACTGTCTATCGCGCGCATCTGCTTGACCATTTCCTTGATGAAATCGGTGGACAACAATGCGTCCTGCTCTACTGCGACTGCTTGATTCATGGTGTTTCTCCTTTGTTGAACAAACCCTTTTCCTGGCGCACCGACATGCGCGGTGCCCAGGCGAATAATCGAATTATCAACATGCCGCCGACAAAACCTGAGGCCGCACCGAGCGCCGCGCCTACATCGCCAAAATCAAGCGATGCGGCGAAGCCTGCACCGACGATGGTGAGCAAACTGGGCAGCAGATAAACCAGCATCCCCGCCTTAAGAAAATCACTTTCGCTCATGCTCAAATGCAACTCATCACCGGCATGAACACTCGAATCGCACTGGACAGCGATCGCTTTACGGTTACCGGAAAAATATTTACCCAGGCCGGATACAGCACACGAGCTGCGCGACTGACACCCACCGCATCCGGACTGGGCGGATGGTTCTACCAGCGCGGTGCCGTTCTCGGCGGAGATCACATGGGCGGAGGTCTCTATCATTCCTGCCATTCCTCGTCCGCGGCAAAATGGTCTGCGACGGCCGGCCTCTTCAAATGTTTTGCCAACCACAGCGGAGGCTCGCTTTGCATATTTTTCTGCAGGCCGCCTATCAAACCATCAATGGCACTCCCCTCATCCACGCGCATCGGCTGGATACCTTTGGCCAATAGTTGTTGAATGGCCGAAGCGCCCACCGCATTGCAATACACCGCCGCGCAACCTTCCAGCAACTCGACCTTGGCTGCCAGCTTGCCTTCGTGCCCGTCCATCGCAGTCTCGATAAATTCGGCTACCTCCACCAGTCGCGAGTCTGTTTCACTTATTTCGAAAATGGCAAACGCTTCAGCCGCACCAAAGTGCTGATTGACCAAGCGACGATCATTGCTGGCAAAGGCGATTTTTACCGTCATGTCATGCTCCTTAGTGTTTTCCACCAATCGCAAATGTCGCATGCTTGGCTTCTCCTGGGCGGTTGTTGTAGATCGACACGTAAGGCGCGACCTCGTGCTGGCCGTGCTCCACCAGCAGATTGGCGAGATCGAACAAGCTTTGCCGTGTGCCGCGATAGCCGACCCACAGGCGCTGATAGCCACCGATCAAATCGTATTGAGGGAATCCGGCACGCAGCAGCGGCACGCCGAGACGGCGCGAAGTTTCCACTGCATGTGAATTGCTGATGACCAGCTGCGCGCCATTGCGGCGGGCCGCGATTTCGAGGTCTTCCAGATCGCCGATGCCGACCTGCGCCGCTGCCACATCCTGCAAAATGTTTGCGCGCGCGGGCGCGACAGCGGCGACTACCTCGCAGCCCATCTCCGACACCAGCCGCGAAAACCCGTAGAGCATATCCGGATCGCCCGCAATCGCTACACGCGCAAAGCCCAACATAAAATGGCTGTCCACCATCGCGTCCTGTAACTGCGCGCGCTGGCGTTCTATCCTTGACGGCACCGGTTTGCCGCTGATCACAGCCAGTGACGCGATGAAACTGTCCACTGCTTCCAATCCCATCAGGCTGTCAAAACGATAGTCCGGAACACCGGTACGTGCCTTGAGCAGGTCAGCCGCCTCGAACAAAGAATTGCCCAGCACCAGCGTGGCAACCGAATCGCCCATGCTGTAAATCTCTGACACCGGCGTACCACCCAATGTCACCGGGCTGGTTTCCATCTCGGTGAGGTGACCGTCGAGCGAATCACCGATGTCCGGCAAGACCAATGGACGCAGTCCGAATGCTTCGATCAGCTCCTTGATGTGCTCGATGTCGCCCGGGGTGAGAAACGATCCGGCCAGCACATTCACCTGTTTTTTTCGCTTGCCCACATTACTCCCTCTCCCGCTTGCGGGAGAGGGCTGGGGAGAGGGTGCAGGAAGCAATGTTTCCAAAATTGCCTTGACTGCCAGCGCGTAACCGCTCTCCAGACAGCCGTTGAAATCCGGCGTATTCACCGGCACGACAGGTATGTGCGCGAACTCGGGATACTCGGCTCGGAACTGTTTCACCAGACGTTTGATATCCGTCCCCTGTGTTTCGGAAAGCCCGGTGGTGGGCAAGCCGATCAGCGCGGGCTTGCTCTTTTCGCAGACAGCCTTCAAACCCAGTATCACGTTCTCATCCGCATTCATCACCGTGGACACCTGATCCATCGCGGTAGTCTGCAGCGGAATTGGCTCGCGAAAATGGCGCACGAAAAATACCTTGCCGAATGCCGCGCAGCCTTGCGAGCCGTGCATCATCGGGATCGCGCGATTGATACCCAGAAAAGCCAGCGATGCGCCTATCGGCTGACTGGCTTTGAGCGGATTCACCGCGAGGGCTTTGTTGCGTTTCAGGATTTCGGCCATGTTATTCGTCTCCTGCCAGTTCAACGCCCGGCACCGACGACTTCGCCCACGGTGCAGGACTGCGCACGGCCTGCCACACCGGGCTTTGCAACGTCAGCGCGAGTTGGCGCGCGAGTTCGATCATGCCGCTGTAGCCTTCGTAGCCGAATTCGCGCTCCTGATTGATGTCGAGGAACGGCACCCGGGCTTTCAGCGCGGTGTACATGTTGCGCCCACCCGCGATCAGGATGTCGGCCTGATATTCCTTGACCGCGCCGAGCAAGGCCTTGGGGCTGCCATCGGTAATCATTTTGGTCTTGTCGCCCATGATTTCGCGGATACGCTCTTTGTCTTCTTCGGTGGATTTATTGGTGCCGGTGGCGACAACGATCAGCCCCAGGTCCTGCAACGCGGAAACAATCGACCAGGATTTCACCCCTCCCGTATAGAGCAGCACGCGACGGCCAGCGAGCTTGCTGCGCCACGGATCGAGTGCCAGATTGATCTTCGCTTCCTCGCGGGCGATCATCGCTTCCACGCGTTCTGAAAGCTGTGGGTCGTTCAGCAGCCTGGCGAAATCGCGGAACGCCTGTGACGTGTCGGTCACGCCATAGAAGCTGCCTTCGAAATAGGGAATGTCGTAATCGGTTTGCAGACGGCGTGCCACATTGAGCAGCGCCTTGGCGCACACCACCATGCTGGCTTGTGCGCGGTGCATGGTCTGCACATCGTGAAAGCGCGCGTCGCCAGACAGGGTGCACAATATGCGCAACCCAAGTTCATCGAACAACGGCAGCACGTTCCAGAACTCGCCCGCAATGTTGTATTCACCGATCAGGTTCACATCGTGCACGGTGATGCCGGGGCGCTGTGCTTCAACAGGCACCGGCAACGGCTCGGCTGTGCCCACCACATACTTGAACATCGCCTCGCCCGCGATGCGGTTACCGAGATTCTTGGTGCCATAAAAACCGGCGCAATCCACCGGCACCACCGGCACGCCGCATTTTTCAGCAGCGGCTTTGCACACCGCGCCGATGTCGTCGCCGGTCAGCGCAGGCACGCAGGTGTTGTAAACGAAAACGGCTTTCGGCGCATAACTGTCCACCGCCTGCTTGATCGCGTGGAACAGGCGCTTTTCACCGCGCCCCATGATGATGTCCTGCTCGGTCAGATCGGTGGTCATGCCGATTCGATACAAGGTCGGACCGGAAGAGCGTGTGCCGCGGTTATCCCAGGAACTGCCCGCGCAGGCGATCGGGCCGTGCACGATATGCGCCACATCGGCAATCGGCAGCAACGCGATCTGCGCCCCGTCGAACGAACAGCCGCCCGCCGTCGCCCCCGGCTTGGGACGCGCGCAGCCCGACTTCGACTTGGTGTTATGTGTGCACGCCGGTTCGTTGAGCAGTTCGGCGATATCGTTCGCTTTCATAGGGGCTTGTGTGGCATTCACTCGTGAGTATTGACACCCTCACTTCTGCAATTGCCATGCCAAGAACAGCGGCTTGATTTCAAAGGAATTCATGCCATACGACTTTGTAGCAAAGCTGACACAACTACAACACAACCTTTGTGCCGAGTTCCACCACCTGATTTGCGGGCAAATTAAAGAAGCTCGCCGCACCTTCAGATGAACGTTCAGAATTTTTACAACTTTTTTACACCCAAGGGATTCATCTTTACACCGTTTTAATCTGCCGTTCTCTACCATGCAAGCTGCATTTTTTACAAGGAGCAAATGAAATGACGGACTGGTTCTTTCTATTATTGATTATGGTTTTCTACGGCCTCACCGTGCTGCTGATTTATGGCATCGACAAACTAAGGAGCCCATCATGACCTTCTACATCATCGGTGCCATCGCGGCTTTGTTGCTGATGGTTTATCTCGTGGTTGCCTTACTTAAACCGGAGTTATTTTAATGATTAACGTATACGTTCAAATCGCCCTGTATCTGGGCGTACTGCTGGCTTTGGCCAAGCCTGTGGGCTATTACATGGCGCGCGTTTACGAGGGCAAGCTGCCCGCGCTGGTGCGCTGGATGGCACCTGCCGAAAATATTTTCTACCGCCTGTGCGGGGTGGATGCCAAGCAGGAGATGCGCTGGACACAGTACGCGCTGGCGATGATATTGTTCAGCTTGCTGGGCGTGCTGGCGGTGTATGGCCTGCAGCGCTTGCAAGACTTGCTGCCGCTGAACCCGCAAGGTTTCGGCGCGGTCAGCCCCGATTCGTCGTTCAATACGGCGCTGAGCTTCGTCACCAACACCAACTGGCAGGGCTATGTTGGCGAAACTACGATGAGCTACCTGACGCAGATGCTCGGGTTGTCGGTGCAGAACTTTTTCTCCGCCGCTACTGGCATGGCGGTGGTCATCGCGCTGATTCGCGGCTTCGCGCGTCACACGGTGGAAACCATCGGCAACTTCTGGGTGGACATGACGCGCAGCACGCTGTACATCCTGCTGCCTATTTCTACGGTGCTGGCGCTGGTGCTGGTCAGCCAGGGCGTAGTGCAGAATTTCTCCGCCTACCAAAGCGTGCCGCTGATGGAAAGCGCGAGCTACGACCAGCCAAAACTGGATGCTGCGGGTAATCCGATGAAGGATGCCTCAGGCAATGCCGTGACCGAAAAAGTCGTGGTGAAAGAACAGTCCATCGCACTCGGCCCGGTCGCTTCGCAGGAAGCCATCAAGCAGCTCGGCACCAACGGCGGCGGTTTCTTCAACGCCAACTCGGCTCACCCGTTCGAGAACCCCACGCCCTTCGCCAATTTCCTGGAGATGCTGGCGATGTTCCTGATTCCTGCCGGGCTGTGCTACACCTTCGGCAGCATGGTGGGCGACACCCGCCAGGGCTGGGCGATCCTCGCCTCCATGACGATCTTGTTTGTCGGCTTCCTCGCTGTGGCTGAATACGCCGAGCAGCAGGGCAACCCCGCCTTTACGGCATTGGGTGTAAATCAGAGCGCTTCAGTCATGCAGTCCGGCGGCAATATGGAAGGCAAGGAGACGCGCTTCGGTATCGTCAACTCCGCGCTGTTCGCCACCATCACCACCGGCGCTTCCTGCGGTGCGGTGAACTCCATGCACGATTCCTTCACGCCGCTGGGCGGACTGGTGCCGATGGCGCAAATGCAATTGGGTGAAGTGGTGTTCGGCGGCGTCGGTTCCGGCTTGTACGGGATGCTGATTTATGCCGTGATCGCGGTATTCTTGGCCGGGCTGATGATAGGCCGCACCCCGGATTATCTGGGCAAGAAGATCGAGGCTTTCGACATCAAGATGGCATCCTTGGTGATCCTGATTCCGCCGCTGATCATTCTTGGCGGAACGGCGCTGGCAGTCATGCTCGGGGTGGGCAAGAGCAGTATCTACAACCCCGGCGCGCATGGCTTCAGTGAGGTGCTGTATGCCTTCACGTCGGCGGTTGCCAACAATGGCAGCGCCTTCGCGGGCATCTCCGCCAACACGCCGTTCTATAACAGCGCGCTGGGCTTCGCCGTATGGTTCGGACGCTTCTGGCTGATGATTCCGGTGCTGGCGCTGGCCGGTTCGCTGGCAGCCAAGAAACGCATGCCCGTGAGCGTGGGCAGCATGGCAACGCATACCCCGATGTTCGTCTGGTTGCTGATCGGCACGGTGCTGCTGGTGGGTGCATTGACCTTTGTGCCTGCACTCGCGCTGGGGCCTGTGATCGAACATCTGAACATGATGGGTGCGCATTAACCGATGGATTGTAGGTCGGGTTTCCCCGCAGGGGTTCTCGTACCCTCTGGGTGCAACCCGACCTACGCCAAATGTAGTGATTAGGAGATTTAAATGACAACCAAAGCAATTCCGTTTTCCCTGTTTGAACGCGAAATCGTCAAACAGGCCATAGTGGACTCGTTCAAGAAATTGAGTCCGCGCCAGCAGATGAAAAACCCGGTGATGTTCGTGGTGTGGGTGGGCAGCGTGCTGACCACGGCGCTGTTCTTTCAGGCGCTGTTCGGGCACGGCGAAGCGCCGTCCGGCTTCATCCTGGCAATAACACTGTGGCTGTGGTTCACCGTGCTGTTCGCCAACTTCGCCGAAGCCCTGGCGGAAGGCCGCAGCCGTGCCCAAGCTAACGCGATGCGCAGCGCCAAGCGCGACGTTCAGGCCAAGAAATTGGTGCGTCCGTCTTATGGCGAGAAGTTCGTTTTGGCTGACGGTTCGAGTTTGCGCAAAGACGACGTGGTGCTGGTGGAAGCAGGCGATTTCATCCCCGGCGACGGCGAAGTAATCGAAGGTGTCGC
This sequence comes from Gallionella sp., assembly GCA_017880865.1. Taxonomy (GTDB): domain Bacteria; phylum Pseudomonadota; class Gammaproteobacteria; order Burkholderiales; family Gallionellaceae; genus Gallionella. The sequence goes on from JADGRL010000026.1 coordinate 16,772, forward strand.
CTCGGTGGATGAAAGCGCCATCACCGGCGAGAGCGCACCGGTAATACGCCAATCCGGCGGCGACTTCAACGCGGTAACCGGTGGTACACGGGTACTGTCCGACTGGCTGGTGGTACGCATCACCACCAATCCGGGCGAGACTTTTCTGGATCGCATGATCGCGATGGTGGAAGGTGCCAAGCGCCAGAAGACGCCCAACGAGATCGCGCTCACCATCCTGCTGGTGGCGATGACGCTGATCTTCCTGTTGGCTACTGTCACGCTGTTGCCGTTCTCCATCTACAGCGTCGAGGTAGCGGGTGCGGGGCAACCGGTCAGCATCACCGTGCTGGTGGCGTTGCTGGTGTGCCTGATTCCGACCACCATCGGCGGCTTGCTGTCCGCCATCGGCGTGGCAGGCATGGGACGCATGCTGCAAAAGAACGTGATCGCCACATCCGGCCGTGCAGTTGAAGCGGCGGGAGACGTGGATGTGTTGCTGCTAGACAAGACCGGCACAATTACGCTGGGTAACCGCCAGGCCAGCAACTTCCTCCATGCTGCTGGCGTGACCGAGGCCGAACTGGCCGATGCGGCACAGCTCGCCTCGCTCGCCGACGAAACACCGGAAGGTCGCAGCATCGTTGTTTTGGCCAAGGAAAAATTCGCGCTGCGCGAACGCAACATCCATGAACTGGGCGCGACCTTTGTGCCGTTCAGCGCACAGACGCGCATGAGCGGCGTAAATATCGGTGATCGTCAGATACGCAAAGGCGCGACCGATGCTATCCGTAATTACGTTATAAGTCTCGGTGGAAACTTTCCAGCGGGAGTGGATGCCATCGTGGACAGCGTCGCGCGTCGCGGCAGCACGCCGCTGGTAGTGGCGGATGGCGCAAAAGTGCTGGGTGTGATCGAGCTCAAGGACATCGTCAAGGGCGGCATCAAGGAACGCTTCGCCGAACTGCGCCGCATGGGCATCAAGACCATCATGATCACCGGCGACAACCGGCTCACCGCCGCCGCCATCGCAGCCGAAGCCGGAGTGGACGACTTCCTCGCCGAAGCCACGCCGGAAGCCAAGCTGAAACTGATCCGCGAACATCAGGCGCAAGGCCGTCTGGTGGCGATGACCGGTGACGGCACCAACGATGCCCCGGCATTGGCACAGGCCGACGTGGCGGTAGCGATGAACACCGGCACGCAGGCCGCGAAAGAAGCGGGCAACATGGTGGATCTGGATTCCAATCCGACCAAGCTGATCGAGATCGTCGAAACCGGCAAACAAATGTTGATGACGCGCGGCGCGCTGACCACCTTCAGCATCGCCAACGATGTCGCCAAGTATTTCGCCATTATTCCGGCGGCCTTTGCGTCCACCTATCCGGCACTCGGCAAGCTCAACGTGATGGGGCTGGCGACACCGTCCAGCGCGATATTGTCCGCCGTGATTTTCAACGCGCTGATCATCATCGCGCTGGTTCCGCTGGCGCTCAAAGGCGTGAAATATCGCGCCATCGGCGCGAACGTGCTGCTGCGCAACAACCTGCTGGTCTACGGGCTGGGCGGCATCATCGTCCCGTTCATCGGCATCAAGCTGATCGACATGTTTCTTGTCGCTCTGCATTTAGTTTAAGAAAGGAATAATCATGTTAAAACTAATACGTCCCGCCCTGATCAGCTTCCTGCTGCTGACCCTGATTACCGGCATCGCCTACCCGTTTGCCGTGACTGGCATCTCGCAGGGATTGATGCCCTTCCAGGCCAACGGCAGCCTGATCGTCAAGGACGGCAAGCCGGTCGGCTCCGCGCTGATCGGCCAGTCGTTCTCCGACCCCAAGTATTTCTGGGGTCGCCCTTCGGCGACCGGCCCGGTGGCCAATAACGCCGCCGCGTCCAGCGGCTCGAACCTGGGGCCGACCAACCCGGCGTTGATGGATGCGGTCAAAGGCCGCGTGCAAGCGCTGCGCGATGCCGATCCGGGTAATACCCAGCTGGTTCCGGTCGATCTGGTGACCGCCTCCGGCAGCGGCCTCGACCCGCAAATCAGCCCGGCGGCGGCGGAATACCAGCTCGCCCGCGTGGCGCGGATGCGCAATCTCCCCGTGGATGCCGTGCATAAGCTGGTAGAAGAACACACCGAGGGTCGCCAGTTCGGCATTCTGGGCGAGCCTCGGGTGAATGTGCTGGAACTCAATCTGGCGCTGGATGCAACACACTAAAAATATAGCCGTAATTTTTTCATGAATTAAAATAGAAAGAACGAACAATGTTTAAAAATAAATTGTTGTACACCTTGATCCTGTCTGCTTTTAGCGTACCTGCAATGGCGGACACGCCTGCTCCAGCCGCGCCTGTTGCGCCCACACTTTCAGCCATTCTCGACGCGTCGGGAATAAGCGTAACGGGTGACCTGGATTTTTCCTACAGTTCATTGAGCGGTACAGGTCAATTTCAAGGCACCACTACGAATAACCGGGTTTTTGATTACGCGCACAACAGTTTCACCATGCAAGCGCTGGATCTGACTGTTGCAAAGCAGCCTGCCGAGGGCTACGGTGGATTGGTTGAGACCACCTTGGGCAAGGATGCCAGCACCATCGCATCTTCTGGCACTAACATGGCGAATCAGACCTACGACCTTACTCAAGCCTTTGTTCAATATGCTGCAGGTTCATGGACGACCATCGCCGGTAAGTTCATTACTCAGGCTGGGCAGGAATATATCAAGTCATCCGCCAACACCAATTTCTCGCGCTCCATCCTGTTCGGTTACGCGATTCCGTTTACCCACACCGGCTTTCGTTCCACTTATAAAATATCGGATGCGGTCAGCCTGATGGGTGGAGTGAATAACGGCTGGGATGAAGCGAACGACCTCCATCCAAACAAAAATGTTGAACTGGGTGTGATGCTGAATCCAACCAAGTCCATCGTGTTGAATTTAATGGATCACTACGGAACTGAGCAAGTTGCTTTCGGAACTCTAGGCACCCAAGGCAAGCGCAATCTGCTTGACGTGGTGGCCACCTATGCCGTGACTGATAACCTGAACTTTGCGTTGAACTATGACGGCGGCTCGCAGGCAAATTCAACGCTAGCCAATGGTTTAGCCGGGACAGCCAAATGGAGCGGCGTGGCAGCTTATGCAAACTACCAGATCAACGATTTGTGGCGTTTGTCAGTTCGCGGCGAGACTTTCAATGACACGGATGGCTATCGCACTGGCGTAGTTCAGAAATGGAAGGAAGCAACTTTGACCGTGGGTTATGCACCAAACAAGAATGTTGAGTTGCGCGGCGAAGTGCGCAAGGATACTTCGGACAAGGCTTCTTTCGCTTATAACGATGGTATCGCACGTAAAGCTCAAAGTTCCCTGGGACTGGAAGCGATTTACAAGTTTTAATGATTTTCAACTGAAGGAAGTTTCACATGGCTATCGGTACAGTAAAGTGGTTCAACGATGCGAAGGGTTTTGGATTCATCACTCCCGATGACGGCAGCGAGGATCTGTTCGCGCATTTCTCCGCCATCAGCGCGAGCGGTTTTAAGTCCTTGAAGGAAGGCCAGAAGGTTTCCTTCGAAGTGGTTCAAGGCCCCAAGGGCAAGCAAGCCTCCAACATTCAAGCGGCATAACAGTCGTGTGAGTTGGTGAAAAATCCCGCTAGAAATGGCGGGCTTTTTTATGTCTGTTGGGTGAAGTGCGCAATATGCGTATCGGAAATTCTTGATGAGTTTTTTACATCCGAGGATTAACAATTTACGCTGTTTTTACACTGGTTTTTATAGTATGCATTCCATCCAAAGAAGGAGGATGGTATGAAACGAATCACTACAGTTTTGAGAGAGTCGGAAGTGACGGCAGTGCGTAAAGCGGTTTGTATGGCGGGCGCAGAACGTGTCGTGATTATGCCGCTGTGTGTTGCAGAGCAGAAGGAATGGTACTTCAATCAGCATGCCGCTCAGAGTGAAGTTCATGTTCGCCTTGAAGTGACCGTAGCTGACATCCACTACGGCGGCATAGTCGCTGCCATTCAAAGAGTCGCGCAAGCCGGGAAAGTTGTCTTGGACTCGCGTCATGACATGTTGCTCGTGCGACCCGCCCATTTATACGCCTCCCCGATATGAACTCAATGTACATGAACTCACCATTTATGAATTCTCCAGTGATGAACTCATTGGACATGTGCACTCTTATGGAGCCGTTGCTCGCCATTCTCGTCATCGTGGTTCCGCTTGGGTTTGCGTATGTCATCTTGTCGTGGCAATCGCGCAACCAGAGAGATGAAAATTGCAGAGTTCATGATCCAAGAAAACCGTAAAGCTGTCTGCGGATGCTGAATATTAAAATTGGTTAATCGCAACTTGCTGTAAACAACTTGCTGTAAAATTAAACACATGATGACTGCTGCCGCTTTAGACCATACCGTCCGCCATTTCCGCGAGGTGCTGTTCTGGCCGGTGCAACTGATGCCGCTGGCGAGCGCGCAACCACAATGGGAATCGCTGGCGCAGGGTGGAGAAGAAAATCCGTGGCGCAGGTTGAAAGATCGGTTTCAGTCTGGGGATTTGGAATTCGAGGAAAGGCACTACAAGGAATTCGTTGCCTTCCTGCCCTACGTGCAGCGCTTCATTTACGGCGAAAGCCACAGTCGCAAGTCGCACGATGCCGACGATCCGCCCGGCGATTCGGCGATAAAAATTTTCCGGCGGCGCGGGGTCGCCGCTTTGCGGCTGGTGTTGCGCGATGGCGAAGCGCCGATCACGCTGGCCGTGGAACATATCGAGCTGTGGTTTTTCGACGACATCAACGTTGCTTTTCTCAAGGTGGAATTGTCCGCCTGCGACCTGCCGTTTGCCGACGTGTGCGATTTGCTGTACCGCTTTGGCCGCTCCTATCCGACCGGCTGGGACGAAGGCGGTCACGGCAAGCACAATGTCCACCGCGCCGAATGGTTATCCGCAGACGGCACGGTGCTGGTCGCGTCCGATACCGACAACAGGGAAAAATTTCTCTCCTACACCCGCGCGCACCGCTCGCCGGGCATCGCCGCACACTGGGATTTTTTGCTGCGCCCGCTGGTGCTGGACCCGTCCGAGGAAACTGGCCTGCTGCGCTATCGCCAGATCGAATATCACCGGATGCCGCTGATGGCATTTCTGTCCGTGGACAATCCGCGCGACATAAGCCGTGAAGACTGGCTGCGCCTCGGCTTGGTCGCCACGCTGCATCCCGATGATGCGTTGCCCAAGCATGATTCAGACGTAGCCGAGTTCGAGCAGCGCTACTGCTACGACCGTTTCTGGACCGATACCGAGGCCGGCCCCAACACGCGCTTCCTATGCACCGGTCGCGCATTCATCGTGGTCGGGGATGCGGGTGAAGATTATTTCCACAACCGGACGCACGGCATCCTGGCGCAATTCCGCCACCAATACGTTCTGATGTTCCTGATCGCACATTTTCACCGCGCCGCGCTGCTGGTGTTTTCCGACCGCATGGTGGATGCGGTGCATGATCTGGACATCCACCTGCCGCAATCCATCAGCCGTTTCCGGCGCAGGGTTTACGGCAGCTTTGAAGCCTTTTTGCGCTTCACCCACCGCTACTGGTTCCACGAATTATCCGAACGGGCACACGTGCAGGCGCTCTACCGCTTGTGCAGCGAGCGGCTGGGCAACGACGCGCTGTACCGCGAGGTGAAAGAGGAGTTGCGCGACATGAGCCAGTATCTCGACAGCAACTCGCAGCGCCAGCAATCCACCACCATCGTGCGCCTCACCGTCGTGACCGTGTTCAGCATGGTCGGCACGGTCGCCACCGGATTGCTCGGCATGAACCTCCTCGCCGAAGCCGACGCGCCGATCTCCACGCGCATGGTCTATTTCATCGTCACCACGCTGATCGTGGCGCTGTTCATGCTGCTCGCCATCCTCAAATCGAAACAGCTCTCCGATGTGATGGACGTGCTGGCCGACGACCAGAAAAGTTTGCGCAGCCGTCTGGTTGCGCTGGGTACGGCTTGGCGGCGGAATTTGCCATGAACGATACAAACCAACGCCCCGATCCCGACGCACTGCTGGAAAAAGTACAGCGTGCCGAAGCCATACGCCGCCGTGGACGCCTGAAGATTTTCTTCGGCGCTTCTGCCGGTGTCGGCAAAACCTTCGGCATGTTGCTGGCTGCGCACGAGCGCCGCGCGGAAGGTTTAGATGTGGTGGCGGGTTATGTAGAAACGCACAAGCGCGTCGAAACTGAGCAGTTGCTGCAAGGGCTGGAAGCTCTGCCGCTACGCATGGTTCTATACCGCGATACGCAATTGCGCGAATTTGATTTGGATGCCGCCATCCGGCGTCATCCGGCGCTGATTCTGGTAGACGAATTGGCGCATACCAATGCGCCGGGTTCACGGCACCCGAAGCGCTGGCAGGATGTGGAAGAATTGCTGGACGCGGGTATCGATGTCTATTCCACGATCAACGTCCAGCACATCGAAAGTCTCAACGATGTGGTCTCGCAAATCACTGGCATTCCGGTATGGGAAACCGTGCCCGACGCGGTGCTGGAAAGCGCCAATGAAATCGAGCTGATCGATCTTCCCCCGGACGAGCTGTTGCAGCGGCTCAAAGAAGGCAAGGTCTACCTGCCGCAGCAGGCGGAACGTGCGGCGCAGAATTTTTTCCGCAAGGGCAACCTGATCGCACTGCGCGAACTGGCGTTGCGGCGCACGGCGGACCGTGTGGATGCGCAGATGCGCGACTACCGCGAAGACCATGCCATTCAGGACGTATGGCAGGTTAAAGAACGGATGCTTGTCTGCATCGGGCCGGGCGGCATGGCTGCCGAGAATCTGGTGCGTGCTTCGTTCCGTCTGGCGCAGTTGCTTAAGGCCGAGTGGATCGTGGTATATGTCGAGACGGCGAAACTTCAGCGTCTTTCCAAGGAACAGCGCGACGCCATACTGCGTACCTTGAAGCTGGCGGAGGAACTGGGTGCAGAGACGGTAACGCTGGGCGGTCACCGGTTGGCCGAAGAGGTGATTTCATATGCGCGCACCCGCAATGCCACCCGCATCGTGCTGGGCAAGCCGTCCCTGTCAGGTTGGAAACGCTGGCTGCTCGGGTCGCTGGTTGACACCATCGTGCGCCAGGCCAACGACATAGACATTCATGTAGTGGGCAAGGAACCCAATTTCCTGTCGCTGACGAGGGAGAATCCCTATTTCTCGCGCAGCCGTTTATATCTCGGGCTTGCCTCCGAGGAGCAGCGCCCGATGTTCAAGTGGCGCTCGGGCTATATGTGGGCAATCGCCGCGTCGGCAAGCTGCACAACCATCGCCTGGCTCATGTTAGGCCACTTCGATCTGGCCAACCTGATCATGATTTACCTGTTGGGCGTGGTGGTGGTTGCCGCGCGTTACGGGCGCGGCCCATCGGTGCTGAGTTCGTTTCTGAGCGTGGTGTTGTTTGATTTCTTTTTCGTGCCGCCTCGATTCAGTTTTGCCGTATCCGATAGCCAATATCTGATTACTTTCGCCGTCATGCTGTTGGTCGCGCTGTTCATCAGCAGCATGACGGCAAGCACCCTCCACCAGGCCAGGATTGCCGGCCACCGCGAGCGCCGCATCGCCTCGCTGTACGCCATGAGCCGCGAACTGACCGCGACACGCGGCGAAGAAAATATCGTGAGCATTGCGATCAAGCATGTGGCGGAGGTTTTTGAGGCGCAGGTAGTGGTATTGCTGCCCAATGAGACGGGGCGCATCGTTTATCCCAAGGGCGACGGGACGGCTCAATCCAGTCATGGCAGCGACCTGAGCGTGGCGCAATGGGTGTATGACCATGGGCAAATGGCGGGACAGGGCACGGACACCCTGCCGGGAAACGAGATGGTTTACCTGCCGTTGAAAGCCTCTTCGGGAATGATAGGCGTGTTGGCCTTGTTGCCGCTTAATCCGGCGCGTATTGCACTGCCCGAACAACAACGTCTGCTGGAGACTTTTGTTAGCCAGATCGCTCAGGCGCTGGAGCGGGTCAAGCTGGCTTTGGTAGCGCACAACGTACAATTAAAAATGGAAACGGAGCAGTTGCGCAATACTTTGCTCTCAGCCATTTCACACGATTTGCGTACCCCGCTGGCAGCGATTGTGGGCTCATCCAGCAGTCTGATGAGGGACGGCGACAGGCTGGATAGCCATGCTCGCCAAGAACTCAGCCAGGCCATTTATGAAGAAGCTACACGCATGGCCGGGCTGGCCAACAACCTGCTGGATATGGCGCGGCTTGAGGCAGGCGCTGTCGTGCTGAACCGGCAATGGCAACCGCTGGAAGAAGTGGTGGGCGGCGCGTTGGCGGGCTTGACGGCACGCATGGCTAACCATCCGGTAAGCGTCAAGCTACCGCACGATTTGCCATTGATCGAGATTGACAGCATGCTGATCGAGCGGGTGTTTGCAAACCTGCTGGAAAATGCCGTGAAATACACGCCATCTGGAACCCCCATCCAGATTTCTGCCGCAAGCGTAGAGAACGAATTGGTGGTGACGGTTTCCGATAAAGGCGCTGGCATTCCGGCAGGGGAAGAAAAGCTTATTTTTGAAAAATTCCATCGTGTCGATACCGAGGGCAATAAGGGCGGAGCGGGGCTGGGACTGACGATCTGCCGCTCCATTGTGGAGGCGCACGGCGGACGGATATGGGCGGATAACTTGTCTTCGGGCGGCGCGGCATTTCATTTCGCCTTGCCATTGAGCGAGCCGCCGTTGATCGAGCAGGAAGAAGCGACTCAATCATGAATAACTCCGCCACCCTCATCGTCATCGAAGACGAAGCGCAGATACGCCGCTTCCTGCGAACTATGCTTACCTCGGAAGATTACCAGGTAATCGAAGCGGAAACAGGCAAGCAGGGACTGCTTGAGGCCGCGACGCGCAAACCGGACCTGATTATTCTTGATCTCGGCTTGCCTGACATGGATGGGGTGGAAGTGGTCAAAGGAATACGCGCATGGTCTTCTGTTCCGGTCATCATCCTGTCCGCGCGTTCACAGGAAAGCGACAAGATTTCCGCTCTGGATGCGGGTGCGGATGATTATCTGGTCAAACCTTTCGGCGCAGGTGAGCTACTGGCTCGAATACGCGTGGCATTACGTCATGTGTCTTTTACTACAAATGGGGAAGAAGGCATTTTCTCGGTGGACGAGCTGAAGGTGGACATGATTCATCGCAAGGTCACGGTCAGTGGCACGGAAGTTCACCTCACTCCGATTGAATACCGCTTGCTGACGGTGTTGATAAAAAACGCAGGTAAGGTGCTGACGCACCGTTTGCTGCTTACGGAAGTCTGGGGGCCGAACTACGTGGAGCGCGCCCACTACCTGCGCATCTATATGGGCACATTGCGCCACAAGCTGGAGAAAGACCCGGCGCGCCCGCGTTTTCTGCTGACGGAAGTCGGCGTTGGTTACAGACTGGCAGTGATTTAACCGTCAGCTATTCAGGTTACTTAAACCGAATACGGCGCAGCGACCCAACTCCTTAGCAACGCTGCTTCGGTATCCGGCAGGTAACTGAATCCGGCATCCAGATCGCGCATCACGGCGTAGGCTATTTTTGGCGGGGTGAAGGTCCCTGCCACCAGATGAAAATACCAAGCTGACGTGTAACCGGCGGCACGGTCGAACGCTTGCAATTGCGCGGACATTGGAACGCCGGAAATCTCGATGTTCCAGTGGAAAGGTTTGAGTTCGCGCGCATGGCACGAAATCAATGACGCTGAAACCACCGGGTTGCGGTAGCGATCCTGATGCTCGCGCAACGCGACGATCCAGTGATCGTTGAAATGACCGCGCGCTGCCGCGCTACTGTGCGACCAGTCGGAAAGGTAGCGTGTCAGGCCATCTTTGCGTCCATTGGCGAATGTGACTTTTGCTACCGTTTTTCGCATGTCGATCAATCTGCGAAATTGATAACGCGGCGCACCGACAGCTTGTGCTTCCATCAAGTCAGGCGAAATCGGCTCGATCAACTCCTGTAAATCATCCGGCGGATTGTCCGCATTGAGCAGCCGTCTATCCAATACCTCCTGCAACTCCTCGACCTCAAGCTGCAAGAATTCCGTCGGTGCCGAGCCGTAGGCCGCGACGAAATAATGCGTGCGTCCGGTATGGCGCGTCACCAGACTATCACTGCCGGCATGACGTTCGATGAACTCATGCATATCGCCGGCGCAGCCATCGAGTTCAGCTCTTGCCCAGGTTTCCAGATTGTCGGCGACACGCGTGCCATCCGCCAGAATCACGCCGCCCTGACGATACCAGCCGCCACGGTTCACCGCGTAACGGAATGTACAGCCGGGCCTGATGCGGTTGGCGATGTCCAGCAACGCGCTGTGATGCGGGCGCGGTGAAATTTTATCAATCTCGGTAGCCAAACTGCGCACGGTTAAATCATCCATCATGTTTCGTCCTCTCGCAAAAATCCATCCAAACGGCGACGCACCACCGCACGCACATCCGGCTCGGCATCGTCGATCAAAGCTGTGATGGCTTCCAGCGGTGCGAGCTGTGCTGCGAACTGCCGCACCAGCCAATCGCTATCCGCCAGCATCGTCGCCGCATCCATCGGCAGCATGCGCGCGGCTACGATACGCCGCACTTCTGCATCTTCATCCTGCGCCATGCGGCGCAGTGCAAACGACGGCAACTGTCGCGCTACCTCTTTTCGCACTTCTCGATCCGGATCGTGCGCCATGCGTGGCAACTGTCCATGCGGCAGACGCTTCGCCACCTGCAATCGCACCAGATAATCCAGATCGCTGATTAGCGCATTCAAACTTTCCGGCACGATACGCGCCGCCACCGTCATGCGCACTTCCCTGTCCGTGTCGTGCAGATAATCGCCCAGTTCACCTATCGGCAAGCGGCTCGCCACCACACGGCGCACCACCTCGTCTTTATCCCGCGCCATTTTCCGCACCGCATCCAGTGGTGCATAACGCGCCGCAATCGCGCGCCGCTCCCAGAAGGTATCAGTCAGACTAGCCTGTGCGAGCTGTGGATTGCGGCGCAAGAAGCGGTCTATCTGCCGCCCGCTCTGAGCGATCAGGCAGACATCACCCGGCTCGCATTTTCCCAGCGCCCGCAATGCCCGATGCGAACACACCGAGCAATCGGCGCATACGACCCCGGTCAACATTGATGCGCCGGAATGACGTTCCGACATATTCAAACCCTTCAATTTGTAGCTCCGCAATGGATCGCCACAATGAACAGCAACCACCATGCCATCACGTGATACATCTCGTTAAGCCCATAAATACAAGCAATGACGACCTCATTGGGAAATAAAAGCGAGGCGTTTTGTCGCACTTACGACAAAACGATGTCGTTCAGGCAGACAAGTTTTTGCGCAACACTGTCATATGCGAATGCTCGAAGCCCAGCTTGTGATAAAAATCCAGCGCGGCGGTATTATTTCCATCCGCCAACAGGGTCACGCGAACCAGGCCTTCCGATTTTGCCCAAGCGAGAACATGTTCAACCAGCGCACGCCCCAGCCCCCTGCCCCGATACTCGTTATGTACGATCACGTCTTCCAGCAACAGCACGCGGCCGCCTTCCGCCGTGCTGACCGTGATCAGCGCGTTGGCCATGCCGGCGACCACACCGTCGACACGCAACACGAACAACCGTCCCAGCGCTGTGTTATCCAGAATCAGGCGCAGCCCGCGCAACTGCTTGTCGCGGTCGGGGCGAAAATCGCTTTCCAGCGCGAATAATTCGGCGAGCAAGTCGGCTATTTGCGGCAAGTCGTCCGCGGTGGCAAAGCCAATTTCGACGTAGCCGTTCATGACATCAGTGCGACGCTTTTAATTTGCGCAAACACGTCCATCCCGACAGTGAGATTGAGCAGGTCGCGCGAGCGGCGTGTGATGCGCGACAACAGCACATGCGATTCACTGAGCATCAGGCGCACCATCACTTTATCAGGGCCTTCATCGCGGATCTCCGCGATGCGCGCATTCAGAATATTGGTGATGCTGGAGCCGTGTGGCATGACGGTAGCGATGCTCACATCGCGCGCCAGCACGCGGGCACGCACCCGGCTGCCGGGCGGCTGTTTCACCTGCCCGACCCACAAGCTGCCGCCGGAAAAATCCAGCCGCGTGAGATGATAGGCCTCGTCGTGCTGCGCCACCGCAGCCATGATCACCGCGCCCGCATCGTCGAGATGCGCGGTAGGCAGGTCGAGGCGAGCTAGGGTCTCGCCCAGCGCGCCGCTGGCGATCACGCGGCCTTGTTGCAGCAGCACCAGATGGTCGGCCAGCCGCGCCACCTCGTCCAGCGCATGGCTGACGTAGAGCACCGGGATATTCAGCTCGCGATGCAAGCGTTCCAGATACGGCAGGATGTCTTGTTTGCTATTCGTGTCGAGCGCTGCGAGCGGTTCATCCATCAGCAGCAGGCGCGGGCTGGTGAGCAGCGCACGGCCGATGGCGACGCGCTGGCGCTCGCCGCCGGAAAGTTTTGCCGGGTCACCGCGTTCGATCAGTCGTTCCAGCCCCAGCCATTCCACCACCTGCTCCAGTGGCACGCGGCGTTCGGAGGGAGGAATACGTTTGAAACCATATTCAAGATTGGCGCGCACCGACAAGTGCGGGAACAGGCTAGCCTCCTGGAACACGTAGCCCAATGGGCGACGGTGTGTCGGCATAAAAATTGTGTCGTCCTGCCACACTTCGCCATTCATATACAGCGACCCGGCAGCGCGCTCCAGCCCGGCGATGCAGCGCAGCAGCGTGGTCTTGCCGGAGCCGGACGGGCCGAACAACGCGGTGACGCCAACAACAGGCGCGCTGAATGTGGCATCCAGCGCGAAGCTCTCCAGTTGCAACGTGAAGTGCGCGCGTATTTCGCTCACATGCTTTTCGCTCATCGGGTCACCTTCGACAGCTTCCCGCCCGCGAGATACAAGCCGAGCAACACGACGAATGAGAACAGCACCATGCCGCCCGCAAGAAAATGCGCCGCACCGTATTCCATCGCCTCGACGTGACTGTAAATCGCGACGGACAATACCCGCGTCTCGCCGGGAATGTTGCCGCCCAGCATCAGCACCACGCCGAATTCGCCAACGGTGTGTGCGAAGGCGAGGATGATCGCAGTGAGGAAACCGGGGCGCGCCAGCGGCAGCGCAACACTGACAAAACGATCCCACGCACCGGCGCGCAACGTCGCCGCCACTTCCAGCGGACGACGGCCAATCGCTTCGAACGCGTTCTGGATCGGCTGCACCGCAAACGGCATGGAGAAAAACACCGAGCCGATCACTAGGCCGTAAAAGGTAAACGGCAATCGGCCCAGTCCTAGCGCCGTGGTCAGCTCGCCCACCGCACCATGCGGCCCCATCAATAACAGCAGATAGAAACCCAGCACCGTCGGCGGCAAAACCAGCGGCAAGGCAACTACTGCCGCGACGGGCCCTTTGTACCACTTGCGACTATGCGCCAACCACCACGCCAGCGGCGTGGCGATGAGCAACAGCAAGCAGGTGGTGACGCTCGCTAATTTGAGCGTCAGCCAGACGGCATGGAGGTCGGCGGGATCTAGCGTTGCCATAGATGACTACGGTAGTTCGTACCCAAAGCTGCGAATAATCGCCACAGCCTTCTCGCCCTTCAAAAAGGCGAGGAACGCTTGCGCCGCCGCTTTGTCTTTAGCCGCCGTCAATTGCACGGCACTTTGCTTGATAGGGCTGTACATATGCGCAGGCACGATCCACCAGGAACCCTCGGTCACCTTGCCGTCTTTGGTGATCTGCGACAGCGCGATGAATGCCAGTTCGGCATTACCCGTCGCGGCAAATTGATAAGCCTGCGTGATGCTCTCGCCCGTCACCAGCTTGCTTTGCACCTTGTCCCACAGCTCCAATTTCTGCAAAGTCTCTTGCGCCGCGAAACCGTAAGGGGCGAGCTTGGGATCAGCGATAGCCAGCTTGTTATAGCTCCCCTTGCCCAACACCGTACCCTTATCATCTACATATCCGGGCTGCGCGCTCCACAGCACCAGCTTGCCTAAAGCATAGACGAAGCGCGAGCCTTCTACCGCCAGCCCTTCCTGCTCCAGCATCTTGGGATTCTTCTCATCGGCTGCAAGGAGTACATCGAACGGAGCACCTTCTTTAATTTGCGAAGTGAACTTGCCGCTGGAACCGAAACTGAGTTTCACCGTATGGCCGCTCTCTTTCTGAAACAACTCGACGATCTGTTTAACCGGCTCGGTGAAGTTCGCCGCCACGGCCGCATTTACCTCTCCCGCATTCGCCGCCTGCGCCATCGTCGCCAACAGCGCCCCCATCAAACTCCACGGACTCAGCTTAAATGATTTCATCTTCTTCTCCTTATGAATTGACAGCCAAGATAACGTGTGAAGCCTTGATCAGCGCAGTCGCCTTAACGCCTACCTTAAGTCCAAGCGACGTTATGCTGTCGTTGGTCACCACAGCTGTCACACTCTTGCCGCCTGCCAACTCGATGATGACTTCGCCGTTAACCGCACCTTCCTGACAACGCACCACCGTGCCGCGCAACTCGTTGCGAGCGCTGGTCTTGAAGCCATCGGAGGTGGTCACGATCACCCACGGCGCTTTCACCATCGCATAAGCCTCGGAACCCACCTTCAGCGCCAGATGATCCACGCTCTCGTTGGTGATCACGGCGGCCAGCACATCCCCGCCGCCAATATCCAAAACCACTTCGGCGTTGATCTGCCCAAGTTTTACACTTTTCACCTTACCCAAATATTGATTGCGTGCACTCGTTTTCATATCGAATCTCCTTATTAAATGATAATACTCATCGAAATCATCCATCACCTCCGCGAGCCTTTTGAGGACCTGCTCGCGTTCCTGTTCCAGACGGCGATATGCCCCTACTACCCGACGTCCATAAGTAGTAAGTGTCGTACCGCCGCCTTTTTTCCCACCGGTCTTGCGCTCAACCAACGGTTCCTCGGAAAGATTGTTGATCGCTTCAACCGCCTCCCATGCAGCCTTGTAGCTCATACCCATCACACTCGCCGCAGCCGTAATAGAACCCGTCGCGTCAATGCGTTCGAGCAACTCCAGATGATCCCAACGCCGCCCCCTGGCAATCTTCAGTCTGGGCAAGACGACAGGTTTCCCCGCATATTCAGGATCTATTTTTTCCATACCCGATCTAGCCATGATTTCCTCACGCGTTATAACCTGCCACGACATAACGATAAGCAAAAACAATGCCACTACGGATGACACCAGCCTACAACCCAAATAGATGCGGGCTTTCTAACTGGTTTATAAATTGCAGGGAAGAAACTGAAGTGCGGCTTTCGGAACAAGTTGTAACGAATGTTACAAGCTAGCGATGTCATTCTCAGACGAAGAACTGGCTACTTTTTAAGACGGGCAACGGTCAGTGGAGACTAATTATCAATCAATGCAAATGGGGTCCAAACAGTCTGCGTGCAAACCTGCCTGACACCCGGATGCGGCAAGAGATTGCGAATACCAACCTCTTCACAGGATTCCGCTACGCTTCATCCACCCACGCCAGTACCACGCCGATAGCTCGCAGCGGGTCGTCGGTCAGGCTCAGGCAGTGTTCGCTGCCGTTGACCAGATACAGGTTGAATCTTTCGCGCGTTAATACCGGCGGCAGCCGGGCGGGCATGTCGTCATCGCTGCACAGCGTGAAGCGCATACCCGGCCAGGTCTGTTTCAGTGCTTCCAGCGTAGCCTCGTTCAGCGTACCCATCGTCGCGGCGGTATTGGCGATCTGTTCCAGTGTTTCGTGAACGATCATCTGGCTAGTCTTCTTCAGCTTCGGCAAACCTGCTCAGCGACTTCGCTTCCACGCCGAGTATCTTGGCCAACCATGGCGGCGGGGCGTCGAGTACGGCTTGTAAACGTTGCAACACTGCACTGGCCTGGCCACCTTCCGGAATTTTCACCGGATGCACATTGGCGCGCACCGCCTTGGCCGCAGCCGGCCCGCCGATGGATTGAACATACACAATTTGGCAATCGTTAATCAGATTGGCGCGAGCAACATTTTTATCTTCGGCATCGTCGGTGATGCTGGTGGCGCGCACGTCGATCAGACGGAGGTCATTGCGCCCGACTTGATAGATGAGAAAGCGCGGGCATGAGCCGAAGTGTCCGTCGAGATTTTCTTCGGTGTTGGAGGCGATCGCGACACGCAGACTGCCGGGTATATCGCCATCGGTATAGGCGGTGCGCGATGGCAAATTCTCGTCGTCATCGGAGGCACCCCACAAGTGGCGCACGGCCAATTTGATCGAAGCACTATCCATATCTGGATCAACGGTCTCTTCGCCGGAAAGGATCAGCTTGATGTCTGCCACCGTTACCTTGGAGAGCTTCTCTTCGGTAATAGGCAAGCCGAGCTGGTCGCCCAGCTTAGCCGCAAAAGCTCCCGCGTTCACGTCGGAAAGCACATGTGCCGCTTGCGCGATGCGCAGGGCGGCTGTTTTGGTGATGACTGTAGCGGTAGTCATGGTTACCTCGGGTTTGTTAATTTTGGTTTCACCCCCATCCTAACCAGCCCCTAAAATTGGAAAGGTACAGGTAGTTTGAAATGAGGCGTTCACCCACATGGGTGAACGGAATTACTTATGCAGCAATTTGCGTGATACAACCTTTGATCGGGCATACCTTCACACATTGCGGCTTATCGAATTCTCCTTCGCACTCGGTACAACTATCCGCAGTGATTTTGGTTATGCCTTTTTTGGTTACGATCGAAGCGGTAGGACATTCCGGTTCGCAATCGCCACATGAAGTGCATAAATTTGGATCAATTTTCATTGCCATGATGATTCTCCTTTCCCAAGTGAAACGGTTCACGTTTCACAATTCATATTTAACTGATCATTCCGCCGCATCCAGACGCCTTGCTCGCAGAGAAATCGGCAACTTGGCAGGTGCAATTTGCGGCTCGATGTAATAGCTGCCGCCGTTGTTCAGCTTGATCTCGCCGCCCCATTTTTCCGGCGTGTCGAACTCCATCGAAACGATGGCGTCCTCGAGGTCACGCTTGGGCAGATAGAACACGTAATCACCTTTGCTGCCGCGCTGAATCATAATGTTTGCCATTTGAAACTCCTTCTGGAGAAGGGTGAATAGTGAAGGGAGAAGAATAAAACCAGCGCGCTGACTCACCCTTCCCTCTTTTCCCTTTACCCTTCTCGGCCGTTAGCGGACTAAGTCGTGGTTGTAGTCCGTCGTTCCCATGCCTCTGGTCTCTTCGTCCAGACGTTCCAGCACTGCGTTCACCAGTGTGGTGAGCACCTGCATGGCGCCTTCATAGCCCAATGTGGTCGAGCGATGCAGATGGTGACGATCGAAGATCGGGAAGCCGATACGGATTAATGGCACCTCAAACTCTTTACCCTTGTGCAAGGTGTCGCGCTGGATGAACTTGCCGTAGGAGTTGCCGATCATGAAGTCGGGCTTCTCGGTGAACATCAACGAACGGAAGTGCCACAAGTCGGCGCCAGGATAGAGCTTGGCGTTTTGACCATATGGGGTTTCGTCCATCACTTTACGCATCGCCTTATCCCACTTCTTGCTGCCGTTGTTGCACAGGATATGGGTTGGTTCTGCGCCTAGTTCAGTTAAGAACTTGGCCATACCCATGACAAAATCCGGGTCGCCGTACAGGCCGAACTTCTTGCCGTGCAGCCAGGTGTGGCTGTCGGTGATCATGTCCACCAAGCGACCGCGTTCCTTGAGCAGCGAAGCGGGGATTTCACGGCCGGTGACTTCGGCCACTTTCATCAGCCATTCGTCGGTCCACTCCAGGCCCATCGGAGGGTTCAACTTCGGCACTTCATGTTTCCAGGTTCCTTCAACATACTTGCGGGTCTTGTCGAGTTGCAGCGGTTGCAACAGGAAGGTGTTGGTCGCATTCGGTGCGTCCTTCACTTCGGCTTGCGTTGTGCCGCCTGCATACATGCGGTACTGTCCGTCAGCCGGGGTATCCAGCACTTCGGTCGGGTCTGACAGCATGGTGTGCGCAACGCCCATCTCGTCCAGCATGCGATGGATCACGCGGTAGTTGCCAAGGTAAGTTTCGAAGCCGGGAACGATGTTGATCTTGCCGTTCTTGCCCGGTGTCTTGTCGTCCATGGTGTTCAGCGTGAAGTAACGCATGACGCCTTCGAACATATTGTCCCAACCTGTCACATGCGACCCCACGAACGACGGCGTGTGCGCATAAGGGGTAGGGAAATCATTAGGAATATTTCCGGCCTTTTTGGTGTTCAGGATGAATGCGTTCAAGTCGTCGCCGATCACCTCAGCCATGCAGGTGGTCGATACCGCGATCATTTCCGGTTTATACAGTGCGATGGCATTTTCCAGACCGTCGATCATGTTCTTCTGACCACCGAACACGGCTGCATCTTCGGTCATGGAATCTGACACGCAAGAGACTGGCTCGCGAAAATGACGGTTGAAGTAGGTGCGGAAGTAAGCCACACAGCCTTGCGAACCGTGCACATACGGCATGGTCTTTTCAAAGCCCAGTGCGCACAACACCGCGCCCAATGGTTGGCAAGCTTTGGCCGGATTAACCGTCAGCGCTTCGCGCTTGAAATTCAGATCACGGTATTCAGCCGTGGTCGTCCAGGTGAAGGTGTCTTGAACCTTGCTGGCTTCGTGACGCTCTTCGAAATTATCCTGTTTGTTACTCAGCGATTCCTTGTATTCGTCCTGACGGAACAGCGGATAACAAGGTTTGATGTCGTCAACTTTTTGCATGTTTATCTCCTTGACCCGAGCCGCTAATCTGCGGACACGGGCATTATTTGAGGTAGGTCATTTCGTAGGTCGGGCTTCAGCCCGAAACGTCGGGATAAATCCCGACCTACAAATTAAGCAGCTTTCTTCTCAGCTTCTGGCTCAGCCTTCTTCAACCACGGCGCTTGCATCTTGCTCCAGCACGGATTGTTGATGGTCATGTCCATGTCGCGGGCGAAGATTGCGAAGCCGTCATAGCCGTGGTACGGGCCGGAATAATCCCAGCTGTGCATCTGGCGAAAAGGCACGCCCATCTTTTGGAAGATGAACTTTTCTTTGATGCCGGAGCCAACCAGATCAGGCTTGACGCGCTTCACGAACTCTTCGAACTCGAAGCCAGTGACATCGTCGTAAATCAAAGTGGCGTTGCCCATGTCCTTGATGGTGCGATCGTAGTCATCGCCGTGGCCGAATTCGTAGCCGGTACCCACCACTTCCATACCCAGATCCTCATAGGCACCGATCACGTGACGCGGACGTAAACCGCCGACGTACAACATGACGCGCTTGCCTTGCAGACGCGGTTTGTATTTGGCGATCACTTCATCCATCATCGCTTGATACTTGGCGATAACGCGCTCGGCACCTGCCTTGATCTTGTCATCGAAATGTGCGGCGATGGCGCGCAACGATTCGGCAACTTTGGTCGGGCCGAAGAAGTTATATTCGATCCAGGGGATGCTGTACTTCTCTTCCATGTGACGTGCGATATAGTTCATCGAACGGTAGCAGTGGATGAGATTGAGTTTGACGTAAGGCGTCTTTTCCATTTCTGCGATGGTGCCGTCGCCGGACCATTGTGCAATCACGCGCAGACCCATCTCTTCGAGCAGAATACGTGAAGACCAAGCGTCGCCGCCGATGTTGTAGTCGCCGATCACTGCTACGTCGTAAGGTGTGCCCTCAAATGCCTTACCTTCGCGGCGTGGCAGCACCCAATCGCGAATCGCGTCGTTGGCGATGTGGTGACCGAGCGATTGCGACACGCCACGAAAACCTTCGCAGCGCACAGGCACAACCGGCTTGCCGGTTTCTGCTGCGGTCTTTTTCGCGACCGCTTCGATGTCGTCGCCGATCAGACCGATCGGGCACTCGGATTGAATCGAAATGCCTTTGTTCAACGGGAACAAGCCTTCGATTTCGGTCATCACTTTGGCGAGCTTCTTGTCGCCGCCGAACACGATGTCTTTTTCCTGAAAGTCGGAAGTGAAGTTCATCGTGCCGAATGTATTGATCCCTGTCGTGCCGACGTAATAATTACGACGACCGGCGCGGGAATATTGTCCGCAGCCAACCGGGCCATGTGAAATGTGGATCATGTCCTTGATCGGGCCCCACACCACGCCCTTGGAACCGGCGTAAGCGCAGCCGCGAATCGTCATCACACCCGGCAACGATTTTCGGTTTGAAGTGATGCACTTCTTGGACTGTTCGATGGATTGATCGTTAACCATAAGATGCTTTTCGCGATCTTTTCTGGCTTTTTCCGGATAAACCTCAAGCACTTCTTGAATCAGAGCTTCGGTTTCTTCGCGTGTTAATGCAGACATTTCATTCTCCTTTAATGACCCACCAATATGTGGAGTCCGTCAGAGGTTCAATTTGAAAAGGGTGACGGCCCGTACCCAACAACCAACGACCCGTCACCCTTAAAACCCTTTGTTATGCAGCCACAGGCACTTCGGCAGCTTTCTTGCCGATGATGGATGCATCTTCTACTTCCATGATGCCGAATTCCATCAACAACGCTTCGAGTTCATCCATCGTGATCGGAGTCGGGATAACAAATTTTTTGTTCTCCACGATCTTCTTCGCCAGCGAACGATACTCATCAGCTTGCGGGTTGGTAGGATCGTATTCAATCACGGTCATACGGCGAATCTCAGCATGCTGCACCGAGTTAGCGCGTGGGATGAAGTGAATCATTTGCGTGCCCAACATGCGAGCCAGCGCTTCGATCAGCTCATCTTCACGGTCGGTTTGACGACTGTTGCAGATCAGCCCGGCCAGACGCACGCTGCCGGAGTTCGCATACTTCACGATCCCCTTGGCAATGTTGTTGGCCGCATACATCGCCATCATTTCGCCGGAGCAAACGATGTAGATTTCCTGCGCCTTGTTCTCGCGAATCGGCATCGCAAAACCGCCGCACACCACGTCACCCAACACGTCGTAAAACACGAAATCGAGGTCGTCGGTGTAAGCGCCTTCTTCTTCGAGGAAGTTGATGGCGGTAATCACACCGCGACCGGCGCAACCGACTCCAGGCTCAGGTCCACCGGATTCAACGCACTTGATACCGCCGTAACCTACCGACAGAACGTCCTCAAGTTCGAGATCCTCGACGCTACCGGCTTCGGCAGCCAGTTCCATCACGGAGTTTTGTGCCTTCGAGTGCAGAATCAAACGAGTTGAGTCGGCCTTCGGATCGCAGCCAACGATCATTACTTTCTTACCCGATTCGGCAAGAGCGGCTACCAGGTTCTGGGTGGTAGTGGATTTCCCAATACCGCCCTTCCCGTAAATTGCGCATTGACGCAGAGCCATGTTAGTCTCCTAAGAGTTTCAGATTAAAGATGCGATTAAAAAACTGTTGCTCGCACCCCTACTTTCGCAATCTCCGTGCCAAGCCCACCACATCGATACAACCAATTGAAATGTCAGCAATAAATAATATTGAACAAAGTGGCTTGGCGGGTTCAGGACACGACAAACCACTAGAATTTGTAGGGGTGACTACAACATCTGATGTATCAATGCCACGCAACGCACGCTTGCCGATCAATCGTTGTAATTTGCCCGCCGCAATCCTCGGCAGCCTCACCTATCAGAAGCACCCCGTGCCGCTCCAACTCGATGGGGTAGCCCAATTTCATCGTGGCTTATTTGAGTTGCTTGACCGACTCTGCGACGCGGCAGAGCGCGCGCAGGCATTCATGCAGCATATGAAGGCCGCCTTCAGCCTGACACGTTTGGAAGAAGCGGGCCTTACCATGAGCACCACACACAACCGCGCCAAAGCCGATTACCTGAAGATGGTGCGCGGCTGGGCATTCGATCCGGATGGACGCGAGGGTGCGGTCATGAAAGGCTGGGTGGAATCGCGCTTCGGTTTGCTGCAACGCCATCACGGCGGGCCGATACGCGATCTTTCGGACGACACCTATCGTAACTATCTGGAAATGCGTTCCTCCGGGCTATACGGCACCAACGCCCTTGAAGCGCAGCTCGACCTGCTCTACACCTATTGCCAGTACGAGCTGGCACGGCAACATGCCAACCTGTCCCATCTCACGTTGTATCGCGGGGTCAACCGCGTTGATGAACACGAGACCCTTGCTCAATTGGATAATAAGCGCCGCGTGGTATTGCTTAACAACCTGAGTTCTTTCTCCGCCTGCCGTGAGCGCGCCGATGAATTCGGCGACTACTTGCTCACCGCCCGCGTGCCACTTTCAAAAATATTCTATTACACCCACTTGTTGCCGGACATGCTCAACGGCG
This sequence comes from Gallionella sp., assembly GCA_017880865.1. Classification (GTDB taxonomy): domain Bacteria; phylum Pseudomonadota; class Gammaproteobacteria; order Burkholderiales; family Gallionellaceae; genus Gallionella. The sequence goes on from JADGRL010000026.1 coordinate 39,115, forward strand.
AAGAAGAATATGTCGTCATCGGCGGCCTGTATGAAGTGAGCATCGCGGCGTACTGATTACGCTCTACCCAGCACCCTTGTGCGACAAACTTTTCAACTTTGTCGTATTTGCGCCAATACCCGCCCCGCCGTAACCCGCGCCAATAATGGATAGGCGCGTTGGCTCGTTTATTGCGGTTGGTATCCTCGTTCATACCACGAGGAGTTTCCAACATGAGTACACAGTTCAAAAGCATTTTGGCTGGCCTGTCGGACGGCAGCGTTGTCCCCTATCTTGGTCCAGGCGCACTCCATGGCGTAATCGACCCGAATACGGGCAAAGCCATACCCGCCGATAGTGACAGTCTGATTCTGGCAATGAACAACGGCCAGCCGATGGCGCCGAAACTGATGTTCGAATTCCCGCGTGCCGCGATGAATGTCGAACTCAAACGCGGTCGTTCGACACTTAACCGCTTTCTCGACACCACTTACCGCGACACGCAATGGAGCACTGCTGCGCTGCATGAATGGCTGGCGCAAAGCCGCCTGCCCTACATCATCGATACTAACCGCGACACCCAATTGCAAAAGCAATACGCCACGACTCCACACACCCTGATCGTCGGGACTGCGCGCATCGCCAGCCGTGAATATCGTTTCCGCCTGTTCCACTACAATGGCACGAGCTACTCCGTCATTGACCAAGAAGCGGTGGACACCAGCCTGCCCATCTTGCTCAAGCCTCTTGGCACACCTCTACCGGAATCAAACTACATCGCATCGGATGCCGACTTTGTGGATTACATCACCGAACTGATGGGTGGATTTGCTCTGCCCGGCTTCATCAAGCGCATGCGTCAGGGCAAACGTTACTTGTTGCTCGGCTTGCGGCTGAATCGAGACACCGAACGCATGGTGTTGTCCGAAACCATTTTTGGTGCGGATCAACCGGCTGGCTGGGCATTAATCCCGCGCCCGACAGACAAGGAAAAACGCTTTCTGGGCCGATTTAATATCGAAATCATCAACGCGGACGTGCCTGACTTTATGACCGCCGCGCAGGAGTGGAATGCAGCCGAGGTCGCCTGAATGTCTCATCAACCCATATGGGATGCACATCGGCATACATTGGGTGTGACTGAACTGGATCACGCCCATCAGGAATTTATCGAACAAGTTGCGGCACTCATCAAGGCCTGCGATGCGGAATTCCCCGCGCTGTTTCAGGCATTGATCAACCACACTCGGTCACACTTCAACGCAGAAGGACAACTGATGCGTGCCAGCAAATATCCCGGATTGGCGATGCATGAAGGTGAACATCACCGCGTGCTGGGCGAGCTGCAACAACTCAGCCGAACTCTCAAGCGCGGTCGCCTGCCGCTGGTGCGCGCCTTCGTCAAATATGGTCTGCCTGAGTGGTTCGATACGCATCTCGCGATGATGGATGGCGCACTGGTGGCACATCTGAAAAAATCAGCAGATAAGCAGGAATGTTCGACATCCTTAACTTGTTAAATTAGTCGTTTCATTCAATGTCGATTGTTGGCCGGTTTCTGCCCGTCAGATATTCTACTCGCCAACGACCGCTTTCCTAGATATAGCGGTCGTCCGATTTCATGCTGAACATCATGGTATCAAACTCGGTGCCTGAAAGCAGACTAACGTAACCAACTTACTGCGACACCCTGCTGCCGGTCAGTTCCGGATCGAATTTGACTTCGTGTGGAGGGCCGAGTCCAATAGGAACTTGGAACCTCTAATGGGCAGAATGATCACGATGAAAAGACATGCTTCTCCCACGTTGGCGCCTTCCAGCTTCGCTGTCATCTGTGCCGAATGCGGCACGACTTCTCACGACCGGCAATATGTCCGCATACTCGACCGTCACACCTGTGAGCATTGCTTTCTGGATTTCCGCAAACGTCTCGGTGGTCTGGAACACAACCCTTATGAGATGTTCGTCGAATCCCTCGTCGAAGCTCT
>JADGRL010000082.1 GCA_017880865.1 Gallionella sp.
TGTGGTGCGGCGATGATCGTGACTGGAATCTTGGCACGCACACCAAACATCCGCGCGCCACCACCGTGTCGAGGTGTGACATGAACATCAGCGGGTTTCAACAATCCAAACGACATCGGTCAGCGCCGATACGGGAAGGTATTGCATGGCGCTGTAAACAGCCTGTTTCTGGCGCTCCATTGCAACAAGAAGTCGCAAAGATTCGCTTCGATACGACACGCCTGCCTCACCTGAACGACGTCATCGTTAAACCAATTGGCTTGATCTTCGTATCCAACGGCAGAGCAATCATTCAAATCCCCATAGGCTGCCGCACTCTCTAACGCGCACCGGTAACATCACGCGGTTTCGTCCCTCGAGGCTTGTCCGACACCTGCCCGGTGAGGACTGCTGTATCCTGATCGGCCTGCAGTTGAGGGCAGCTATCGGACAACCCTTAACAGGCACTGCACTTCGTCAGTATCAGCTATCGGGTGCGCTGAATAAATTGATATGTGCGCAACGTTTCAACGACTGGTTCTAGGAAGGCAATCAGCAAGGTCGAAGGGCAGGTCGGTGCCAAGAGGAGATGGCCGTGAACGACGCTGGGAACGACCGCTCCTCGGTGCGGATTCAACCGGTCGATGCAACCTTCTGGAGTGTCAGCTTCCAAAAATTTCTATGGTAACTCCCAACATGCAAGCACAGTTCATGATGTAACCCTCGCAGCAACAAAGCTGTCGTTCGCGCTTTGGTGATTCAGATCACCGGCTAGCAGATGGAGGCGACCTGCTGCACTAGTGGACTGTAACGATTGATTCAAAAGTAATGCGGCCTGCCAGAGGTGACACTGTTAGAATCGAGGTAAAAAGTATCGGAGTCGATTTCATTTTTCATCATGCCAACCTAAGTAATAAACAATTCGACTCCGGTACCTTTGGTTGGAAATTAACGCCTGACCGACCAATAGCCCAGCCGGGTGGGCTCACCTCAAATGAAGATTGAAGCCATGAAGCCGTATTTGACCGAGCGTGACGGTATCCTATCGTTGCAGTTCGATGAGTGGTCCATACAAAGCGAGATGAGCATCGATGACACGGATGAGTTGGTCATCCCCTATACCCGAGTCATCATGAGTTTCCTGTTGCTGGCACCATCGCCCAGGCATGTCGCGATGATCGGCTTGGGCGGCGGTTCATTGACGAAATATTGTTATCGCCATTTGCCGGATGCCGAGATCACCGCTGTCGAAATCAATCCTGCTGTGATCGCGCTGCGCAATGAATTTGCCATTCCCGCCGATGATGCGCGCTTTCGCGTGGTGTTGGGGGACGGGGCGGCGTGGGTGGCTGATTCCGCCAGCCAGTCTGATGTTCAGGCGGATGTGCTGATCGTGGATGGATTCGATGCAGATGGTTTGCCCGCTCAATTAAGCAGCCAGCGATTTTACGATGATTGCTACTCAGCGTTGGCCGACAACGGCATCATGGTTGCGAATATGTGGAAAGGCTACCCGCACTACGATGAATACCTGGCGCGTATCAGCAACAGCTTTGCCGGGAACAGCGTGATCGTTGATGTGCAGGATGGTTTCAATCATATTGTGCTCGCCGTGAAAAATACCGCGTTCCCGCCTGCTGCCTCCACGATACGCCACCATGCCAATCTGCTGTGCCAGTCGCACCCCTTGAATTTTAAGGCGCTGGAAAACATGCTGGTGCGAGCCCTGCCGGTCAGTCCGGATTGATCTTGCAGCAGGTGAAGCTAAAAGAAATAACAGGGGCAGCTTTGCAACATGCTTTCGCATTTTGCTTCCCCATCTCTACCATTGCTTCTTCTGCTATTCACCGCACATCTTCGTGAGCATCGTTAAAACAGATTAAGTCCACGAACAAAATCCAATTCAGCATGCCCGTCGAATACAAATATAGATATGGATCGTCTCATTTCCCTCACCTCGCAAAAGGATCAATCGAGTCTGTCCCATCGATCCGCCTGATTGATATTCCGGCGAGTTCAATTTTCATCATGCCAATCCAAGAAATAAACGATTCGACTCCGGTTCTTTTTGTTATGCGTGGAGTTCTGCGGTGATCTGATACGAGCGCAGGCGGGCAGTATGATCGAAGATCATCGAGGTGATCATCAATTCATCCGCGCCGGTCTGTGCGATGAAAGCTTGCAAGGCGCGTTGCACGGTGTCGCGCGAGCCGATCGCGGCGCAGGACAGCGCCTCGTCCAATACGTCGCGCTGCTGCGGGGCGAGGCTGTCCAGATAACCTTCTCGCGGTGCTTGCAGTGGCTTGGGTTGGCCGCTGCGCAGGTTGACGAATGCCTGCTGCATCGAAGACGCAAGGAATTGCGCTTCGGCATCGCTATCTGCCGCAAACACGTTGTAGCCGAGCATTACGTAAGGTTGCGCAAGTTGGGCAGAAGGCTTGAAGGTGGAGCGATACAGGGCGATCGCCTGCATCATCTGGTCCGGTGCAAAATGCGACGCGAACGCGTAGGGCAGACCCAGAGCTGCGGCCACTTGCGCGCCGAACAGACTGGAGCCCAGGATCCATATCGGCACGTTCAGTCCCGCCCCCGGAACGGCGCGTACCGCATGCCGTTTCGTCGCCGAGAAATAATCCATCAGCTCGACCACATCATTGGGAAACTGATTGGGATCTGAGGCGAGATTGCGGCGCAAGGCGCGCGCGGTGAGTTGGTCCGAGCCCGGCGCGCGACCGAGACCCAGATCGATGCGCCCGGGATAGAGCGATGCCAGCGTGCCGAACTGTTCGGCGATCACCAGCGGTGCATGGTTGGGCAACATGATGCCGCCCGCGCCGACGCGGATGGTATTCGTGCCGCCGGCGACATGCCCGATCAGCACCGCGGTCGCAGCGCTGGCGATGCCCGGCATGCCATGATGCTCGGCCAGCCAGAAGCGCTGGTAGCCCCAGCGTTCGCCGTGTTGGGCAAGGGCTAGCGTGTTGCGAAACGACTGGGTCGCATCGCTGCCTTCGTTGATCGGTGCCAGGTCAAGGATGGAAAAGGGGATCATCTGTTTCATATTGGGAGTCCTCGCAAGGATAACTTATACCTGGATCAAGGTGGCATTAAGCGCGCATCCAGACAGCGCTCCGGAGCATTCCATTTCGGCTACCTCGCGTGTCAGGCCGGTTCGAACTGCCATGTTAAATGAATATCTGGGCCGGCCCGTGATTTTGTGAAAAGAATGGGGCTCCGTTCCCAAGTAATTCTTTATGCCTTGCCGCTTTCAACTAAAGGTACCGGAGTCGAATTGTTTTATGACGCTCCTACATCCCACACTCTCGCAAAATAAAATCGATAGGGACATTCGCTATTGATTCAAACACACATCCTGCCAGCCTCGCCCCTGTTAAAATCCGCTCCTTCTCACACCCTCCTGACCCGCCGCCCATGTCCAAGAATCCGCCCGTCACCATCCATCGCAAAGACTACACTGCCCCGGCGTATTGGGTGAGCACCGTTGAAATGGGTTTCGATCTCGACCCTGCGGCAACCCGTGTATCCACGCGCATCACCCTGCAGCGCAATAGCGCATCGCCCAACAAGGATGTGGAGCTGCTGGGCGACAGCGCCAAGCTGGTGGCCTTGCGCATGAACGGCAAGACGCTCCGCAAAGGTGATACGGGCTACACGATAGCAGACGGGAAATTGCGCATCGCCAACGCACCGGACGAGATCACGCTGGAGATCGAGACACTGGTTGAGCCTGCGAAGAATACTTCGATGATGGGTCTGTATGTCTCCAACGGCAATTTCTTTACCCAATGCGAGGCCGAAGGTTTCCGCAAGATCACCTGGTTCCCCGATCGCCCGGACGTGATG
>JADGRL010000053.1 GCA_017880865.1 Gallionella sp.
GGGTGGGAGGATTCTTTCGGAGTCTGTCGAGAGCAGATGCTGCCAGTAGTCCCTCCACCCCAGCATCTTCACTATTACAGAAGAACGCTGTTAACACCATCCCAACCATACAAGCCGCCAGTGGAGCTTTTGCTTGCAGATCAGAAATTCAGATCGCCGCATTGCAGAATTTGGTGCCCTCCTGCCCCAGACACATTCCTCTCTTTTACGTTAACGCGAGCTCAAATCATCAGCGGTTATCGTGGGACGGGTGATCGGCGGCTTAAAATTGGCTCTAGTTGCGAGCGTTAGAGAGGCTGAAATTCTCGACGCCTTCGAACCGGGTCAGCTCAGCGGCCAGTTCTGAAAGCGGTTCGGCCATGTCCTTGTTCAACGCTACCGCAATGAATCGCCATTCTGGCTGCCCGTCCTGGTAGGCGATAGCGATGCTCCCGCTGGCAATCTCATAGCCGCGTTTGAGCGCCGCGCTGCGCAACCCGTCTTTGTACGGTACGAAATCCTTGCGAAAGCGCATGACGATGGCCACCGCCTGGCGCGATGGCAGCCAGCTTTCGAGATGCGAGATCCACATCATGCTCGAGGCAGACAGCAGCGTCAGCAGAATCGCCGCACCATAAAAACCAATGCCAACCAGGATGCCGATGGCCGAGCAAGCCCAGATCGATGCAGCGGTGGTGAGACCGCTGATGCTGAACCCTTCTTTCATGATGACGCCTGCGCCGAGAAAACCAATGCCGGTGACGATACCTTGAATCACGCGCGTCGGGTCGGCGATGGCGGCCATGCCGGCATGGCCGCCATACCATTGCGCGGGGTAGCCGATAATGACCGTCAGCGCCGCAGAGGCCATGCAGACCAGGCCATAGGTCCGCATACCGGCTGCACGGCCGTGGTAGGAACGTTCGTAGCCGATCATCAACCCGAGCAGCAGCGCACCCAGCAGGTTCAGGAAGATGACGATGTTCGTCTCTATCTCTGGGGCTGACCAGTACGCGGCCAGAAAATCATAAGTTAATGTCGTCACTATAAATACCTCTGGAATTTTCTTGGGTTCATGGACTTGGTGTCACTGCGCAATGAAGAGATAAACCGTCAATGTGATGCCCAGAAAGGCGACCATCAAATTGGTTATTACGCCGCCGTTGATGCTGTAGCCCGCAGGGATTTCAACAGGCTTAAGTGTCTTGAGAACTTTACGGTATTGCACTGTTGCCGTGACCGCAGAATAGGCGCCCAAGAGAATAAAGGCAATGCCGACCCAGAATGAAATGCCTCGTTCGATATGATGTCCCCCTTGATCGGGTAAAAACAAGCGCATGAACAGCCCGAATCGTTCTATGACGAAGCCGAAAGCCATCAGTGTTAAGCTCGTTCGATTCCACGCCAGCAAGGTTCGTTCTGCGGCGAAGAATACTCTTGGATCGTTAAGATCGGACATCAAAAGGCTAAAGCGGAAAATGGCAGGAGACCACATGGCCTTCGCTTGCGACTTTAAGTGTCGGCGAATTGGCGGGATCAGTACAGATACTGGGGCGTCCGCGCTCCGCATAGACCGGGCAACGCGGAGCGAAGCGGCAGCCCCCCAGCGGGCGTTCGAAATCAAACACCCCCCAAGCGGATGCGCTACCCGTGACCGGAATCTCGCGCGAACGTTTCTCGACGATCGAAGACCACAATATCGACGTATAAGGATGCCTGGGGGAATTCGCAATTTCTTTCGCCGGGCCCATCTCGACGATCTGTCCGAGATACATCACGGCGACGCGGTGACTCATCAATTCAACCAGTTGCAGATCATGCGAGATGAACAGGAAGGACAGCCCGAACTGATCCTGCAAGTCGCGCAACAAGTTGATGACCTGCGCCTGAATCGAGACATCGAGCGCACTGGTCGGCTCATCGGCGACGATCAGTTTCGGGCGCACCGCCAGTACGCGAGCGATACCGATACGGCGCTTCTCTCCCCCGGACAGCTCTGAAGGGTAGTTGGAGAGTTTGTTTTTCTTGAGATTGACCAGATCGAGCAGGTCATAAATCTGGCGCTGCACCGTCACGGCATCGGCATCCGCCTCACGCACATGTATCGCCTCGCGCAAAATATCCGCAATGCGCATTTTCGGATTGAGCGCCGCATCGAGATCTTGAAAGATCATCTGAATATCCCGGCGCAGAGGACGGAACTGTTCAGGCGTATAGGCCGTGATGTCGGTGCCCCGGTAACGGATCTCGCCGCTGTTCATCGACATCAGCTTCAGGATCGCCTTGCCCGTCGTCGTTTTTCCGCAGCCTGATTCGCCGACCAGTCCCAGCGTTTCGTTCTCATGCAACGTAAAACTCACGCCATCAACGGCTGGGATCGAGCGTGCGTTCTTTTCTTTTGATAGCGAACTAAACAGGCCGCGGCGCGGGTAAAAATTCTTGCGCAGTTCTATCACTTCGAGTATCGGTTGCGACATATTGATCCCGTGCTGAAAAATTATTGGTACTAAAAATTACTGGGGAGCATACAACCAGCAGCGGATACGCCGCCCCGGCGCGATCTCGAAGAGCTCCGGCTCCACGGCCTCGCATCTTGCGCGCACGGCATCGTTGATGCGATGGCAACGCGCGTGAAAGCGGCAGCCACAGGGGACGTTGATGGTGTCGAGCACCTCACCTTCGATGGCCGGCAGGCGACCTGTCGCCGTGACATTCTCGGGACGCGGGGTCGAGGCCAGCAAGGCGCGGGTATAGGGATGGCCCTCGGCGTGTTCATCCAGAACCTGGGCCGTGGGCCCGGTCTCCATCACGCGACCGCCATACATCACGGCGATGCGGTTGGACAGGCGCGAGATCACGCCGATGTCGTGGCTGATCAGAACCATGGTCATGCCCAGACGGTTCTTGAGATCATCGAGCAGATCGACGATGCGCGCCTGTATCGTTGCATCCAGACCGGTCGTAGGTTCATCTGCGATCAGCATGCGCGGCTCGGCGGCCAGCGCCATCGCGATCATCGCGCGCTGGCTCATGCCGCCCGACAGCCCGAATGGATGATTGTCGTAACGCAAGCGGGGTGAATCGATGCGCACCTGATCCAGCCAGTACAGCGCTTTCTCTCTGGCCTCGGCCGCACTATTCAGCTTGGTATGCAAACGCACCGATTCCGCAATCTGCTGCCCCACTGTCTCGAATGGATTAAGCGCCATCTTGGGGTTCTGGAAAATCATCGAGATCTTCCTGCCGCGCACGCCCGCAAGATTTCGTTCGACCTGCTTTTGCCATGACGGATTGTCCTTGGCCACACGCATGATGCGGCCATCGCGGCGCTCAATCTCAACGCGGGCTTCCAGGCCCTGCAACAAATCCTGCGGCACTTCGTCGTTAAAGGTGACTTTTCCGGTGACGACACCGGGGGCCGCCGTCACCAACCCCATCGCGGAAAGCATCGTCACGCTCTTGCCGCTGCCGCTTTCGCCGACGATGCCCAGCGTCTCGCCGCGCATCACTTCAAGATCGACACCATCGACCGAACGCACGAAAGCGTGCTTCACCCGCGAATAAAAATAAGTGCGCAGATCCTCGATGCGCAACAGAGGTGTGGCACTCATCGATTCCGCCTCCCCTCGAAAATATTATTCAATCCGTCACCGAGCAAATGAAAGCCCAACACCGTCAGCATGATCGCGATCGCCGGTGCCGTGGACGGCCAGAAGTCGCCTTGCATCAGGTAGTTCGCACCCGCCTGAACCATGTTCCCCCACGACGGGGTCGGCTCCTGCACACCGAAACCCAGATAACTCAAGCTAGTCTCGATCAGCACCGCCTCGGCCATGCCGATGGTCGCCTGGATCAGCAGCAGCGCGCGGCAGTTGTACCAGAGGATGTGCTTGAAAATGATCACCCGGGATGACAACCCCAAGGCTACCGCCGACTCGATGAAGTTGCGCTCGCGCAACATCATCACCTTGCCCTTCACCAACATCGCGATGGTCGGTGCGGTGGTGATGCCGAACACCACCATGATGGTGTAGATGTTGGGCCGGAACGCCGCGATGACCAGCAACATCAGAACCATGCGCGGCAAGGAATCGATCAGGTTGGAAAAGTAGGTGACGGACGTTTCAAAACGACTTCTCCAGTAACCGGCCAGCACGCCGAGCAAAGAACCCAGGCCCAGCGCGATGATGACGGCGAGTACGCCGGGCAAAAAATAAGCCTGAATACCGAGTATCAGTCGCGTCAGGATATCGCGGCCCATGAAATCCGTGCCGAGCAGATAGCCGTTGGTGAAAGGACCAGCCATCATCGTCTCCAGATCCATCGCATCGGGATCGTGAGGCAGCCAGCCGAACGCGCCCAGAATATAAGACAACACCACCACGAGCACAACGCAGAGCCCATAACCGACACTCACGCGGTCACCGATACTTGCGCTCTGCCATGCCGAGAGTTGTGAATATTCGCTGACAGTATCAACGTCTTGTTGAAAATTAGTTTTCATCAGTCAACTCAACCTATCATTGCTGCGATGCACGCGGATTCACCGCGACATACACGGCGCGATGCATGAAACTGCCTAAACGCACCACCAAGGCTGCGAGCAGCGTGATGGCCATGATCACCGGATAATCGCGATCCTGCGCTGCCTGCCAGGCGATGCGGCCCAGACCCGGCCAGTTGAACACCTGCTCGACGATGATCGCGCCGCCCAGCACGAAAGGCATTTTCGCCGCGATGATCTGCGACACCGGCAACAACAACGCCTCCTTGTAGGCATGACGCCAAACTGATGCGCCCTTGGCGCGGGCGGTGCGCACATATTCTTCGCTCATTACACGCGAAATCTCTTCGCGCAAATAACGCACGATTTCCGAGAGCGCGCCGTTGCCCAGGCCTAACAAAACCACCGGCAACAAGGCAAATAGCCAGCTGTATTCCTGCGTCTCGTCGGAGCCCGAGAGTATCGGGAACAGACCCAATTTGCGCGTGAAGAAATAGATCAGCATATAGCCCAGCCAGAACGTCGGCAGGGCCGATACCAGATAGACCAGCAAGATGCCCGCGCGGGCGCGCAGGCTGGCGGGCTGAACCGCCGCATAGGCGGCGATCGGAACCGCGACCCCAAGCGTGACGATCAGCGAGCCCACCGTCAGGAACAAGGTGTTCATTCCGCTCGAGAACAGCTCGCGCGCCACGGGCTGACCGCTACGCATCGAGATACCGAAATCTCCCTGCAGCACATGCCCTACCCAGGCCAGATATTGACCGTACCAGGTTCTGGGAATACCCAGCGCGTCAAATGCGGCGTCACGCTCGGCACCCGATAGATTCCGGCCACCCAGGAGAGCCGCAAACGGATCTCCCGGTGCCAAATACAGGATCAGGAACACCACCAAGCTTACGCCGAGCAGCAAGGCTGCGGTGGTGACAAGCTCCTGCGACAATACGGATGCGATTGCCTTCCAACTCGAGCGCCTCACCGATTCATCCCTTGCGCTTCATGGAACATGCCCTGGACTAAAGTTTGCAATGACCGGGGCAAATTCAGATTGGATTTATAACCCATCTATTTTGTTGCCTTGGCTGGCGCATCCGCACCCTTGTCATCTCCGCCCTCACCGATATACCAGGTGTCGGCATAAGAGAAAAACTTGTAGGGATGAATCTGCACCGCACGCACCTTGCGATCGTAAGCCGCGTAATTGGTCAGCGTCCACAAATACGTGTAAGGGCTCTCGTCGGCCAGCCTCTCATGCAGCTTGCGATAGATGGTACGGCGCTTTTCGTGGTCCAGCGTGTTCTTCGCCTCGACCAGCAGACTGTCGATTTCCGGGTTTGAATATCCGCCGAAATTGTTGCGCCACGCACCGATCTCGCCGGAGTGGAACAGCGAGGAAATGTCAGCCGAATCGTCGAAAACCCACGAAGCAAACATGATATCGAAGTCGTGATTCGCGAATACCGCTTCTTTCCACGACTGCCATTCGAGGAACTCGACATTGATCTCCGCGCCGACACGACGCAAATAGGTTTTGAATGCCAGCACGACGCGCTTGACCGATTCGCTTTCCTGGGCGATCGGCACCTTGAGTGTCAATACCAGACGCTTGCCATCCTTGACCATAATACCGTCGCTGCCCTTTTTGAAGCCAGCCTGAACCAGAAGTTTCTCAGCCTCTGCCGCATCGAATGGCAGCGGCTTAACGTCGAGATTGTAGGCCCATGAACCGGGTGCAAACGGCCCCGAGATCACGGTACCTTGATTATTGAAAAATGAGTTCAACATCTCGTTGCGGTTGATCGCCAGCGTGAAAGCTTTGCGCACACGCTTGTCTGCCAGCAGCGGATTGCGCGTGTTGTATCCAAAAAATTGATACGACAGCGCGCTGTAGGATTGTAGGCGCAGGCGCTTGTCACCCTGAATCTCGGGCACGTTGCGTGGATTGACCAGCACCGACATGTCGATGCTGCCATACATCAGCGCCTGATTCATGATGTTCTGGTCGGCGAACGGCTTAGCCACGAAGCGTGAGATCTTCGGCGCACCCTTGAAATAATCAGGGTTCGCTTCCAGTACAACCTCGCCGTTGGCTGTTGTCTCCTTGTAACGGTAAGGGCCGGTGCCGATCGGGTTTTGCACGAACGGATCGTCGCGACCAAGGAAGGCGGCATTGGACGGACCGAATTCAGGAATGATCTTGAAAGTGAATTTCGGCAGCGCGTTCATGATCGGGCGCTTCAGCGTGAAGCGCACGGTGTTCTGGTCCAGTTTCTTGACCTCACTGATGAAATCGTAACGCACTTTGAGCGAGGTGACGGTACGCGGATGCATCATGATGTTGTAAGTGAATATCACATCATCGGCCGTGAATGGCTGCGCCTCTTGCCCGGCCTTTGGGTGCCACTTGACGTCTTTGCGCAGATGGAAAGTGTACTGCAAGCCATCCGCAGACTGCTCCCAGCTTTCGGCCAGTTCGGGCACGATCTGCTGTTTGTTGTTGATACCCACTAGACCATTGAACAACAGCTCGGTGATACGCATCGAGATCATGTCGTTGCTGGTGATGGGATCGAGCGTGGTGGGACGTCCATACTCGCCGTAGCTCAAACCTTTTTTCCCGGCGGCCTCCGTATCTGCAAGTGTAGCGCTGCAACCGATGCTCACACTGAACATCGCAACCAACATCAAAAATACTTTTGTTCGTATTTTACTCATGACTCAATCCTCACTAATGTAAAAAGTAGGTACCGATACTTACTAAAAACCCGGGGCGCTCAAAATATCTTGGCATCGCCTGCGCTGCGATATTCCGTCGAATATACACCTTGCCCCGTCTCCTGCAACTGACGGACCGCAGGAAACTCGCGGCTCATCTCAAAATATATTTCAAGGGATTCGGAAAAACTCTTGCCCGCAAAATAAATATCGGCCAGGCGTACCAGCAACATGGGGTCGTTCGCATCTATCCTGTTCTTGTTGCTCTTGTCGCGCGCAGTCTCCATTTCAAGCAAGGCGAGATCGTTCTTGCCGATGGTGGCATACTGCTCACCGACAGCAAAATGCAGGCTGCGATAACGCTCGCCCTGATTCGCCGCGGCCAGGGTACGCGCACTCGCGGTGACGCCGGGGCAGCTCGCCTTGAAATGCACACAGGCGCTCAGCACCTCGGCCAACAGCGCGGGGTCTTGCGCATATTTCTGGCCCAATCCAGAAAACTCGGCATTGCCGTGAGGCGCTTTACCGCTGCGCACATCCAACGCCGCCTGCATCACCGCAAGCCGGTCACGGTAGGCTGCGGGCAGGTCGGTCGCGGCATTCAATTCCGGCAACAATGCGACCGCCTTGCCGAATTGCTCGTTGTTCAGATAAAGTTCAACCAGAAAATAGCTAGCGACCGCTTTGTACTTTGCATCGGATCGAACGCGCTGCAGCAGGCGTTCAGCCTCGGCTTGGTCGAGCTCGGCAAGATTCCCGAACAACGCAGCATCGTAGAAACGCAGCACCTTGGAGCTGCTGATCGCTTCTTCATAAGATGGCCGTCCAATATCCGCTGCGCCCAGCAAGGCAAAGGCCTTCTCGGCTTGACCGCTGCGCGCGTAGACACCGATCGCATTGGTAACAGCCCTGACTGGCAAGATCGGATTGGTCTTGATTAATTCAGCCAGTGCCTGATCTGTTTGCGTGGCGGCCTCAGCTCGGCGTGCCGAAGACAAACTGATGGCGGCTGCAAGCTGGCTGCGCACCAGGGGATCGCTGCTTTGCGCCGCTGAGGGCGCCGCTTTCTGCGTCACCGCCAGTATCGCCTGCGCGATGTCGCGATAGGTTGGCGCACTATCCTTCTGCTCGATGAAACGGTGCAATTGTGCGGCCCCATCGCGCAACTTGCCCGACTGGATCAAATACTCACCGTAATACAGCGGCACAAAAAGACTGCGATCGCGTCCAGTTTGAGCAGAGAGTTTCTGCAAATACATGTTGCCTATGGTCAGCGATGAGCGCTGCAATGAACGGTACAACTCGGCGTTGCGTGCATAGGCGCGGGCGAGCATCAATGCGACGACAGGAGTCGGCTCGCCTCCCGCCGAAGCCGACCGCAACGCCAACGCAGCGGATTCATAATAGTGTTTGTCGAGCAACTGGCCCGCCTTCTTCACGCTGTCATCGGCCGCATGCAGGCCCGCGCTTAAACCGAGCAAACACGCGATCAATGTGATCCGCAGGATGTCTTTATTTTTCACTCGGCTACCTCGGGGAGTTTAACAAGAAAGATTTGGTCCCACTGATCGACCTGCGCTCTGAATGCGATGATGCCATTTGATGAGATGGCCAGATCATGGTTGATGCTGGTGCCCGTTTCCAGACGCGCTCCCTTGCGGGTATTCACATCGACGACATATATGGGACTGTAATCCTGCTTGTCGTTGCGCACATAGGCGATACGTTTGCTGTCTGGCAACCAGGCCGGACCCGACGAGACATCGGGGATCACGTTATAAGCCACCACGCTGGCAATCAGTTTCTCGCCCTCGGTCGGTATGCTACCGTCTGCATCGACAACCAGCAACGACCATATCTTCGGGTCGCCTTCCGCATTGTAATTGGAATAAAACGCGATGCGCTTTCCGTCTGGAGACCATGATGGGCTCAAGTCGTCATATGCCCAGGTCGTCAAAAATCGTTCGCTGGGCGATTTAGCCGATGCGCTTGCCGTTGCGGCAACGTTTGATGCGGCATGTACGCCGGCTGTAGCAGATGCAGCCTGAGTAATGGGCAAACCATCGAACACGACGATGTCATGATTCTCGTTAGCACCACTGATCGCTGCGATGCGCTTCCCGTCCGGAGACCAGCGCGGATAAAGATAACTCGTACCCTCCTTGGATATCCGGTCGGTTTGACGACTCGCCATATCCATCAGAAAAAGTTGGGCACCCCCACTTCGGCCAGACACAAATACCACCGATCCGCCTGCTGGCGACCAGCTCGGCTGACCATCTTTCTGCGGATCATTGGTCAAGCGTTGAACCGCGTTGCCCTCTAGGGTGCCGAGATAAAGATCGTAATTCCCTTCGCCCGCATTACTCATAAAAACGAATTGATCCCCCGTTCCGGACCACGCCAAGCCTGAGTTGTAGCTCACGGATTTTCCGAGGCCGGGCAATAATGCCCCCAAGCCAAGATCATCTTCATCGGTCTGATAATAGACGTTCTTCACGATAGTGCCATCGGCACGAGCAATCACGATTTCTCGCTTCGATTCTTCCGCCCGCTCAAAAGCCAGCAGTCCGCCGCCCTGCGCCCAGATCGGGCTGGAGTCGTTATGCCCGTTCTCGATTACGGCGAAAAGCGGCCTCACATACTGGGGCTGTATGCCACGCTCCGGCCCGGCCTCATCCTGCGCATGAACACCGAATGCCGAACCGAGCATCCATATCAGCGCGCATGTGTTGCGCGAGCGGCGCGACAATTTATTTCCCTTCAAACTGCTTGGACATACTCAATCCAGATTCCCTTAAATGCTCGAACTCAGGATTGGCATGCAATTTTTCCGGGAAGAAATCGATGTACTCATTCCAGGCCAGCTCCACGTTGGAACGCAGCGCCTCGCGACCGGTAATCTGATAAAGGTTTTGATAGGACAAGGCACGATAATAATAAGTATCGTGAACCGCCTCATCATGCCTGTCATCCGGGAAGAAACGGGTGTTCTCGCGAGCACGATCCAGCGCCTTGATCGCCTTGGCAAAATACTCCAGCGCTTCGTTACGCTTGGTTTTCACCAAGGATTCACCCTTGGCGTAATAGGCCTTGCCCAAATTGGCATAGACGATCGCATACTGCTTGAGCACCAGTTCGCGAACCTCGGGTATCGCCTGCACGCGCTCGAACTCGACGATGGCGTGATCGGCATCATGCTTTTCATCCAAATAAAGCTGGCCCAAGCGATGGTGCAACTCCGCATAATCGGGATGCTCTTTCGGTGCTGCGGCATACAACTTGATCGCCTCATCGATCTGACCGGCCTCTTCTGCCTTCTCCGCAGATTTCAGGTAGTCCTTGTACAACGTGATCGTGTGATCGCCGGTGCGATTCTCTTCGGCCTTGTCGAATTCGACGACTTCTTCCCATGGACGGTAACCACTGCCGGCATCGACGCGCATCGTGTGGAAGCCCAGTGTCACAGGATAGGCCTTGGTGATCGGCGTGGTGCCAATGCGAACATCATCAAGCGAGACTGCGGCACCCGAGGGATCACTCTCGACGGTCAAGTCGCTGCTGAAGGATTTCAGCGCGAACTGGAATCGTTCTCCTTTTTTCGGCTCGATCGTCTTCGTTGCCTGCTCATAGCCATGGTGGTAGACGATCAGCTTGTACTTGTGGCCCAACCTCAACTGCACCGACGCCTCACCCTTGCGATCGGTGGTTCCAGCCCAATGCTCGTCGATATACAGGTTCGCTTCCGCAAGCGCATCCCCCGCACTTCCCTTGCCGCCCGTCACTGCGAAAATCACCTTGTCGGCTCCGTCGGCCTTGCTGGAAGCCGAAGAATTGAGGCGCACGACGCGATCGCCCAACTTGGGTGGATTGCCGGAAGACCCAGCGCGAATCTCGGATTGGCTATCGCCAACACGTTGCACCTTGTAAGTCCCGCCATCCGTGTATCCGGAGATACGGCCTTCCGGATCGCGCTTAATGGATTTGACGATAAACACGTCATCCCGTTCGAGCGCAAATTGACTCTTTCCCAGATTGATCTGGACATTCCCTTCGGCAACACCCGTCACAACGCCCGAGAACGGATAGTTGGCCAGCGCGTTCGAAACGAGTTCGCCCATCGACCGACCCACACGCCAACTTCCTGTGCTGGCGAGCACTGTCGCCTGGGTCATCACGAGCTTCCCGTCCGATTCATAGAAGCTGGCCTCGACGATATACGTATCGCCCTCGCCTCTGGACACGCTGCCGAACACCAGCACATCCACAGATTCAGCCAGCGTCGTACCGCGCCAACCGGCGGTCTTGAGCTTCGCGTAATTCAATTTCGAACGTTGAATCAGGTTTTTCGCCGTGGCGGCGGGCACTTGTTTGAATGCCTTGGCGCCAAACAACTCTTCGACGAAACGCGGTTCGATGATTTTCACCACATCGCTGATGTCCTCGCCGCGTGTATTGGCAGAAAAACCGACCACTGCAGCACGCAGCTGAACCGCGCTAGCCGAATAAAAATATTGCCGCACAGCCTGGCTGCCGCCCAACTTGACCAGACGCGTGAAAGTCGAAGGCGCATAGCCTGCGGCGCTGATGCGCACCGGCACAGTATTACCCAGCTTGCCTTTTTGGCGATAGGTATAAATTCCGTTCGAAGCGGTTTTGCCGACATCGCGTCCATCCACAGACACGACAGCCGCCTGAATCGGTTTCACGACTCCATTACGCTCTTCAAGCGCCTCGATCTTGACGACCGCCTCGGTATACAGCGCGATATCGACCCGATCACCCGATATACCCTTATAAGTGATGGCTGTCTCGCCAAAGCCTTCTTTTTTCGCAACCAGACGCAGACCTGACTTGGGCCACTTTGAAAACGGGACTTGCAAAGATCCATCAGGCCCGGTCACCCCAGCCGATTCACCGCCAACACTGACCGGCGCCACCGCTACCGGCGCGCCCTCGTGCGTCACAACAACGATCACATACTGCTGCAATTCGGCCGCAAAAGACTGGCTCTCACGAGGCTCACCCTCTTTGCGCGGCTTCAGGCTGAAAGTCGTCTCCCATGGCTTGGTAAGGACCTTTCCGCCCTCATTTTTCACCACGATCCGGACCGGATGATCAGGCAACCTGGCTAACGTCTGCGCGAATGAACCCGTCGCATCTGTTTTGCCTGCAATGACGCCGTCCACAAGCACCTGGGCATCGGCGAGCCGTTGCCCATCAAAAACCACCAACACACTGAGATCAAAATCGACAGGCTTGGGCCCGCAAGCGCTAAGAGATAACAAGATTGCAGCCGCGATCGCGGTGAACCACATTTTGGTTTTCATGGAGGAGTTCTCGTTCTTGAGGTATTTGAAATATTCAGGTTTGGGGCACAGCGGCTTAAAGAACACAACAAATTAGCGTGCTGGCCCTATCTGCTTTGATTACATCGAAGGCGGCTGGATATTAACTTCGCCCGGATTAATGATCTTGTCCTTGTCGGACTGCATACCCCGGTAAGAGCGAGCGCCACCTGTTGGCATCCTCTTCAACTCGAGTTCGACTTCGCGCGAAGAATCCTTGAACTCTATGGTCTTGCTAGTTGGCAGATATCCCGGTTCATTAACCTCGATCTTGTAGGTACCCGGCTTGAGCTGCTTAGCATCCGTCTCGAATCGGCCTTTAGGGTCGGTCTTCACGGAGTAGGATGCATCCCCAAGCTGTGAAGACGTATTGATCAGATTGACGACGACCCCCCCACGATTGGAATCTTGCTCCGGCTTGTTGTCGCGATCCACGAATTTCACTGCCCCCGTGATATTCGAAGCACAACCGCTCAATAGAAGCAGCACTACCAAAGCTACCGACGAACTTTTATACATGTTTTTCATATATGCCTTTGTGACTTTAAAAAAGTGTCCGCTCAATCAGTTTTGATAATCTAACACAGGCCAAAAAAATTGTCTTGCACCGCTCAGGTTATATCTTTTGAAAATCTGATTGCTCACCCGCAACCCTATGATGCGCTGTTTGATTTCGCGCGACATCAAGAAGGTTCACTTCATAAGTAGGGTCTAATTGATTCATTACTCAGTCGCATCTAGGAAAAACGTCCCCCGTCACGATGACGTAAATTCTATCCGCATAACTTGAATGATTTTAGCGCGCTTAATACTCTTTCCAGTCGCCATCCAGATCATCGACCGGCTTGATATCTTTTTTTTTGGCCGCTGCAATCTTTTGGGCTTGTACGGCGGGTTTGGCGACATGCATCG
Organism: Gallionella sp.; assembly: GCA_017880865.1. Taxonomy (GTDB): domain Bacteria; phylum Pseudomonadota; class Gammaproteobacteria; order Burkholderiales; family Gallionellaceae; genus Gallionella. Next base: position 13,459 of record JADGRL010000053.1, read on the forward strand.
CCAACGCGTCGCAAAGTTCCATGATCCTATGCAATCGCTTTTTCTGTGCTCCCCCTGCGACAAGCTCGGCTTCAACTTGTTTACCGGCCAGCAGCAGCGGGATCACTTCTTCATCGCGCGTCGATTTGAAGGCATCCCAGATTTTCACAAGCTCTTTAACTTGCGCTTCTTTCCCAGGCGGGATCTTGACCCTGCCCAACATGTCAGATACGGCATCAGCACTATCCCTTGCCAACTGCTGCCAATGGGCACTGCGTTTATTCTTGTCTTTCACCATCACGATAAGCGCTCTGCGCGCATGGACGATTTTATCCCTGATCTCCCCAAACTCTCCGGCATAAGTCGAGTTTGTCAAAGACACTGTCGATGCGTGATGCGCGATGGCGACTCTTGTGCCAGGCTGCATAACAATAGGTTGTCTGGAGACCCGTTTAGCGACGGCGGTCTGTATGCCACCCGCTTCCAGCCTGAAGACGCTCACCGCCCCCGTCAGCACGTCCGCTTGATCCTGCATCGATTCGGCCGCTGCCGCCGCTTCTTCGACCAGCGCCGCGTTCTGCTGCGTCACCTCGTCCATCTGGGTGATCGCCTGATTCACTTGCTCAATGCCCGCACTCTGCTCGTTGGACGCGGCGGCGATCTCGGCCATGATGTCGGTGACGCGCCTGACTGCCGTGACGATCTCGTTCATCGTAGCCCCCGCCTGATTCACCTGCTGGGAGCCGGTATCCACTTTGTCCACCGAGTCGTCGATCAGGTTCTTGATTTCC
>JADGRL010000054.1 GCA_017880865.1 Gallionella sp.
AGCAACGCTTCCAGCATGTTTAATGAACCGCCGTATGCGGAACCGCACGTACGGTGGTGTGAGAGGGCGACGGGGGTAACTCCGTCCCCTACTCGATCCCAAATAACTAGCAGTCTTATCAGCCGAATGGCTACCTGCTTGCAGGTTCTCGCACCCCAGAGGGTGTGCAAGGCTGCCTGTTTTTTTATGGCCCTGAATTTAATATGTGGCGATAAAACAGGGCGTGATGAATCACGCCCCTACATGCTATTCTTACTGGTGTGATTAAACGCAGACTTCCCCATGAACGACCAACAACTGCTGCGCTATAGCCGCCACATCCTGCTCGATGAAATCGGTATTGAGGGGCAACAATGCCTGCTCGATGCCCGTGTGCTGATCATCGGGTTGGGCGGGTTGGGCTCGCCCGCCGCGCTGTACCTAGCGGCCAGCGGGGTCGGTCACTTGACGTTGTGCGATCACGACACGGTGGAATTGGGTAACTTGCAACGGCAGATCATCCACCGTACCTCGACGGTGCATCAGCCCAAGGTCGCGTCTGCGCAAGCGGCGCTGCATGACATCAATCCGGAAGTGGCGTGCATCGCGCTGGCCGTTCGCGCCGAACCGGAAGAGTTGTTGGAGCTGGTTGGCAAGGCTGACGTGGTGCTCGATTGCAGCGACAATTTCGCGACGCGCTATGCGGTCAACCGCGCCTGTCTGAGTCAGCGCAAACCGCTGGTGTCAGGTGCGGCGATCCAGTTCGACGGGCAGATTTCGGTATTTGATTTTCGCCGCGATGACGCCGCCTGCTACAACTGCCTGTTCCCCGAAGACAGTCAGGCTGCCGAATTGCGCTGCGCGACCACCGGCGTGTTCGCGCCACTGACGGGTGTGATCGGTACGCTACAGGCTGCAGAGGCGCTCAAGTTGCTGATCGGCATAGAGCGCGGCCTGAGCGGCAAGCTGCTGACGGTCAACGCGCTGGACATGAATATCAAACGCAGCAACTTGAGCAAAGACCCCGCTTGCAGCGTGTGCGGCGTCGATAACAGGAACTGACTATCTGCTTTTTATGATTTTATTTATTTGAAGCGGTAGCTCAGTGCAATAAAGCCCGTATCCATACTGCTTCGACTGACGATAGGGCTGGACTGGATGGACTGCCCTAGCCACTTGCGGCGCAGGTAAAAATTGAGGTGGTATTCCTCGGTCAATTTGGTATCAATCATCAGGCCGAGCAGCGGATTGAATGCCCCGGTCGGCTGGTAGGCGGCGTACTGGCTGGTGGTGGCTTCCTGAGCCGAGATGCCGTAGTAGTAGCGCACATATTCACTGGACTGGTGTTCGGCACCAGCCAGCGGATAAAAAGAGACTTGCGGCGTAGCCAGTTCGGCGACATAGATCACTTCGAACAAATTGCCACGGGACTTGTTGATATCGTGAAAGGCGTTGATGAAAAATGCGCCTATCGGCGTTATTTGCAAGGTACCCAGGCCTAACGGAATCGAGGTCTGCCTGTTTGCCAAGCCATGCAAATTACTCGCGTCGACATTAAACTCATCCTGGCTGAATCTGCCTGCAATCTCAAGATAGCCGTAGCCTAACTTCATCGTCTTGATGCCCAGCGTGTCGATGCGCATGAACATCCTGCCGTAGTCGAAATTACCATAAGGCAGAACGGAGGCATGAGCGTTCTTGCCGTGGATAATGCTGCGTGTGTAGTAGCTGCCCAGACCGATATCCCCGTCGATGTGCGGGGGAAATTCTTCGGTTTGTGCCTGCGCCATGCCTATCGATAATGCACAGACCAGCAAGCCTGTCACGTAGCGGGAAAGTGCCTCACCGACGTGCAGTCGTGGCATAAAAGAAGCCGAACAGGTGTTCGTCATGATAAATTCCCAATCACAAAACAAATTATTGCCACTGCATGAATTATTCCAGCAGAGGATTCCAGGTATCACTAGATAATGGCAAGTCACTACGGCTAGCGATAGCAATATGTCAGGATATTTTAACGCGTAAAATCAGCCAGGCTTAAGTTAACAGTGGGCAAATAGCGATGAAATGATTATTGGTATGCGCGTGTGGAGAGCGTGGCGTTGATTGCGTAATATAATGCTACATGTTTGTATCCGCCGATTATATTTTGTCATGTGGGGTTAGTCTATTATGAGCCGCTTATTTTTGTTGATTGCCATTGCGGTGGTGGTTTATCTATTGATCAAATCGTATCGCAAGAATGTGCCCACGCAAGATAACTCCGTTGCCGAGGATATGGTGCGTTGCGCGCATTGCGGTGTGCATTTACCCAAGGGCGAGAGCATTTTGGCGGACGGGCATTTCTTTTGTGGCGCTGAACATCGTGATGCTTATCGTAAGTAAACAACAAGGCGCCAGCGAACAAAGCATCGTCGATGCATGTAGTAACAATTCGCGTTAAATGTGATGGCCGATAAATCTGTCGCAGATTCCCCCCCCGTCGATTTCTGGCGTTCCCTGCTTTATTTCAATCTGTACCGGCTGGCGCTGGCCAGCATTTTTGTATTTCTAGGTGGAGCATTCGGTTCTTCGCTAGCGCTGGGTGCGCACAATCTGCTTCTTTTCTTTGGCTCAAGCGTGGTGTATCTGGCGGTAGTGGTGTCGTCATTCATACCATTGCGGTTACGCTGGCCGCGTTTTGCCTGGCAACTGGCTGGGCAAATATGCGGGGATATTGTCGGTTTGACGGTGCTGTCGTACGCCAGTGGCGGGATACAGAGCAGCATCGGATTGTTGTTGCTGGTTTCGTTGGCGGCGGCCGGGCTGATCAGTCGCGGCAAAATCACTTTGTTTTTTGCCGCATTGGCCAGTATTGCCGCATTGCTGGAGCATTCCTATGCAGTGCTGCATGACGATGCGGCGGCGGGTCAATATGTTCAGGTCGGTTTGCTGTGCATGTCCTATTTTGCGGTGGCTTGGCTCGCGCACACGCTGGCTAAATATGCCGTGGACAGCCAACAGCTGGCGCAACGGCGAGGCCGCGATCTGGTCAGTTTGGCTGAGGCGAATCGTCTGGTGATGCGCGATATGCAGGATGGTGTGCTGGTGGTGGATGGGGAAGGTTTGATCATGCAAATGAATCTTCGTGCCGAAAGATTACTGCGTAAAAGCATTAGTATGGGAAGCGCTCTGTCGGTAACGTTTCCGATATTGTTCGGACAGTATGCGCTGTGGAAGCAAACCGGAAGCGCGAGCCGGGACATTTTGCAATTGGATGTAGGGCTGCAAGCCAGGTTGCGCTTTGTGGCCATCGAGCACGATGCGGAGAACGGCGCGGTGATTTTTCTGGAAGATATGCAGCGGGTGCGGGCCGAGGCGCAACAAATTAAATTGGCTGCTCTGGGACGATTGACGGCGAATATCGCGCATGAAGTGCGCAACCCGCTGTCGGCGATCAGTTATGCGACCGAACTGCTGCTCGAAGAGCAGGGCGATACCAAGCAGCAGCGCTTGCTGCAAATCGTGCTGGATAATACGCAACGCATCAATCAGATCGTGCAAGACGTGATGCAGTTGAATCGGCGTGATCGTGCCCAGCCAGAAGTATTCGACCTGGATGCGATGTTGTGTACTTTTGTAGAAGAATTTGACTTGGCAGAGCGGTTTGTTCCAAAAGCAGGCAATCCACTGGCCGACAAGCCGGCCGTGGAGTTGACACAGCCGGGTGTAATGATGCTGGTGGGGATGTCTGGTGTCGAGGTTTTCTTTGATCGCGGCCACCTGCGTCAGGTGTTGTGGAATTTATGCCGTAACGCGCTACGCTATGGCCGAAAGCTGCCTAGTAGCATGGTGTTGGCGATGAGCGAGCAGGATGGTCATGTGGTTTTGGATGTGCTGGATGACGGTCCCGGCGTCTCCGCCGAACATCAAGCTAAACTGTTTGAGCCCTTTTTTACCACGTCATCCGAGGGCACTGGGTTGGGTTTGTATATCGCTAAGGAGTTGTGTGAAGCGAATGGTGCACGGCTGGAATATCACGCGGTCGAAGGGCGGGCGGGTGCCTGCTTTCGTATAACGTTTGGAGATCTACACAGAGATGGCGGGGAGCTTGAGCATGGCAGATAACTATCGGGGAAAAAGTACCAGCGTATTGTTGGTGGATGATGAGCCGGACATTCTGGAGCTGCTGGAACTGGCGCTACGAAAAATGGGTCTGGAGGTGGATAAGGCCGTCAATGTGCGCGAGGCGTTGACGAAGTTGGCGGTGCGGCGCTATGACTTGTGTTTGACCGACATGCGTTTACCCGATGGCGATGGCTTGCAGGTGGTGCAGCATATCGCGCAGCATAATCTGGATGTGCCGGTGGCTGTGATCACAGCACATGGCAATATGGAAAACGCTGTGATTGCGCTCAAGGCGGGTGCATTCGATTATTTGAGCAAACCGGTTTCACTGGATCAGTTGCGCACCTTGGTAAAATCTGCGCTGAATTTGCCGCCGGTGGCCTCGTCATCCGGTAAGGCCTTGTTGGGCACGGCTCCAGCCATGCAGAAGGTGCGCGATCTGATCGAGCGTGTGGCGCGCAGCCAGGCACCGGTACATATCACCGGTGAATCGGGCAGCGGAAAGGAATTGGCGGCACGGCTCATCGTACAAAGCGGGACGCGACGCGATCAGGCTATGGTAGCGGTGAATTGTGGCGCGATCCCTGAGAATCTGATGGAAAGCGAATTTTTCGGCTACAAGAAGGGCGCATTCACAGGCGCTGACAAAGACCGCGACGGTTTTTTTCAAGCGGCACATGGCGGGACATTGTTTCTGGATGAGGTTGCAGATTTGCCGTTGACCATGCAGGTAAAATTGTTGCGCGCGATACAGGAAAAGCGTGTGCGCAAAGTAGGGGCGACCAGCGAGGAACCCGTGGACGTGCGTATCATCAGCGCGACTCACAACGATTTGGCCGAGCGGGTGCAACAGGGAAAATTTCGTCAGGACTTATATTACCGGCTGAATGTGATTCAGATCCAGATGCCGGCATTGCGCGAGTTGCGCGAGGATATTATAAACATAGCGCAGCAAAAGCTGGAGCGGTTGCGAGGTGATGCGCAGGTGCATTTTTCAGGTGGGGCGAAACTCGCGCTGCAAAGTTACGATTTTCCGGGCAATGTGCGCGAGTTGGAAAATATCATCGAGCGCGCCTTGGCGCTGTGCTCGAACGAAGTGATCACGGTGCAGGATCTGCAGCTTTCGCCCACTGAACGGACGAATCAGGAACATGCTGTGCCGGGCGATAAATATCCGCTGCCGGATTATCTGGATCGCGTTGAGAAACAAGCCTTGCTGGAGGCGCTGCAGCAGACCGGTTTTAATCGTACGGCGGCGGCCAAGCTGTTGGGGTTGACGTTCCGGACCATGCGCTACCGTATGGAGCGCCTAGGGATCAAGGATCCGTCTGGCGACGAAAAACTTTTGTCCGGCGGGTGCCCAGCCAAAAGTTCTTCGGAGCACCCGGCAGACGATGCGGAATAACATGGATTTAAAAGTTGATGTGCATGGGCTGCTGGCGGGATGCGAATATATTCCGTCGCCGAACTGCGATGATCGCCCGCAGGGCGAGATCGAACTGCTGGTGATACACAACATCAGCTTGCCGCCTGACGAGTTTGGCGGCGATGGTGTGCAACGGCTGTTCAGCAATACGCTGGATGTGACGGCACATCCTTATTACCAGACTATTGCCGGGTTGAAGGTGTCGGCGCACTTCTTTGTGCGTCGCGATGGTCAGATCGTTCAGTTCGTTTCCTGTTTGAAGCGCGCCTGGCATGCCGGGGAATCATGCTGGCAGGGGGCATCACGATGCAACGATTATTCGCTCGGCATCGAGCTGGAGGGCAGCGATTCCGTGCCCTTCACCGATGAGCAATATGTAGCGCTCAATCATTTGACCATGGCTTTGCGAGCAGCCTACCAGATACGCGGCATCGCTGGCCACAGTGATATAGCCCCGCAGCGCAAGACCGATCCCGGTCCTTGTTTCGAATGGACGCGTTATCTTGCAGGCTTGCTTTAACCTGAAAACGGCGATTGCAATTGCATGAAATACGCCGATTCATCCGTGCGGCAACACACATAACCAGAAATAATTATTTGCTTGCAATATTTTCGTTAACTACTACAATTAGCTCCGCCGCTGAAAAAAAATACTACATGTAGTGGTTTCTAGTTTTAAAGGCTAACAATAATTAAAAGGGAGTAGTACATGCTGCATACCGCTACCGATAGCGTTCCAACTTTTCCGATGCTTGCCAACGACGTTTCCGATTCTGCTTCTCCGTCTTCATCTGTCAAGCCAACTTCTTCCAATACGTTCGATCAATACAAAGTAATCCGCCGCAATGGTTCGGTGGTTATATTTGAGCCTTCAAAAATTTCAATCGCGCTGACCAAGGCGTTCATAGCGGTGAACGGCGGTCAGGGTGCGGCATCGGCACGAGTGCGCGAGATGGTCGAGCAATTGACCGAGGGTGTCGTATCGGCGTTGATGCGCCGCCAGCCGCATGGCGGGACGATGCACATCGAGGATATTCAGGATCAGGTCGAGTTGGGATTAATGCGTTCCGGCGAGCACGATGTTGCGCGCACCTATGTGTTGTATCGCGAAGAGCGTTCGCGTTCCCGAGCCAAGTCTAAAACCCATGAGCCGGTTCACGTCATCAATGTAACCGGTGAAGATGGGGTGGCTCGTCCGCTTGATCTGGATCGGTTTTCCGCGCTGGTGCAGGACGCCTGCGCGGGTCTGGGCGATGCGGTTTCCGCCGATGCGGTCATCAAGCTGACGCTCAAGGATTTATACGATGGCGTGGCGCTGCATGAGGTGCGCAAGTGCCTGGTGCTTTCCGCGCGTTCATTGATCGAAAAAGAACCGGCCTATAATTTCGTCACGGCGCGTCTGCTGCTCAATACGATATGCAGCGAAACGCTGGGTGAAGAGATCGCACCGGGGGATATGGCGACGCGTTATGCGACCTATTTTCCGCAGTTCATCAAACAGGGTATCGCGGCAGAATTGCTGGATGCGCGCCTGGCGCAGTTCGATCTGAAGCGTTTGGCTAAAGAGCTGGATGCGCAACGCGATTTGCAGTTCGGCTATCTCGGTTTGCAAACCTTGTACGACCGCTACTTCCTGCATATCGAAGGCCATCGCATCGAATTGCCGCAAGCCTTCTTCATGCGCGTCGCGATGGGGCTGGCTCTAAATGAGATCGATCGCGAAGCGCGTGCGGTGGAATTTTATCGCCTGTTGTCCAGCTTCGATTTCATGAGTTCGACGCCGACCTTGTTTAATTCCGGCACACAGCGTTCGCAGTTATCTTCATGCTATCTGACTATGGTGCCGGATGATCTGGACGGTATCTTTGAGGCCATCAAGGAAAACGCGCTGCTCGCCAAATACGCGGGTGGCTTGGGGAATGACTGGACGCCAGTGCGTGCGCTCGGTGCGCACATCAAGGGAACCAATGGTCAGTCGCAAGGCGTGGTGCCGTTCCTGAAGGTGGTGAACGATACCGCTGTCGCGGTGAATCAGGGCGGCAAGCGCAAGGGCGCAGTGTGCGCCTATCTGGAAACCTGGCATCTGGACATTGAGGAGTTTCTGGATCTGCGCAAGAATACCGGCGACGATCGCCGTCGTACCCATGACATGAATACCTCGAACTGGATCCCCGATCTGTTCATGAAGCGCGTGATGGAGGGCGGCGAATGGACCTTGTTCTCGCCGTCCAACGTGCCGGATTTGCATGACAAGTTCGGTGCAGCTTTCGAGCGCGCCTACACCGCTTATGAAGCGAAAACCGTCACCGGTGAACTCAAGCTGTTCAAGAAGGTTCCTGCAGCCAGCCTGTGGCGCAAAATGTTGACGATGCTGTTCGAGACCGGCCATCCGTGGATCACCTTCAAGGACCCGTGCAATATCCGTTCGCCGCAGCAGCATGTTGGTGTGGTGCACAGCTCGAACCTGTGTACCGAGATCACGCTGAACACGTCGGAATCCGAGATCGCCGTGTGCAATTTAGGCTCGGTCAATTTGTCGGCACATCTGTATCCCAAAGGACATGACAAGGCCGGACAAATCGACCATGACAAACTGCGCCGCACCGTCAACACCGCGATGCGTATGCTGGATAACGTGATCGACATCAACTATTACGCGGTGGACAAGGCGCGCAATGCCAACCTCAAACATCGCCCGGTGGGTTTAGGCATCATGGGCTTTCAGGATTGTTTGCATGAGTTGCGCATTCCTTATGCATCCGAGGCGGCAGTCGAGTTTGCCGACCGTTCGATGGAGGCTGTGTGCTACTACGCCTATTGGGCATCCACCGAATTGGCGGAAGAGCGCGGCCGTTATGCAACCTATCGCGGTAGCTTGTGGGATCGCGGCATACTCCCGCAAGACTCGCTGGATTTATTGCGCCAGGAGCGCGGCGGCTATGTCGACGTGGATATGTCGGTCAGCATGGATTGGGATGCACTGCGCGCCCGCATCAAGCAGCACGGCATGCGCAATTCCAATTGCGTGGCGATCGCGCCGACCGCGACCATTTCCAACATCATCGGCGTGTCGGCCTGCATCGAACCGACCTACCAGAACATCTTCGTGAAGTCGAATCTGTCCGGTGAATTCACCGTCATCAATGAACATCTGGTGGCCGATCTGAAGCAACTCGGCCTGTGGGATGAGGTGATGATCGCTGACCTGAAATATTTCGATGGCACGCTGGCGAAAATCGATCGCATACCGGCAGAGTTCCGCAGCCTTTATGCCACGGCGTTTGAAGTCGAACCGAGCTGGCTGATCGAAGCCGCGTCGCGCCGTCAGAAGTGGATAGACCAGGCTCAGTCGCTGAACATCTACATGGCAGGCGTATCTGGCCGCAAGCTGGACGAGACCTATAAACTGGCGTGGCTGCGCGGATTGAAGACGACTTATTATTTGCGCACGATGGGTGCGACCTCGGCGGAAAAATCCACCGGACGAGCCGGCGCGCTGAACGCGGTTCCAACCAACGGCGGTGTCGTTGAAGAAACCCAGTTCTGCTCGATTGACAATCCTGAGTGCGAGGCCTGCCAGTAGTAAAGGACTGAGGACTCAGGACTGTGTAAAAAACCGCTGCCCTGCTTGTGGCTCAGCCCTCAGTCCTCGCACCTTAGTCCTTGTTTAGAAGTTAGAGCAACGGAGAATAACAATATGCTGACATTTGAAGACGATATTAAGCCGAGCCCAATGCCGTTGAGCATGCTGCGCGCAACGAATTTTGACGGGATAGATGGGCGTGAGATCGAGTCCCGATCTGCGGTCACTGTTACTAAATCCACGCTTTCAACTGCGTCGGCACCGACCGGTCGTATCCGCGTGGAAGACAAGCGCATCATCAATTGCAAGGCAGACGTGAACCAACTGGTGCCGTTCAAGTACAAGTGGGCGTGGGAAAAATACCTAGCCGCCTGCGCCAATCACTGGATGCCGCAGGAAGTGAACATGACGGCTGACATTGCGCTGTGGAAAGGCGACAAGCTGAGCGAGGACGAGCGTCTGCTGGTCAAACGCAACCTCGGTTTTTTCAGCACGGCGGACAGCCTGGCGGCGAACAACATCGTGCTTGGCACCTATCGTCACATCAGTAATCCTGAGTGTCGCCAATACTTGTTGCGCCAGGCGTTTGAAGAAGCGATTCATACTCACGCCTATCAATACATCGTGGAAAGTCTGGGCCTGGACGAGGGCGAGATTTTCAATATGTATCACGAGGTGCCCAGTATTCGCGCCAAGGACGAGTTTCTGTTGCCGTTCATCGATACGCTGACGAATCCCGAATTCAAGACCGGTACGCCGGAGGCGGATCGCGATTTGCTGCGCAGCCTGATCGTGTTTGCCTGCATTATGGAAGGGTTGTTTTTCTACGTGGGCTTTGTGCAAATTCTCGCCCTGGGCCGCCAGAACAAGATGACCGGCGCTGCCGAGCAATACCAATATATTTTGCGCGATGAATCCATGCACCTGAATTTCGGCGTGGACGTGATCAACCAGATCAAGATGGAAAACCCGCACTTATGGACATCCGCGTTTCGTGAGGAAATTCGTGGCCTGATGCAAAAAGGCGTCGAGCTGGAATACGCCTATGCGGAGGACACCATGCCGCGCGGCGTGCTGGGGCTGAACGCCAGCATGTTCAAGGAATATTTGCGCTTCATCGCCAACCGCCGCTGCCAGCAAATTGGTGTGGATGTGTTGTATCAGGGGGCGAGTAATCCGTTTCCGTGGATGGCTGAAATGATTGATCTTAAAAAAGAAAAGAACTTTTTTGAAACCCGTGTCACCGAGTATCAAACCGGTGGCGCGTTGTCCTGGGATTAGCAGGGCTTAAGGTATAGGCTTTAGCCCGTGATTGAAGTTAAGCACGGGTTAGGGGTGTAGGTGTAGTAATCGTAAGTGTTGTATTTTCTTAACTTTCATCATTGAAGGAGAATCAAAATGGCAGCAAAGAAGAAAGCTAAACCAGCAGCAAAAAAAGCTACGGTAGCCAAGAAGCCGGTAGCTAAAAAAGCAGTTGCGGCGAAGAAACCAGCAGCAAAAAAAGTCGCTGCTAAAAAGCCAGTAGTCAAAAAAGCAGTAGCGGCGAAGAAGCCAGCAGCAAAGAAAGTCGCTGCTAAAAAGCCGGTAGCTAAAAAAGTAGTAGCGGCGAAGAAACCAGCAGCAAAGAAAGTCGCTGCTAAAAAGCCGGTAGCTAAAAAAGTAGTAGCGGCGAAGAAGCCAGCAGCAAAGAAAGTCGCTGCTAAAAAGCCGGTAGCTAAAAAAGTAGTAGCGGCGAAGAAGCCAGCAGCAAAGAAAGTCGCTGCTAAAAAGCCGGCAGCTACAAAAGTAGTAGCTAAAAAAGCAGTAGTGGCGAAGAAGCCAGCAGTCGTAGCGAAGCCAGCAGTTAAACCGGCAGTTCCTGCTGCAGTGGCAAGGCCAGCGACACCGGCCCCTTCCTCTTCAGCACCTGTACGTCCGGCTGCAACATGGCCTTTTCCTACACCAGGAATCGGCAAGCCGAACTAGTCGGTGGTATCGCTGTGGTGGCAGAGCCCCTGATGTCGGGTAGTACTGATGTTTTGGCAATAAGGGGCTTACCACAGTAGGCCTGGTTTTTTGGGCGCACTAACTGGTGCGTGCGCCTTTTTATTTCACCAACAAAAGGTTGGTGCGGTTTTTATTTCCATTGCAAACAGAGACGGTTTGCGATGGTTTTCGTGTCTCTGAATTTTGAGAGCATGCCACGCTTTTAACCAATTAATTTTGCAAAGCAACGTTGTATAGCGTGATCGGCGCGCCGCTATTTTTGTCCAGCGCGATGCCCGCATCCACTCCGGCTCGTGCAATATCTGCAGCGGTATCGTAGCGCGTATAGGCGTGATGCAAGGCGCCGAGCGCAAACTCATGTCCCGAACCAATCGCCCAATACTGGGTGTATTCAAATACCTCGCGCATCGAGTAAATGCCGAATATGCCGTTGGGATTAACGATCAGTGCCGTGATCTGGCTCGACTCATACGGGTCTTCCTCATCCTCTTTGGGGTTAAGGAAACATTCTTCCTTTAATATCGGATGCAGTTTGCGAAACGTTTCAAAAATTTGCGCCTTGCTGTTAAGCTGCACATCCGGTGTTTTGGCGAGCAGGTTCACCAGCACCAGATGGTGCGCCGCACTGCCGCACACCCCGACGAAACTATCGCCAATATGTAAAATCTTGTCGTGCGACGCATCCAGATGCGAGGGCAGACGGGTGTTGCCAAAGGTGGTCAGGGTGTCGGCTGCAATAGCGGCGAACCCATTTTTTCTAACGGCGACAATGGTGGTCATGATTGTGTTCCAGTCTGTTTTGAAGTGCTGATATTATCCCCGATTAACTGATGAGCTTCTATTCTGTCGAGTTGCCCTATCAATCCGATGCCGCGCATTACTACGCCGCGCTGGCTGATTTACCTTGGGCGCTGTGGCTGGACAGCGGGGAGATGGCGCGCTACGACATCCTGACCGCCGCGCCGCAGCACACGCTGACGCTCGATAGTGCCTCCACGCAAAGCGATCCATTTGCACTGTTGCGCATCGCGCTGGGTGAACGGATCGCGCCGATCGAGGACGTGCCGTTCGCCGGTGGCGCGCTGGGATACTGGAGCTATGATCTGGCGCGCCGGATGTATGCGAGTGTTGCTGAAGATGTCATGCATCTGCCCGATCTGCTGCCAGATATGGCAATCGGAATCTACGACTGGGCGCTGGTGCTGGATCACCAGCAGCACACCGCGCGTCTGGTATCGCACCGGCGCTTTGCCGAGACGGCACAATTGCTGCCGCAGATACTTCTGCGCTTGCGCAGTGAAGCAACACTTCCACCGGACACTTTCCAGGTGCAGGGCAAGATCGCTTCCAACTTCACGCCCGCCAGCTACGCCAGCGCATTCGCTGCGGTGAAAGATTATTTAAAGTCAGGCGACTGCTATCAGGTCAACCTTGCGCAGCGCTTTTGCGCGTACGCCAGCGGCGATGCGCTGGGCGCTTATCTGATGCTGCGCAGCCTGAGTCCCGCCCCCTATTCCGCGTTTCTCAATCTGCCGAATGTCCAGATTCTATGCGCCTCGCCGGAGCGATTTTTGCGTGTGCAAAACGGTCATGTGGAAACCCGGCCGATCAAAGGCACCCGCCCGCGCAGCAGAGATATACAACAGGATCGCCAACTTGCCGATGAACTGCGCAGTCACCCCAAAGACCGCGCGGAAAATCTGATGATCGTGGATTTGTTGCGTAATGACCTCGGAAAAAGCTGCGTGCCGGGATCGGTGCGGGTGCCTAAATTATTCGAGGTGGAAAGTTACGCCAACGTGCATCATCTGGTCAGCACGGTGGAAGGTAAACTGGCCGAGGGGCGCGATGCGTTGCACGTGCTTAGCGACTGCTTCCCCGGCGGCTCCGTCACCGGCGCGCCCAAACAGCGCGCGATGCAAATTATCGAACAACTGGAACCCAACGGTCGAGGCATCTACTGCGGCGCGATAGGTTATGTCGGCTTCGACGGCAACATGGACAGCAACATCGTGATACGCACGCTAGTGTATTCCGGCGACGAGATTCGATTTTGGGTGGGCGGCGGCATCGTCGCGGATTCCGAGATGGCAGCGGAATATCAGGAGACGCTGGACAAGGCGTCCGCGATGCTCGAACTATTGAAACGATACGGGGGTGAAATATGATTGAAGTCCGCAAAGCAGATGAACGCGGTTATGCGCACCACGGCTGGCTGGAAAGCTGGCACAGTTTTTCATTCGCCGATTACCGCGATCCGGCGCATGTTCATTTCGGGCCGCTGCGCGTGATCAACGAGGACATCGTGCAGCCGGGCACGGGCTTCGGCACGCACGGGCACCGCGATATGGAAATCCTGACTTATGTGTTGAGCGGCACGCTACAGCACAGCGACAGCATGGGGCATGGCGAGGACATCCGTTACGGTGAAGTGCAGGTGATGAGCGCGGGCACCGGGGTGCAGCACAGCGAGGTGAATCCCTCGCCGGTTGAGGCGGTGCATCTGCTGCAAATCTGGATCATGCCGGACCGACAAAATTTGACGCCGGGATACAAGCAAAAGAATTTTCCGCTGGAAGACAAATTGGCGCGCTGGTGTCTGCTGGCGTCCCCCGATGAGGCAGGGGATTCTTTGCTGATTCATCAGGACGCGCGCGTGTTTGCCGCGCGGTTGAATGGCGCGGAGACGCTGGATTATCCGGTTGCCGCAGGGCGTAAAATTTATCTGCATGTCGCGCGCGGCAGCCTGCAAGCCAATGGCTATGCGCTTTCTGTGGGGGATGCGTTGATGTATACGGATGAGGCAGCGGTCGCGCTGAGTGGCGCACAAGATGCGGAGGTGTTGTTGTTTGATATGGGGTAAACAACTTCGCCAGTGGCAGACCGGCAACTGACCCCTTTCTTTTGTGCGGCCAAAAGAAAGGGGCGAAAGAAAAATCCGCCCCGGTTTCCCGCCCCTACGGGGTACCCTCGATCAGCCGCAAGCAAGCGGGGCTGCGCAACTCGACCTGGCGGGGCGCACACCCCGCGCCCCACTGCGGGACTCGAAC
>JADGRL010000055.1 GCA_017880865.1 Gallionella sp.
CGCCAGTTCGTGATTGCACTTGGAAATAACGTTTCACAACATCAGCGGGCTGACAGATTCCGAAAATTTGAAGGGCAATTTATAGAGATTCCCTTAATAAGTGTGGCTCAGTCCACATACAAATGCGATTATTATGTTAACCTCAATGATACCTACTTGCCTCGTAAGCCTCTGGATATAAGCATCCTACGGCGCAACAAACTGGTTACTTTACATAATTCGAAACTTTGCATAATGGCACACAGCGGAGCGACATAAGATCAAGTTGGCTGCCATACAAGCTGCCGGTCGCATTGCGCAGTCCGACACTTCGTGGTCATTCGATCAATTGCATGCCGCAGTGCTTGGCCGCGTCGCGATCAAATGTTGTCGTATAGTTGCAGCCGGCTTCATTAGCTGACCGCTCTATCAGGCAATCAGCAAAATCAGCCTTGCCTTCTTTGAACAACCGCAAAGCTTTCCATACGGTATCGGCATGCGCTACGATAATTTCTTTGGTGCGCAGCAGCGTTTCCAGCACCTCGCAGATCTCGCTTCTGGTTAATGCGTAGCAACCCGTCAGTACCCACACCAACTCCACCACCGAAACAATGCTAACGTAGCCTGGTGCATCAACTGTTAACGCCTCGATCAGGCGCGTTGCCTTGGGCGACTGCTTCGAGTCGTCCTGTGCGATATAGCGAACGAGGACATTGGTGTCCAAGCCAATCATCTTGCTTTTGCCCCGCGAGTTGCGATTGCCTTATTCATTGCAGCTATCGTGACGGGCGAAGCAGGCTTGCGCACCAACCCCTTCAGGGCAGTCACCGACTGCGTAGCGGCTACCAGCTCAAAATGGCCTGGTTCAACTTGGACGAACTCCACCCGGTCTCCTGCCTCGACGCCGAGCGCGGCCCGCACGATGGCGGGAATGGTGATCTGACCTTTACTGGTTATTGTTGCAGTTGACATAACCCCCCCCTTTTGTTTCAAACAATCCTTACTTTATAGTAAGGCGATTTAAGAATCAAGAAAAATAACCTCAACTGACCGCAAGAGAAAGGAGCCGTCGTTCAAGCGGAGTGCAATTCTTCCCTGATGATACGTCGAACAACATCCTCTGTTACCGGGTTGCTGTTAGTGGCGACTTGCTTGAGCGCTTCATTGATCAAAGTTTGATAGCCCTTGCCTTCGGTTTCAGCACGTAAGCGGAATGATTCAAGAATGCTATCGTCCAGATATATCGTGACCCGCGTCTTACCCTTCGATGCAGCGGATTGAAGTTTTGCCAAATGAGGTACATCTTTTGCACGTTTGGCTTTTGAAAAGTCGTATTCAGCTTTCATATTGCCTCCGTTCATTTTTGGTTGCTAAGCGGGCTGAGATTAGCCGTATAACTTCTACACGCAGTGTGTAGCACACGGTCAATAGATGCCCTGTATTTGACATTCCAACCAGTAGAAAACGCAGCTCATCCTTTGCATCCTCATCTTCCCGAACTAATGCCATAGGATCCAGTAATGCAGATGCGGCTTCATCAAAAGACACGCCGTGCTTTTTCAGATTCGATGCCGCTTTCTTTTGGTCAAATTCAATGCACATGCCAAATAATACATATATTATGCATATAGTGCAATCGCCCTAATTTCTTAGCCAAACCTTGGTCATTAGCAAGTAGGTATATCAGGTGAATCATAAATCGCCGAGGGTTAGTTTGTTTACTATTTTTCTGTAACTAAAAACTTGTTGCTCCCAGCTTCAAACACAGCCTTACCGCGTTTGGTACGAATGCGTAATTCCCAGTAGCCTTTGAGCGGGAAGCTGATATAGCCTTGATAGCTGCCTGAAGAAACTTCCTTGAAGGGCACAGCGAAGTCCTTGTCCGCGTCGGAAGCACGATAAGCCACCACTTCCATTTCGCCGCTGACCGGCGCACCTTGACGGTCCGCTACATCGATTTCGTAGGCGGCAGGCGTCGCGAGCACAACCACTTTGGGCAGCTTGATCGTGACTTTCCACGCCAAGGCATTTTGCGTCTGTATGTCGTCTATCGTTTCTGTATCGGACTTGCGATCCCGGGTGCTGTACTCGTGATCCACCAAGGTAGAACGGCCATGCAAGGCATACCAGATCAGCACTGAATTGACCAGTAAAGCCGTGACGACCACACTCACCATGCCGACAAACCAGGGGTTGCGCCAACCTTTCTTGTTTTGTTGTGAAAGCATTTGTTGCTCCTTATCGAATTTCGTTCAGGGTTTGGGGCCGTTGAATTTGGAGTTGTATTCTGCAGCGACGGTTGGGGCTTCGGTACTTTGTATACGGAACTCGATCGGCGTCACTTCCCTTTTAATGTTCTTGCCGGGCGCTTTGACGAAAATCGTAAACGAAGTTCCTCGGCCATGATGGGTCAGCAGTGGTTGTTCGGCACCAATAATGACTTGCCCCAGCACGCCGCCATTCGCCGACACTTGCACATAAAGATCTTTATCGGTCTTGTTGACCACCTTGAATTCGTATTTGTTCTGTATCGAGCCATCGCTCATGCTGACAAATAATGGCTGACGTTCAGGGATCACCCTGAGGGTCATCGCACCCAGATGGGTCAACCCGTATATGATGCCGCCCAACGCGATGAGAATGATGCTGATGTAAACCAGCGTACGCGGGTGTTGGTAAAGTTTTTTGACCGGCTTGCCGTCGATCTCATCCAGCGAGGCATAGCGGATCAATCCGCGCGGGCGACCCACCTTGTCCATGATGGAATCACAGGCATCCAGACATAGCCCGCATGTAATGCAACCCAATTGTTGGCCTTGTCGAATATCCACTCCGGTCGGGCATACCTGCACACACTGAAAGCAGTCTATGCAATCGCCCTGTGCTTTCGAATCAGCGTCAGTCGCCGAGCCACGGTGTATTTTGCCGCGCGGCTCGCCGCGTTTGACATCGTAGGTCGGCATGATGGTCTGGCTATCTGTCATCACCCCCTGGATGCGTGCATAAGGACAAAGCCAGAGACAGGTTTGCTCGCGCAGAAATCCGGCCAGAATATAGGTTCCGGCAAGGAACATGGCCAGCGTGACCCAGCCTACCATCGGCAACTGGAAGGCCAGCAAATTATTCCAATAATCGAAGGCATCGACGAACCAGATCGAAAAACTGATTCCGGTTAAGGCTGCTATCGCCAGCCAGATCGAATGCTTGATTACTTTCAGACGAATTTTTTTAAGATTCCAGGGGGCATTATCCAATTTGCGCCGCTGCGTGTGATTGCCTTCAATTTTTTCTTCTATCCAGGTATAAACATCCGTCCACACCGTCTGAAAACAGAAGTAGCCGCAGAACACCCTTGATGCGACTGAAGTCACGGCAAATAAGGCCATCGCCATCAATAACAGCAGTAGCGACAGCATCCAGATGTCCTGGGGTAATACTGTCAAATTGAAAAAGTGAAACTGCCGGTTCCCGATATCAAACAATATAGCTTGCTTGCCGTTCCAGCGAGCATAGGGGCCAACAAAAAAGATCAGCCATGACAAGCCGGTCAGGTATTTTACCGAGCGGTAAAACCCCGGCATACGCTTGGCATGAATGGTCTTGTCACCCATATTGACACTCCAGGTTTCAAATTCCTGATAGATATCGGTGACGTTGCCAGTTTCTTTTTTTTCGGTTTCTTTTTCCATGCCATGACTCCTAATGTTCAGACTATACAATTGAGCCAGGCTACCAGCCTGACTAACGAGCGAATTGAGTAGCCCCATACAACCATTGCTTATTCAGAACTTGCTAATATAGCAGTTCAAAAAAAGGGGGAGATACTAACCCCCTCCTTATTTAACCGCACTACAACGTCATTGACTGTCTTTGTTTGGTTTAGTTGCATTCCGATACAGCACATACAACAACCAAATCAGTGCCGCAGCACTGCCTGCAACACTGATAATGACACCCCAAAACACACTGTCGTGATTCATCGGCATTCTCCCTTGGTCAAGATACCGCACCGGGCATGATGTCTGGTGCGGGCATACGGATTATTTTTTCGACACTACTGGAGCAGGTGCTACGGGTGCATCGGCTTGACCGCCGCCAAACTTGTACACGTATACCGCCAACTTCTTGATGTCGGCGTCGCTCAACTTACCAGCTTCCGTGAAGCTGGGCATGATGGCGACACGAGCCTTGGGCTCCCCTGAGTTCACGCCATAAGCGATGGTGCGTTTAATCCCTTCCAGCGATCCGTCAAAACGCCAGATCTTATCGGTCAGGTTGGCCGAGCCCATCATTGGCATCCCCTTGGCATCCTGGCCGTGACAAGAGGTGCAGTCGCTTTCCATAAACACTTTTTTGCCGGCGGGCTCGGAATCGCCCCGAGCTTCGCTCAGGGCCATGACATACTTGGCGACATCGACAATTTGTTTATCAGACAAACTATCTTTGTGCGCGGTCATCATGCCTTGATGTCCCCCGGAAATGGAAGTGTAAATGTCATCGATCTTGCCGCCGTACAGCCAATCATCGTCGTTCAGGACCGGCGCGAACAGACCCTCCTTATCCTTGGTGCCCACGCCGTTCGTGCCATGACAGGGCGCACAGTTATCGCCGAACAACACCTTGCCGGAGCGCTTCACATACTCGGTCAGATCGTTGTCGGCCAGAATCACTGCCGGGGTCAGATTCTTCAGCTTGACTTCATACTTGCCGCGCACCGCATCCACTTCACCCTTGTCCGCTTCCATTTCCTTGATCGCCGTCCACCCGCCCAAACCCTTGAAGTAGGTATTGGAAGAGGGCAGGGGGATGGAGGGATAGAACAGCCAATACACCACCACCCAGATCGCGCTGGCTGCCAGCCCCAGCATCCACCACCTGGGTGGTTGATTGTTAAAATCAGCCAAGTCGTCGTCCCACACGTGCCCCGTGGTAGTTACACCCCCATCGGGGTTTTGATAGGGGTTTCGGCTGCCACTCTCGGCGCTGCGCTTATGTTGTTCGCGTGTTTGTCCTTTCCCATCACCAGAAGGGTTTTGATCTTCATTCATTTTTTATCTCCCGAATTGATAAGGTCTTCGTCATCCAACGCCATACTGCGTTGAGACTCAAACTTGTCTTTGTTTGCAGGACGAAACACCATGAAATAAACGTAGATCATGGCGACGAATATAAATACGGCAAAAAATACGCCGAGCCAGTCATTCGTTGTCATGGACTCCACATCCATGCCCAGGTATCCCATCAGCTTAATCACGGTAATTCACGCCTTCGGTAAATTTGATTTGATTACCCAAACTTTGCAAATAGGCAATGACAGCGTCCAGCTCGGTCTTACCTTCAACGGCATCCTTCGCGCTGACGATGTCGGCATCGGTGTAGGGGGCCGGGTAGAACGGCATCTTGCGCATCACTTTCATGGTGTCGGCTACGTTGCCCGCATCCACTTTGGTGTTCTCCAGCCAGAAGAAATTGGGCATCACGGATTCAGGCACGACTTCACGAGGGTATCTCAGATGGCGGCGATGCCACTCGTCCGAATACTTGCCGCCCACTCGAGCCAGATCGGGACCGGTACGCTTGGATCCCCACTGGAACGGATGGTCGTACATGGATTCGGAAGACACCGAGTAGTGACCATAACGATCATTCTCGTCGCGGAACGGACGGATCATCTGCGAGTGACACAAGTAACAGCCTTCGCGGATGTAGATTGAGCGCCCAGCCAATTCCAGCGGCTTGTAGGGGCGCACGCCGTCGCCCGGTTTCCAGTCATCCAGTGATTGTCCCGGCTTGCGATTCCAGACGATGGGGGCCGTATCACCGGCGCTTTTCTGTGCTTCTTTTACGTTGGGTGACAAATGCGTCATGGTGCTGTCCAGATAAAACAGCGGTACGATTTCCACTATGCCTGCCACCCCCACCGCCAAAGCAACAGCTACAAACAACAGGACGGTGCTGCGCTCCAGCTTGTCCTGCAACTTGGTCGAATAAATTTTATCGTGATTAGACATGTCTTGCTCCTTATGCTTTTGCAGGAACGGCGTTGGTACGATGCGCAGCACTTGCCTGACGCACAGTCATCACCACGTTGAATAACATGATCCATGCACCCAGATTGTAGATAGCGCCGCCGACGACACGCATCGCGTAATACGGATGCATCGCGGATACGGACTCCACAAAGGTATAGGTCAATGCGCCATATTCGTCATAATCGCGCCACATCAGGCCTTGCATAATGCCGGACACCCACATCGCCACGACGTAGACCACCGCACCGATCGTCGCCAGCCAGAAGTGCACATTCACCAGACTGTCGGAGTACATTTCGGTGCGCCATAGTTTCTTCACCATATGGTAAATCGCGCCCATGGAAACCATCGCAACCCAGCCCAGCGCACCGGAGTGCACGTGACCGATGGTCCAGTCGGTGTAGTGTGACAACGCGTTCACGGTCTTGATGGACATCACTGGGCCTTCAAAGGTGGACATCGCGTAGAACGCCAAAGACACCACCAAAAAGCGCAGGATGTAGTCGGTGCGCAGACGATCCCATGCACCGGATAGAGTCATCATGCCGTTCATCGCACCACCCCAGGACGGGATGATCATTGCCAGTGAAATTGCGGCGCCCAGGGAGCCAGTCCAGTCAGGCAATGCGGTGTATTGCAGATGGTGCGCGCCCAGCCATACATAACCGAAGGTCAGACCCCAGAAGTGCAACACGGACAGGCGGTAGGAGAACACCGGGCGGTTGGCTTGCTTGGGCACGAAGTAGTACATGATCCCCAAAAAGCCGGCGGTCAGGTAGAAACCCACCGCGTTGTGACCCCACCACCATTGGATCATCGCATCTTGCACGCCCGAGTAGATGGAGAAGGACTGGGTCAAGCTGACCGGGATTGCCAGGCTGTTCACCACATGCAGGTAAGTGATCATGATGATCATGCTCATGAAGAACCAGTTCGATACATAGATGTGCGAGCTCTTGCGTATCGCGACCGTCATGATGTAATTCAGACCAAACGCCAGCCAGACCACGGCGATCATGATATCAATCGGCCATTCCAGCTCCGCGTATTCCTTGCCCTGGGTCATGCCCAGCGGCAGCGTGATTACCGCCAAGACGATGATCAGGTTCCAGCCCCAGAAGGTGAACCACGCCAGGCCGTTGCTCCACAGTTTGACCGCACCAGTGCGCTGCACAATATAAAAACCGGTGGCCATCAAGGTACAGCCGCCAAACGCGAAAATAACCGAGTTGGTATGCAGCGGACGCAGCCGTCCAAAGGTGATGTAAGGAATATCTAAATTTAAAAACGGCCACGCCAATTCGGATGCGATATACACACCGATCAACGTGCCTACGACCAGATAGATGACGGCCGCGATGGTGAACCATCTGACCACATCCATATCGTATTTAACCGGCATCGCTTGAGTTGCTTCCACAGGGATCTCCTTCTAGAGAGCTAAAGTAATACACGATGTGTTATTTACTCTTAACCTCAAGAAGTAAATGACACCCCTTCTTATTTCCAGCTGTTAAACCGCGCGGTCATGGTACACCGACAAGTGAATAAGTAAATACAACTTTACGCTAATATTGCCCCCATTTAAGTAAGGGCCAGAATTGGACTTCCGTGCATTTCGGTTATGCTCACCGACCTGTAGCCAGCAGCAATCTGATGTCCTGTACCAGATATTCAGCGCGCTGCCCGTAAGGGGAAAGCAGCAAGGGTTTGCCTCCTACGCCAAGCAAATACATTCCGTCGGTATGATCCAGCGTATAGCCTCCGTGCTTGTCATACTGCTTCACATAATTCACGCCAAAGGACTTTGCCGCTTGCTTGGTGGCCTGTGCATCGCCATACAAACCCAGGAAAGAAGGGTCAAATGACGGCACATACTTTGCGAGCAAATCGGGACGGTCTCGTTCCGGATCCAGCGTCACGAATAACACCTGCACCCGGCTCGCATCTTGGCCCAGCAAGCGCATTACCTGCGCCAAATCGGCCAGCGTGGTGGGGCAGACCTCGGGGCAGTGGGTATAGCCGAAGAACAGCACGACCACCTTCCCGCTAAAATTTGATAGTTTGCGAGGCTGGCCATTAAAATCGTTAAGCTGGAAATCAGCCTGTGCATGCTGCCATGAGACGTCGATGGCATGATAGGGCGAGGGCATCTCTGGTTTTTCGCACGCACCCAGCAGCAAGATCAATAATATTAAAAATAAGTTACGCATCTTGAGCTACCTTGAAAGTTGATATTTATGAAAATATTTTTTGAGCGCTATGCCGTATGGCGTCGAAGTATGGGTTCATGCATCCACATGACAGCTCCCGGTCCAACCGTGCACAGCAAAAACATAGCCTACTTTGACCAGTCCATATAGGCCAAATGCCATCACTATCAGGCCCGCAAATAATCGAACTCGGGGAGACCGTACCCAATGGCGGCAACGTTCCCAGAACAGTCCTATGGTCAGCAGATTAGGCAAGGTGCCCAAGCCGAATGCCAGCATGATCAACGCGCCGCTTTGCGCGTGGCCGCTGGCCAGTGCCGTGACCAGCACGCTGTATACCAACCCGCACGGCAACCAACCCCATAACGTGCCGAGCAACAAGGCTCGCGCAGGGGACGTAATGGGAAGCAGGGAGCGCGTCAGCGGTTGAATGCGTTGCCATAACATGCTGCCGGCCTGCTCGATGCGCCGCACCATGCTCCAGATTCCGGCGAGATACAAGCCAAGCGCGATCAGCATCAAACTGGATAACGCAAACAGCAAATGCTGTATCGGCACCACATCGCGCAATAACAAACCGGCTTGTCCGATAGCGCCGACCAGTAGGCCGGCCAGGGTATAGCTGGCGATGCGCCCGCTGTTGTAGGCAAGATGAAACGGCCAGCGCGCACCTTCTTTCGGTAATTGCGCGGTGAGGATGCCGACAATACTGCCGCACATGCCGATGCAATGCACACCCCCGAGAAACCCGACAAAAAATACCGCGATGATACTGAATTCAGTCATGCATTCTTTCCTGTTTTCGGAATTTTAAAATTAGGATATCTCATAACATCATGTGCATTGGCCTTGATATGTAACCACACCGAGCAACGGCACGTCAATGCGCTACTGTAACTCGGCAGTATCCGCCCCTCCGACCAGCTTCAGCCTGAAAAACTTTCGTTCATCTGTCAATCGGAAGTTGTAGGCATAAATTTTAAGCCCAGCTGAATATTTCATGAATAGGGAATGAATTAAAATAGCAAGCTGATTGCGCGATGAAATCAGAGCAAAAAAGTCATGTCAGATTCCATTGAAAAGCCCTTGCTTGCCTAAAAAATTGTGCTACGATGAAATCCGCTTGATTCATTCTTGTGTTTAATCTGTTTACCCGGGAGTAAAAAATGGCCATGATCACAACAATTTTTGCAGTTGGTACCGCAATTGGAGCAGTTGTATTTTCCTTGTGGATGCTTAAACAGCTGTTCACTAACCATTAGATTATTCAAAACAAAAAAACCAGCTTAGGCTGGTTTTTTTGTTTTGGCTTAACCGTGATGTTGTGTATTTGAATTTCGCCAAGGTCATCAGGATACGGCTTAACGGGGCAATTGCAGTGGCGTTATTTTTCGCAATTCTCAATCGAACACAATGTATTGTCTACATCAACTGCTTCAATTAATAAATGAGTAAGGCATTCACACGCGAACACGATTCCACTGACGACGAGGATACCCCGCCCGCGTTACAGCTGCCGCCGGGCGTCAAGAACTACATCACGCCGAGCGGATACCGTAGATTGAAGGAAGAGGAGGATCATCTGTGGAAGGTGGAGCGCCCGGCCTTGGTCAAGACCATAACCTGGGCGGCTTCCAACGGCGATCGATCTGAAAATGGCGACTATATCTATGGCAAAAAACGCCTGCGCGAAATTGATCGCCGGGTGCGATTTTTACGCAAGCGTCTGGAGTTGGCCGAGGTGGTTGATCCTGCGTCGCGCGTCGAGTGCGAGCAAGTGTTTTTCGGTGCGACGGTAACGGTCTGCGATGCCAGCGGTTGCGAGAGCACTTATAGCATCGTCGGTGTGGATGAAGCGGATGTGACGGGTGGACGCATCAGCTGGGTTTCGCCACTGGCGCGGGCGCTGCTTAAACTGCGCGAGGGTGAAGTGGCGACGCTGCGCACCCCGACCGGGATCAATGAACTTGAAGTGGTCTGCGTCATGTATTGTGTGCTTGATTGAGTATTACGGTTAAATGTTAGTATGCGATCGGGTGAAGGCTTTACGCCTTACGGGAAGTTTGTTATGTTGCAGGCTTGATGGTGGTGCTTGGGTAGTCGGTGTTGATGCCGATTCTTTGAAAATTTACGCAACCTTAATCTAAATCATGAACGAAAAACTGCTAAAGATTTTGAATAGCCGCGAACAAAACTACCCTCATGCATTAGAAAAACAGTTCCCTCTCATCCTCGAAAAGATCATTTTGTTATGGGACTCATCTGAGTTTGATGCCTATCTTGCCGATTTGATGATGACTACGCGCTCCAATCGTCAAGGTTTTCCGCGAGAAGTGGCCTCCGATATTATCTATTTGCATATGCTGCATGAAAACAAGGATGAGGCTGGCGAGTCCAGCGCTTGGGCTCAACTATTAAGAGATGACCAGAATGAAATATCGGCGCGCCAAGCAACGCCGATATCGGCGTCAAAGTTGGATCTAGTTAAAAACTAATCAATGCATTAAGGAAATCATCATGAAAAAAATCGAAGCAGTGATCAAGCCGTTCAAGTTGGATGATGTGCGCGAAGCACTTTCCGAGTTGGGCGTAAGCGGGCTGACGGTCACCGAAGTGAAGGGTTTCGGTCGGCAAAAAGGGCATACCGAGTTGTACCGAGGGGCGGAATATGTGGTGGACTTCTTGCCCAAGATTAAAATCGAGGTGGTCATTCCGTCCAATCTGCTCGAAGCGGCAGTCGAAGCCATTATTAAATCCGCGCATACCGGAAAAATCGGCGACGGCAAGATTTTTGTCTCATCAGTGGAACAGGTTGTTCGCATTCGCACCGGCGAAACCAACGAGACCGCGCTGTAATTTCATCCCTTTAGTTGGGGCGCGCTGTTCCAGCATGCGGATGGTTAACGCGCCTTTACCGAGTTATTGAATCTCTAAGATACATAAGCGACGCTGGCACTGAAGTCTTTATGTGCTTATTTCCCATCAGGCGGAAGACGCCCCACTTATACCCTACGTCGGAAAACGCCAAGCTCGTCTGACCTATGCTTGCCGGCATTGACTCACTGAACTATTTTGCGATGACGAGAATGAGTAGAATTCAATCTGGTGGACGGGGAAGTCATCGACAATTATGCCGTAGATCGACGCTGCTGGCGTAAAACGGGTTCGCAAAATCAAGAGGGTACTTGATTTTGCATGATGTCGGATTCGGTTGTAGAACACCTGAATAAATCATATGAAACTCGCCTCTTGGAAGATGAATAATCGAGGGAGGCTCACTAACGCACTGATATATTGGTGGGCGGTACTGGGTTCGAACCAGTGACCCCTGCCGTGTGAATTCTCTAATGCGTCTTTGTAATTGGTCTAATCAATAGGTTACGCTTTCCGGCTCCTCGTGATTGTGACTGAAATGGACAAAGAATGCAGGACGTGAACAGCAGTTCGTCACGTTTTGGTCACGTTGGAGGAAATATGAAAATAGAAATTGATGATGATGTCGCGCAACAAGTGCAGAGCCTAACTTCTATCAAGCTGTGCGACAGGGATTATTACTACTTCACTGATTGGTTGCTCAGGGTTGGAGTAGGAACGGTAAAGAGTGCATTGCAGAAGCAACCAGAATTGACTCTCGGCGATTTGGTTATGTTGCAATATCGCAAACATGATTTACACTGACAAACATGAAGGGCTGCAATGTGCTGCGGATTCAACCGGTCGAGGTGTAGAGTATCCAGCAAGAAAGCTGACGATCGTGACTAGCAACAAAGTGCCAGTGGCAGAGAGTCGGTAGTCGCCATGCATGAGTTAATGCATAATCAAGAGCCGTTTTTCGAGATTTGGCTATTGGCCTTTTAACCATGACGAACCCAAAAGTTTATTTTGCCAGGATGATTGCCAGACTCAATGCCCTGTTCGGGCGTGGGCAGGTTGTGACCATGAGCGTCATTGTGCTCATTGCTCTGGTGATGGGCGCGACTATTGTCTGGTTCATGAATTCCGCCGCGCCCACCACCATCACCATCGCCAGCGGACCCAAAGATAGCACTTTCGAAAAAAATGCCGAAAAATATAAAGCCATTCTGGCCAAAGAGGGCGTCACGCTGAAAATTGTTCCCTCAGAAGGTTCCATGGACAACTTCAAAAAGTTGTCCAACCCCAAGGATAGGGTCGATGTCGGATTTGTGCTGGGCGGCGAAGTTAACGGGGCCGACATCGGAAACCTGTTTTCGCTGGGCAGCGTTGCCTACCAGCCGCTGATGATCTTTTATCGCGGTCAAACCAAAAACCTGCTTTCGGATTTTAAGGGGCAGCGTCTGGACATAGGCGAAGATGGCAGCGGCACGCACACTCTGGCGCTGGCGTTGCTTAAAGCCAATGGCGTCGAGCCGTATGACGGCACCATTGTTGTCGATTACGTCAAGGGCGACTCGGCGCGCGCTCTGCTTGAAAATCGCATCGATGCCATTTTTGTGATGGGCGATTCCGCCTCCGGCGACATGATGCACGAGTTGCTGCACACGCCGAATATCCGCCTTTTTAATTTTACCCAAGCAGACGGCTACACCCGCCGCATCACTTATTTAAACAAGCTGGAAATGCCCAAGGGTTCACTCGATTTCGGTAAAGACATTCCCGCCGAGGACATTTTCCTGGTCGGCCCGACCGTGGAACTCATCGCCCGAAACACCCTGCATCCGGCGCTATCTGACATATTGTTGGAAGCCGCGCGCGAAGTGCACGGCACGCCCGGCCTGTTCAAAAAACGCGGCGAGTTTCCCGCACCGGTGGAGCACGAATTTCCCATCAGCCCGGATGCCAGCCGCTATTACGCATCGGGCAAGAGTTTCCTGTACCGGACGTTTCCATTCGGGATTGCGAGCCTCATCGCGCGCACACTGGCAGTCGTTGTACCGGTTGCCCTGTTACTGATCCCCGCGCTCAGGATCACCCCGGCAATCTACCGCTGGCGTATGGAATCCCGCATCAACAAATGGTATCGGGCATTATTGGATCTGGAACGGGATGCGTTTAAACATTCGCTCGATCAAAATAAACGCGAAGAATTCCTGCGCCACCTGAACCACATCGAATACTCGGTCAGCAAAATAGTGGTGCCGGCCAGATTCGGTAATCTATTGTATGGCCTGCGCGAACACATCAATTTCGTTCGGAACAATCTGCTTTCCCACCCCTCTGTCTTGCCAGCCAAATCAAATCCGGCGACAAACAATCCTGGTAGCGCATAATCAGCGTAACCTGAGACAAAGTTTGGACACAAAAAACTACCAGAGAACCGGATTGTGGCTGATGGCCACCAGCACGATGTAAACAAAGACGGCTTGTGCGGCCAGCCAGGAAAAAAACCGTATGGCTTTACTCATACCATCGCGCAGCGCGACAAAGCCAAGCACTACATACAGCCCCTCACTTTTATGTTGAACTTCCGCTTCTGGGAAAATCGAAGTTCTGCAATGTGTCGAGTGTGAGTTGGCCAACGACAGCTTCATGGCAATGTGAATTTTCTAATCCCAGCGGCAGCTTTGTGGCGGGCAGTTCGTGGTGATGAATGAGTACTCTGTGCCATCACCGGACGGTCATACCAGGGATCCATAAGAAGTTCGGCAGGTGCGTAATGGTTTGGTGTCAACGTTCAACTTTCTGCTGGCTTCCTCCCACGTCAGACCTTGCTCTGTGACTAACTTGATTGCTTCA
>JADGRL010000056.1 GCA_017880865.1 Gallionella sp.
GTTTGAGTGAAAGAAAAAATGGGCTGAGAAATTCCGGCAAAAAATCGTAATGCGGAACAACTGGCGTGAAAAAAATGCGATTTATAGAGGTGCCCTATAACCAATGACTTGGCTGTCGTTGTTGGACAGCCTAGTCAGATAGCTAGTAGTCATATCAGTTGTTTCATCCTAACCTGCCTATCATAACCACGCATACGGCTCGACCGGCTCGAACACGATGCCGGTCAATTCGGGCGGGGCATTTTGCAATGAGGGCAGGCGCGACGGTGCATAGTTTGCAGCGACGTGAAAACGTATCCATTTCTTGCCATCATTGCCCGGCCTGAAGTAATTGGCATTGCGCACCACATAGACCAGCTCGCGCGACTTGAGATCGAATACCCAGTTGCCGGACTCCACGGTCAGCGGCGTGGGGTCGTAGAATTCTCCGGCATAATTGTGCGGTTTTTTTTGCAGCCAGTTCATCGGATTGTCCAGAACCAATGCCGGCACATCGGAAGACTTTCCGCGCGTCAGAAGCTGAGCGTATTGCAGCGTCAGCGCGCTTTGTAGCGTGCCCGCCATCTGCTCCATCGCCACCTTCTCGGCCTGTTCCTGATAAAACAGCATGCGATTAAAAAACAATCCCATCAACACCACGATGATGCTGATGACCACGATCAACTCGATTAGCGTAAAACCTTTAGAGGCGCACATCCGCAAAGGGTAGCTGCGCGCAGGGGCAATGTAAAAGGTGAAAGGTGAAAGGTTTGAACCTTGAACCTTGGGGCTGGCATCTGTGTTTTGTTTGCTCATCGATGCATCGCCGCTTTACCCAGGTCCCACATCGGCAGGAATACGCCGAGCGCCAAGATCAGCACCATGATGCCGAGCGCCACGATCAGGATCGGTTCTATTTTTGAACTGAGGGTGGCGACTTCGTATTTGACCTCGCGCTCGTACATGTCGGCGATCTCGAACATCAGCCCGTCCATGTCGCCGCTTTCTTCGCCGACGGCAATCATTTGCAACACCACCGGATTGAATACGCCGGTGGCGGTGGCGGTGCGCAGGATGGTTTCGCCGCGCTCGACACCATCGCGCATTTGCTCGATACGGCTGCGCATGAATTCATTGTCCACCACCATGCCGACCACGTTCAGCCCCTGCAAAATCGGCATCCCGCTCTTGAATGAAAGTGCCATGCTGCGCGCGAATCTTGCCAGCGTGGCCTTGAGGATGATTTCGCCGACTACCGGCAAATTGAATTTGTACTTATCCCACTTGTAGCGGCCGTTTGGCGTACTGATGAAATAGCGAAAGCCCAGCACAACCCCCACCAGCAGCGCGAGCATCAGCAGCCAGTAATTCACCATGAAACCGGAGAAGCCGATCAGCATTCGGGTGATGACCGGGAGTTCGGCGTGGAAACCGGCATACACCTTGGCAAACGCGGGAATCACGAACAGGTTAATGATGATCATCGCGATGGCCATCGCGATGATCACGAAACTGGGATAGCGCATCGCGGTCTGGATGCGCTCGCGCATATCGCGTTCGAATTCAAGGTGTTCAAACAGACGAAGGAAAGTCGAATCCAGCATACCGGTCATCTCACCCACCTGCACCATGCTGACGTAGAACGGCGAGAAAACCTTGGGGTGGCGGCGCATCGCGGTGCTCAGTTCGCGGCCGCTGTCCAGGCTTTCACGCAAATCCTGGAGCATCACTGATAAGGTCGGATTCTGCGTGGACTCCTGCAAACCAGCCAGAGCTCGCATGATCGGGACGCCGGCTTTGAGCAAGGTGTACATTTGGCGGCTGAACAGCATCAAATCCATCGCGCTGATCGGCTTCTCGGTAAGCTGGCGTTTGATCCAGCTCAATTTGCCCGATGCGTCGCCCAGTACGCCGCGAAACGGGATGATTTCGATGGGTGTAATACCGGTATTCATCAGCTGGTCGGCGATAGTGCCGCTGTCCTCGCCATCGAGCGTGCCTTGCACCAGATCACCGCGTACGTTGCGGCCTTTGTAGGTAAACAAACCCATTGTTACTCTTCTATCCGGTTACTGATGCACATCACCTCAAACGCCGTGGTATGCCCCAGCTTCATCTCTTCCAGGGCTTGATCCAATATCGTCTTGCCGAGCATGTGGTCGCGCGCCATTTGGACGAACTGTGTGGCACTCTCGCTCGCTGCCGCCTCGACCATCTCATGATCCATTTCCAGCATTTCGTACACGCCCATCCGTCCGTAATAACCGGTGCCGTTGCAATGCGAGCAACCGCGTCCATGCTTTAAGCCGCTCCACTCTTCACGCGACAAGCCTTCCATCTCCATCCATACGATTTCCTGAGGGGTGGGGCTATGTGGCTCACTGCAGCTCTCGCACACTCGGCGCAGCAGGCGTTGCGCGATCACCGCCTGCACCGAGGAAGCGACCATGAAGCGCGGCACACCCAAATCGATAAAACGGAACAATGTGCCTGCCGCATCTCGGGTGTGCAGCGTGGAAAATACCAGGTGACCGGTCATCGCCGCGCGCAGCCCGATTTGCGCCGTTTCCCCATCACGCATTTCGCCGATCAGAATGACATCAGGATCTTGACGTATGGCGGAGCGCAATACGCGCGCAAAAGTCAGGTCGATCTTTTCGTTTACCTGCACCTGATTGATGCCGGGCAAGCGATATTCCACCGGGTCTTCCACGGTGATAATCTTTTGTTCCATGGTGTTGATCTCGGCCAACGCTGAATAAAGCGTCGTGGTCTTGCCGCTACCGGTCGGGCCAGTCACCAATATCATCCCGTCGCTGCGCCGGATGATTTCGCGAAAACGTTTCAGCATTTCCGGCGGCATACCAAGCTTGTCCAGGCCTATCATTCCATCATCCTGGCGCAGCAGGCGCATCACCACCGTTTCGCCGTTTTGCGTGGGACAAGTGGCGATACGCACATCCACACTCAGATCACGCACATGCACACGAAAACGTCCGTCTTGCGGCAGCCGTTTTTCGGAAATATCCAGACCGGACATCAGCTTCAAACGCAGCACCAGAGCGGGTGCAATTTTACTGTCGGCTTCAGTTTGCAGATGCAGCACGCCGTCGATTCGGAAGCGGATCACCACCCGGCCTTCCTGCGGTTCGATATGAATGTCCGAGGCGCGTATCTGCGTGGCATCGTCGAACACGGTCTGCAGCAACTTGACGACCGGAGCCTCTTCCATGCCGACGGCATCGGTCAGCGCGCCAAAGTCTACATAGGTGTCGCCGATGTCCTCGCTGAGTTCGCGCGCCAACCCGGTGATTTCATCGGTGCGCCGATAACCGCGATCGATGCTTTCCAGCAACTGCCCTTCGTTGACTACGGCGATGTCGATATCGCGTTTGACGATGCGCGTGATTTCATCAAAGGCGGACAAATCGGTCGGGTCGGCCATGCCGACCAGCAACAGGCCATTGCGCTCTTCGAGCACGATCGCGCGAAAACGCCGCGCCTGACTTTCAGACAGCAGCCTGACCTTCTCGATACTGATGTTGTAATACTTGAGATTGATGTAAGGGATGTTGAGTTGTTTGGCGAGCGCCTCGGATATGTTCTCCTCGGTGACGAAGGCATTATCCACCAGCACGCGCCCTAACTTGCGTCCGCTGCGCTTTTGCTGCTCAAGCCCGAACTTGAGTTGATCTTGCGAAATGAGTTTTTGCTGAACCAGCAAATCGCCTAAGCGAATTTTTTCCGGACGCGCCATAATTCTCTCCCGAATAGATTTTTATGCGACACTGCTTTTGTATAGACGAAAGTTAGCCTTTTTTTCCGACACTGACAAGGACTTAGCGAATATTTCTCATGTTCCATGTGATTCTGTACCAACCCGAAATTCCGCCGAACACCGGCAATATCATCCGACTGTGCGCCAATACCGGTTGCCGGTTGCATTTGATCAGGCCGCTGGGCTTTACGCTGGAGGATAAACAGCTGCTGCGTGCCGGGCTGGATTATCACGAGTATGCGAGCCTGCGCGTGTATGACACGCTGCCGGAATGCCTGTCGGCCTTTGATCCGGCGCGCGTGTTCGCGTTGACCACCAAAGGTTCTCAGGCCTTTCATCAGTTGCGCTACCAGGCTGGAGATGCGTTCCTGTTCGGCCCCGAGAGCCGGGGGCTACCCGACGAAGTGCTGGCTCAATTCAACGCCGAGCAACGCGTGCGCCTGCCGATGCTGCCCGACAACCGCAGCCTGAACCTTTCCAACACGGTGGCGGTGGCGGTATTCGAAGCGTGGCGGCAATGCAGATTTGAAGGATCTAGGAGTGAGGAGTGAGGATCGAGTGAAAAGCGGGGGCAGCAGTTTTTCCAAAATCCTCGCTCCTCGATCCTGCCTTTTCAATCCTGCTTTAAAAATATCTCCAGCAGATCATTCAGAAACCGTTGTCCCAATTTAGTCGGCGCGATATGCTGATGGTCGCGAAATAACAACCCGCGTTTTTCCGCCTGGGCCAATTCGCGCTGAATACTGAGCAACGACAAACTGGTGCGCTCCTGGAACAACACGCTGTCGAAACCTTCGTTCAGCCGCAGCGCATTCATCATGAACTCAAACCCCAGTTCGTCGCGGGCCACCTCGTGCTCGGTTTGCAGCGGCGCGCCCTGTCCGACTTGCTGCATATAGGCTTGCGGTTGCTTGTAGCGCGCCTGACGGATGATCCGGTCGGGAAAACTCAGCTTGCTGTGCGCGCCCGCGCCGATACCCAGATAATCGCCGAACTGCCAGTAATTGAGGTTGTGGCGCGAGCGCTTTTTCGGCAGTGCGAAGGCTGAGGTCTCGTAATGTTGGTAACCCGCTGCGGCCAGCAACTCCTCGATGTGCTGCTGCATGTCACAGCTGGCATCGTCGTCAGGCAACGAGGGCGGATTGCGATAAAACAGCGTGTTCGGCTCCAGCGTCAAGTGATAGCAGGACAGATGCTGCGGATTGAATTGCAGCGCGGTCTGCACGTCCCGCAACGCCTGATCGAGCGTCTGATCGGGCAATGCGTACATCAGATCGAGATTGATATTATCGAAGTGCTGCTGCGCGATTGCTATCGCGTGTCTGGCTTCATCGGCCGTGTGGATGCGCCCCAGCGCCCACAGATGCGCATCGTTAAAACTCTGAATGCCCATCGACAGCCGGTTCACGCCCGCGTCGCGATAAGCCGCGAAACGCGCCGCTTCCACCGTGCCGGGGTTCGCCTCCAGCGTGATCTCGGCATTCAAATCCAGCGGCAGCAAGGTGCGCACGGTGCGTAAAATTTCTTCTACGCTCTCGCCGCTCAACATGCTGGGCGTGCCCCCGCCGAAGAACACCGTATAAACGGTGCGCCCCCAGATCAGCGGCAAGGCCATTTCCAGATCGCGGATCAGCGCCGCGACGTATTCCTTTTCCGGGAACGTCCCGCGCGCCTCATGCGAATTGAAATCGCAATACGGACATTTGCGCACGCACCACGGGATGTGGATATACAACGACAGTGGCGGCAAGGCCTTGAAATTCACGGCCTGCGATTTAATGGAGATGGGATGGAGGATGTGGGCGGTCATTTGCCACGACTTAATTGAAGTCGATCCAGCAACACCCTCAGAGCCCGGCCTCGATGGCTGATCGCGTGTTTTTGTTCGCGTTCAAGTTGCGCGCTGGTCTTGCCGAATTCCGGCAGCCAGAACAGCGGGTCGTAGCCGAAGCCGCCGTCACCGCCAGGTTGCAGCGCGATCTCGCCATGCCACTCACCTTCGGCGATCAGCGGCTGCGGATCATCGGCTGCGTGCAGCAGCACCAGCACGCAGTAATAATGTGCGCGACGATCCGCCACACCCTGCATGTCTTGCAGCAGCTTTTCGTTGTTGCGTTGATCCGACTTGGGGTTGTCTCCGGCATAGCGCGCTGACAGCACGCCGGGCGCGCCGCCAAGGGCTGTAACGCAAATGCCGGAATCATCCGCCAGCGCGGGCAGCCCGCTCAAGCGGCTGACATGGCGCGCTTTGGCCAGCGCGTTCTCGACGAAGGTGACGTGCGGCTCCTCCGCCTCATCGATGCCGAGTTGCGATTGAGTGAGCACCTCGATGCCGAGCGGCTGCAACAGGAACTGGAATTCGCGCAGTTTGCCGGGGTTGTTGGAGGCGATGACGAGTTTTTGCATGTGCCCGATTCTCTGAAAAATGATAGGTAGGAGCGCAATTCATTGCGCGATGGTTCGCCCGATGAATCGGGCTCCTACATTGAAGATTAATCTTTCTCCAGCACCGCCCGCTGCTTGGCGATCAGCTCGGCAATACCGTTTTTCGCCAACTCCAGCAGCTCATCCATCTCGGCGCGGGTAAAGGCGTGGCCTTCGGCGGTGCCCTGCACTTCGACGAAGTGACCGTTCCCCAGCATCACCACGTTCATGTCGGTGTCGCAGGCGGAGTCTTCGAGATAATCCAGATCCAGCACCGGCTTGCCCTGATAGATGCCGACGGAAACGGCGGCGATGAAATCCTTGAGCGGAGATTCCTTGATCAGGCCTTTGCCGAGCAAAGCTCTTACCGCATCATAGAGTGCGACGAACGCGCCGGTGATGCTGGCGGTACGGGTGCCGCCATCGGCCTGAATCACATCGCAGTCGATCTGTATCGTGCGCTCGCCGAGTTTTTGCAAATCCACCACCGCGCGCAGGCTGCGCCCAATCAGGCGCTGGATTTCCTGGGTGCGCCCGGATTGCTTGCCTTTGGCGGCTTCACGGCTCATGCGACTGCCGGTGGAACGCGGCAACATGCCGTATTCAGCGGTGATCCAGCCTTCGCCGCTGCCTTTTTTATGCGGCGGGACTTTTTCTTCGATGCTGGCGGTGCAGATGACTTTGGTGTCGCCGCACTCGATCAGCACCGAACCTTCGGCGTGTTTGGTGTAGTGACGGGTGATGCGTATTTCACGCAACTGGCTAGGTGATCGCTGACTGGGGCGCATAGTAAATTCTCGTTAAAAGTTAAAAATGGGTAAGGTATAAATGAAGGGGCTAGGCAATCTCGAGAACCCGACTGACCGCTTCGTCCGTATTGTGGGCGGCTTCGCCGCTACCCCAGCGCACCGCCACGCCGGTGACGTTATCTGAATGCCCCTCTTCGCGCTGCAGGGCGAGCCCGACCAGCTTGTTCAATGCTTCCGCAACAGGAAGCGCGAAAAAGGCTTCGACCAGCTCCCTGTCGGTAAACGGCCCCCACAGGCCATCGCTGCCGAGCAACAACACATCTCCGGATCGCAACGCAATGGGTTCGCCGGGCTCCATGTAGAAGACGTCCTCGATACCGCCCAGACAGTTGGTGATGTGGTTGCGCTGCGGGTGGGTGCGTGCTTCTTCGGCTGTGATCTGGCCCGACTCAACCCATTTCTGCACCACCGAATGATCGCTCGTCCTGAGTAGTACCGCGCCATCGCGCAGCAAGTACAGGCGCGAGTCCCCGGCGTGGCCCCAATGCATCTTGCCATCCTGGATCAATACCGCGACACAAGTCGTTCCAGGGAAACCACCCATCTCTTTGTCGTGCGGAAGCTTCATGATGCGCTCGTGGGCATAGCGCATGGTTTCCAGGATGAATTGGTCAGGATCAGTAATACGCGGCTGTGCATGACGGCCGAACGATTCGACAAAAGTCTCGATGCTCAAGCCCGCCGCCAGCTCGCCGTGCAGATGCCCGCCCATGCCGTCCGCCAGCACCAATAGCAATGCTTCGTTGGTGTAGGCATACGCTGCGCGGTCCTGATTGAATCGGCGATTGCCGATATTGCTGGCCTGGTGTATCGAGAAGTTCATGAACATTGGGAATATTTAACAAGATGCAATCGTAATATAATGCGGCGCTTGAGCACAGCCTTTTTATTCGGAAACACGACCATGATATTAAGTATGACCGGCTATGCCACCGCCAGCGCGGAACTCGACAGCGGATCATTGACGCTTGAATTGCGCGCGGTCAACCATCGCTATCTGGACATCCAGCTGCGCATGCCGGATGAATTGCGCGGCTTTGAAGGAGAGCTGCGTGTAGCGATCACCGCGCAATTGCAGCGCGGCAAGGTGGAGTGCCGCATAAACTACGCGGCGAGATCCGCGCAAAGCGGCGCTATGCTCAATGATGATCTGCTGCAACAGCTCGCCGCATGGAACAGGGAAGTACAAGTCGCACTGCCCGATGCGCTATCTTTGAGCGTGGCCGATGTGCTGCGCTGGAACGGCGTGCTGGAAACACCCGCCGCATCATCCGACGAATTGCGCGTCGCCTTGCTCGACTTGCTGCAAACCGTGTTGCAGGAGTTCTCCGCATCGCGCGCCCGGGAAGGCGAGAAGCTCAAGGAATTTTTGTTGCAGCGCGTGGACAAGATCGAGGCGTTGCGCAATGCGGTGGCGCCGCATGTGCCCGCCGCGATTGCCGCCTACGAACAAAAGCTCACCGCCCGTTTGCGCGACGCGATACAGAACGCCGCGATGCAGGATGCTGAGACACATGGTATCAGCGACGAGCGCATACGCCAGGAGATCACGTTGTTCGCCAGCAAAATCGACGTGGATGAAGAACTGTCGCGGCTGTCCAGCCATCTCACCGAAATGCGCCGCATCCTCAGTCAGGGCGGCGCGGTGGGCAAACGCCTGGATTTTTTGATGCAGGAACTTAACCGCGAAGCCAACACGCTGGGCTCGAAATCGGTCGACGCACAAGTCTCGCGCAGCGCGATGGAAATGAAAATACTCATCGAACAAATGCGCGAACAAATTCAGAATCTGGAGTGATCATGTCAGGAGAACTTTTCGTCATCAGCGCGCCTTCCGGCGCCGGCAAGACCAGTCTGGTACAGGCTTTGCTCAGCATCAATCCGCAAATTCATTTGTCGGTCTCCTACACCACGCGCGACCCTCGCCCCGGCGAACATGACGGCCGTGATTATCATTTTGTCAGCCGCGAGGAATTCCTCGCGATGGCGAATCGCGGCGAGTTCATGGAAAGCGCGGAAGTCTATGGCAACCTTTACGGGACATCGCAAACTTGGATCAGTCAGGAAAACGCCCAGGGGCACGATGTGCTGCTGGAGATAGACTGGCGCGGAGCGGCGCAAGTGCGCCGCCTGTTTCCGGAATGCACCAGCATCTTCATCCTGCCGCCTTCCATGAAGGCGCTGGAACAACGCCTGACGGGGCGCGGCAAGGACAATGCTGCTGTGATCGCCAAACGCATGGCAGCGGTGCGCGATGATGTCGCGCATGTCGCCGAGTTCGATTATGTTATTATTAACGACAACCTGAACGAAGCGTTGCGCGAACTCAATGCGGTTGTACTCTCCGCGAGGGTGTTATGCGCAAAGCAACTGTCCCGCCATCAAACCTTAATCAACCAATTACAGAATCCGGAGTAAATCATGGCCCGTATAACCGTCGAAGAATGTCTGTCACTAATCCCGAACCGTTTTGAACTGACGCTGGTCGCGGCTTACCGCGCACGCCAGTTGGCCAATGGTGCGGCGCATCTGGTCGAGAACAGCAAGGACAAACCCACCGTCGTAGCCCTGCGCGAAATCAGCGAGGGCAAGGTAGGCAAGGAAATTCTGAATCGCGGCCAGGCGTAATCAATGTAATTTTAAGGGTGCCTCTAAAAATTCAGAGTTCGCCCCAATGTCCCACAAGGGCCGATCCGCTACGGGCAGAAGCAACCCGTGCGGTGACGTCAGCAAGGCATGGAAGTGGGGGTAAGCAGGCAAGCCGCGTAGCGGACGCTCGCAAATCTGGATTTCAAGAGGTACATTTAAATGGCCGACGCAGATCTACTGATAGCGGAACTCTCCACCTATCTTAAACCGAAGGATGTCGAACACGTCCGTGTAGCGATTGAATTCAGCCGTGCGGCGCATCAGGGCCAGATGCGCCAATCAGGCGACCCGTATATTTCCCACCCGATTGCCGTTGCGCGCATCCTGACGCCGCTGCACATCGACGCGCAGGCGATCATCGCCGCGCTGCTGCACGATGTTGTGGAAGACACCGACACCACCACCGAAATAGTCGCCGAGAAATTCGGCAAGCCGGTCGCGGAACTGGTCGATGGCTTGAGCAAACTGGACCGCATCCAGTTCGAGACGCGCGAAGATGCGCAGGCGGAGAACTTCCGCAAGATGCTGCTGGCGATGGCGCGCGATGTGCGCGTCATTCTGATCAAGCTGGCCGATCGACTGCACAACATGCGCACGCTGGAATCCATGGCGACTGGCAAGCGCGAGCGCATCGCGCGCGAAACCATGGAAATCTACGCGCCGATTGCCAACCGGCTCGGCCTGCACGACCTGCACCACGAACTGCAGGATTTGAGCTTTAAATATCTGTACCCCAATCGCTACGCGGTGCTGGCGAAAGCCCTGCAAGTGGCGCGCGGCAACCGCCGCGAAGTGGTCGGCAAGATACTCGACTCAATCCGGCAACGCCTCGATGAGTATCACATCGAGGCCGATGTCACCGGCCGTGAAAAGGACATCTACAGCATCTACAAAAAGATGCAGAGCAAGTCGCTGGCCTTTGCCGAGGTGCTGGATATCTACGGCTTTCGCGTGCTGGTGAATGATTTTGCATCCTGCTATGTGGCGCTGGGCGCGCTGCATGGTTTATACAAACCGTTTCCCGGCAAGTTCAAGGATTACATCGCCATCCCCAAATTCAACGGCTATCAATCGCTGCACACCACGCTGTTCGGCCCGTTTGGCACACCCATCGAAGTCCAGATACGCACCCACGAGATGCACAAGATCGCCGAGGCTGGTGTCGCGTCGCACTGGCTATACAAGAACGGCCATGATTCGATCAACGATCTGCACAAAAAGACCCACCAGTGGTTGCAGGAACTGCTGGAAAGCCTGAGCCAGAGCAGCGATTCGTCCGAATTTCTCGAGCACCTCAAGGTGGATTTGTTCCCCGATGAAGTTTATGTGTTCACGCCCAAGGGCAAGATACTTTCGCTGCCGCGCGGCGCGACGGCGGTGGACTTCGCTTACAGCGTGCACACCGACATCGGCAATCGCTGCATCGCCGTCAAGGTGAATCATGAGCTGGTGCCGCTGCGCACCGAACTCAAGAATGGCGATCGCGTGGAAATCATTACCGCGCCCAATGCCAAGCCCAATCCGGCCTGGCTGGGTTATGTGGCCACCAGCAAGGCGCGCAGCCACATACGGCATTTTTTGAAAACCATGCAATCCGGCGAATCCGCGCAGCTCGGCGAACGTCTGCTCAATCAGGCGCTGAACGCGCTGGGCATCAAACCGCAGGACATGGACGAGGCGCACTGGAACAGATTGCTCAAGGATACCGGCGTCAAAACGCGCCAAGACATTCTGGCCGACATCGGCCTGGGCCGCCGTCTCAACATGGTCGTGGCACGACAACTCGCGCGCGTCGATGCGGTGCCCGGAGATGCGACCAGCCACGCCGTGGTGACGATACAGGGAACGGAAGGCATGGCGGTGCAGTTTGCCCCGTGTTGCCGCCCGATTCCGGGCGACCCGATCATCGGCGTGATCAAGAGCGGGCAAGGGCTGATCGTGCATACCCACGATTGCCCGACCTTGCGTCGGGGACGCAGCGGTGCGGAACAATGGCTGGATGTGGCCTGGGACAAGAACATCAGCCGTCCTTTCGATGTCAGCATCAAACTACTGGTCGCCAATCAGCGCGGTGTGTTGGCCAAAGTCGCCGCCGCGATCGCCGAAGCGGAAGCCAACATCGAGAACATCAACTTCACCCATGAAGGCGAGTACACCGCGCTGCATTTCACACTGGAAGTGAACAACCGCCTGCACCTCGCCAGCATCATGCGCAGTCTGCGCAAGATACAGGAGGTGGTGAGGATTATCAGGGTGAAGAACGCAACATAGCCGTTGCGTTCTGCGCCTGATAAATCGAAAACAACTTCGCCGGTGGCAGCACCCGTAAAGGGTACGCCGCCAGACACTCGCCCTTGCGGGCGGTCTTGGCGCTGACCGGCAGCTGTAACCAATGACTTAGCCAGCGTTGTTTGCTGGGTTAGTCAGATGGCTAGTAGTTCTATCAGCCCCTTTCTTTTGTGCGGCCAAAAGAAAGGGGCGAAAGAAAAATCCGCCCCGGTTTCCAGCCCCTGCGGGGTGCCCTGCGTTGCTCGCCCGGTCAGGCGGCTGCGGAACTCGCGCTACGCACTCAGACATAACCAGCGACTTGGCTGGCGTTGTTTGCCAGCTTAGTCGAATGGCTAGTAGTTTCATCAGTCCTCGCCGAATTCCCCTGACCAGCCTGCGCGACTCGGCGGCGCACAGGGGATGAAAAGAAAAACCCAAAACCTTAAAATCGGGTGGGCAACAAGTTGCCCACCCTGCTGAGGAAGATAGGAAAAACAATTCGACTCCGATACATTATGAGTCTCTACTCTAATTGCAAAAAGAGATACCAGTGAACAATGAAAATCCTAAGTTAAGCGTTAGTCTTATCCCGGTAAATATGTGGGGGAAAAATGTTAG
The DNA here is from genome assembly GCA_017880865.1 of Gallionella sp. Taxonomy (GTDB): domain Bacteria; phylum Pseudomonadota; class Gammaproteobacteria; order Burkholderiales; family Gallionellaceae; genus Gallionella. The sequence goes on from JADGRL010000056.1 coordinate 12,526, forward strand.
GGCTATTGTTTCAAACATGGAATGGTCAAGACTACGATGGAAGCTAGGAGCAACATTAAGTCAGCCTGTGGGTAATAATGGTGGCGCAATGTTGGGGACAAGTTCACTAGGGCACAACTTTCTTTTTTGTGAAATATGCGGGAGTCGAGTTGATAACCTGCATTTGCATGAGCTGTGGGAGTTCGATGATACAAAGTTGATTCAACGGTTGGCCGGATTCAAATCACTTTGCGAGGAATGTCATAACGCGATCCATTTTGGTAGAGCCTCCATGGTCGGCTTGACTGATAAGGCATATGCGCAACTTATTAAAATCAATGGTTGGACGGAGAAGCAAGCCAAGGAGCATGTCAGAAATGCCTTGGCAAAATGGAGGGAGCGCGAAGCTTTTCACTACCGATTAGATATTAGTTTGCTTTATGAAAACAACTTGGTATCAAAGAAGCAAGTTCACATAGGCTGGCTTGATCGCCCCCGCAGAGTCAGAGATCGGCCAGATGCTCTTTCATGGTCGCAAACGCTTTTATCTTTACCCAATGCAGTAATTCTAGACACCGAAACCACAGGGCTAATTGAAGGATTTGAGAAAAATACAAACGCAGAAGTAATTGAGCTGGCAATTATTTCTGTGGGTGGCGAGGTGTTATACAACGCTCGCTTTAAACCTATTTATAAAATTCCAGAGCATGTTATTGAGATACATGGAATAACAAACGAGGCTTTAAAAAAGGCTCCGAGTTTTGCTAAGAAATATCCAGAGATACTTAAAATCCTTCATGGAAAAATAGTTGTTGCATGCAATTCTCGGTTCGATCAGAAAATTATTGAAAATACTTGTAGGTTGCACAATCTAAATCCGCCGGAAGATTTGATTTGGGAGTGTGCAATGTGGGCTTATAAAGGTTATCAAAGAAGTCCTCAGTTTTTAAGGCTTCCAAATTCAACACACAGTGCATTAGCAGATTGCATCGCTACTTTAGAGTTGATTCGGAAAATGTCGAAAGACGAAAAAATTTCGCACCCTTTCAGTAAGTATTTTTGAGAAGACAAGCAGGCAGGGAGCTAGAGTCGCGAATTATTCAACGGACATCGCACCGCATGAACACATACGGTGCAATGCGCTTCGCTTATTGACACCCTACCATGGTTTGTAGGGTGGGCACGAAGTGCCCACGCGGTGGTTTTGGATTTTACTTTTTATCCCCTGTGCGCCGCCTCGATCAGAGGCAAGCAGGCGGAGGTTTAGGCGAGCACTGTTCGAGTCCCGCAGTGGGGCGCGGGGTGTGCGCCCCGCCAGGTCGAGTTGCGCAGCCCCGCTTGCTTGCGGCTGATC
>JADGRL010000006.1 GCA_017880865.1 Gallionella sp.
TAAAATTACCGGATGCATCGGTCACGGTCTTCGGCTCTGTCGGGCTGCAGATTCGATCATCGTTGATATCCAGCGTCACAGACGCGTTCTTGACGTAGCCGTCGACCAGCCTCCCGCTCAACTTTAATCCGGGGTTGTTAGATGAAGAATTAAAAATTGAACCCGAGCAGCCCGTGAGCGTAGAAAGCGCAATCGCAACCGCACCGTACAAAATACTACTTCTCAATTTTAAGTGGCCCATTTCACATCCCTTTAATTCGTTTAACCACGCTACAGCAAAAAGCATTAAGTGTCAATTATACAACATAACTTAAAAACATATGTGCATCCTACAAGGATCGTCTGCCACTGCCACACCAAAAAGCTTTTCTCAACACAACCTTATGCCATACAGTCCCGCTAAATTCATTGAAGTGGTTTAGAACTTGAATATACCACCCGCGTACAACAGGCCAGCTGTAGATTTATTGGAAGTTGCATCTCCCACCGGATAGCTATCAAAGCCAACTCGAATACCAAACCTTGAATTGACGTTGTATTGGCCACCCAAACCAAACATCAAGCCAGAATTATTGTGCGTGAAATTTCCTGCAAAGCCTGGCTTGGCCGTTTCTTTCAACGAGGTGCTTGCAATACCCAGCTTGCCAAACAGAGTGAATTGCTGACTGAGCGCGTAATAGCCAACACCGCTTACCCCAATAGAGCTACCCTTGAGTGTACTCTTTGTACTATCAAATCCACCTAGGCTGTTGTATTCAGCTTCTACGGCAAAATTTTCGTTGATGGCATAGCCACCCAACAAACCGAATCCTATTTGGCCGTTATTAGTGATATTGCTGTAGCGATAGTTAACGCTACCCAGCTGGGCACCTACATAAAAGCCCGTTGCACCATCTACTGGTGCTGGTGTTAGAACTATTGCTGGTGCTGGTGCTGGTGCTGGTGCTGGTGCTGGTGCTGGTGCTGGTGCTGGTGCTAGAACTATTGCTGGTGCTGGTGCTGGTGCTGGTGCTGGTGCTAGAACCATTGCTGGTGCAACGGGTTCCTCAACCACAGCTGTGATGCCAGCCGCCTGAGGTTTCTGCGCAGCCTGGGCTTCCTTTACTCTGGTTTTTTTGGCGACACCTTTGGATTTTTTAGCCACATTTTTCACGCCGGATTTCCTGGCGACACTTTTTACGGCGGATTTTCTGGCAAGAGTATCCAGCGATTCGAAAGTGTCAGCAGGCGCTGCCGAAATGGTGGTGGTTGGTGCATTGGTTGAAGCGGTCAGCGCGGTCTGCCCGGCAGTGCTTACCGTTGTGCCAGCCGCATTGGTCATGCCTATACCGCCCGACACCACATTGGTATACACAGTCTTTTTGTCCTTCTCAACCACGACCGAAAACTCGGTGCCGCGTACATCAATCGTTCCGCTCGGTGTTGTCAGCTTGAACGCCTTATGATTTTGCTGCCCAATTCTGCCGGTAACAAAACGCAATCCACCCTGAGTTATCGCATAATCAATATTATTGTTGCCGGATTGCTTGGGGTCGTAACGATAATCACGTACCTCTAAAGTAGAATTAGGCTGCATGAAAACGATTTGATCATCGTCAAATATCAGAACGGCATAACTGTCATCTCCAACATTGATAACTGAACCGGATACCACCCTATCGCTCTTTGATGCGCGACGAGTATCATCCCCAACGTTCGTGATCGAAACCTCCCCGTCGATCTTAAAAAAGCGCCCGCCCGCCGCCTTGACCAAGTCCACAGCACTTTGAGCAGAAGAAGATCCAACAGTGGCAGTGGCGCTAATTGCAGAAGCAGGCGCAACGACAGAGACGACTTTTAGCACTGACGCACTATCGCTAACCACTGGCTTTACGGCATTAGCCTGATCTTCATTTTTCGAATGGCTGGTGGCTTCCGGACTAGTACCTAATAACTTCCAGGCAAGTAACCCGACTACCACTACCAGAATCGCCAATACACTTATTTTTTTCATTATCCCACCCCTCTCAATTCCGCAGTTAAGCTAATAAAATGCTGATGAATTGCAATCCAACGTGCATACCGCAGAATTGATTGAACGTCATACTTCTTCATCGTAGGCTTTCAAGCGCAGTTAAACTGTGCGACAGCGCACATAATGCGAAATGCCCACCGTCCCCTCCTGGCACGCTGCTGCCCTTCATATCCAGAAATATAAAGCAATTGTTACTTTTCGGCATTAAGGCAACGCTGATTAAGTCCACCCATTCCATGGGTCGTGCGTTCCGTATTAACTAAGGAGGAAAATCACCAAGTGAATCGCTCCCTCTTCAGTCCAGCAGAATTTACAAGGCGTCTTAGAACTTGAATACGCCACCGAAATATAACAAACCAGCGGTAGACTTACTGGAAGCCGTATCTCCCACCGGGTTTATATTAATGCCAACACGCATACCGACCGCAGGATTGATGTTGTACTGACCGCCAATACCAACTGTCGCCCCGGTGTTGTTGTGCGTGAAATTCCCAATGAAACCGGGCTTGGCCGTTTCTTTCATTGATGTGCTGACAACTCCCAGTTTTCCAAAAAAGGCGAATTGTGGATTGAGTGCGTAATATCCAACGCCGCTTACACCAATAGAGCTGCCCTTGAGTGTACTCTTAACGCTGTCAAATCCACCCAGGCTGTTGTATTCAGCTTCTACGGCAAAATTTTCGTTGATGGCATAGCCACCCAACAAACCGAATCCTATTTGGCCGTTGTTAGTGATATTGCTGTAGCGATAGTTAACGCTACCCAGCTGCGCGCCAACGTAGAAGCCTGCGGCCTTATCTGACGCAGAAACAGCAGGAGCTACAATCACTGGCGCTACAACAACGGGGGCGACAACAGGAGGCACACCAGCGACAGTCATGCTAGGGGCAGCGGTGACGCTATCCTTTAAAGCACTACTTGCCGGCAGTGGTACTGACACAGGTGTGGCAGCAGGCACAGGGATCACAGTGATCTGGCTAAATGTGTCTGCAGGCAATGAAGCTGCGGGTACCCGCTTGACCAAAACATCGGATGAAGAAATTCGCGCATTGTGACCGGCAGTTAACACGGTCGTCCCTGCCGCATTGGTCATCCGAATGCTTCCAGATATTACCTGGCTGTAGGTGACGTTGTTGACAATGACCACCAGAAACTCGGTTCCTTGAACGCTTATCGTGGCATCGGGAGTGGCGAGCCTGAATGCTTTCGGGTTTAGATGGCCGATTTGCCCGGTGATGAATCGCATTCCGCCCTTAAGCATGGAAAAAACAATATTACTTTTCTTAACCTGCTGCGGGTTGTAGATATATTCGCGCACCAACAAGGTTGAGTTGGCTTGCAGGCTGACCACTTGACCATCTTCAAACTTCAACACGGCATGGCTATTGTTGCCGGTCCGAACTACTGTGTCTGAATTAACTGCATCGTTTGCTAACGCCGGATGAGGAGCATCTTTGCCAGTGGCAATAGACACCGACCCGTCGGCGTCATAAATGTAGCCTCCACTGGCCCACGCCAATACCGGAGTGGATGCAATAAAAATGAATGCCGCCGCTCTTACTATATAAAACATCTTGCTCATTTATTCCTCTGTAGCCCCCGATAATCACTGCAGGTGATGTACATCAAAACAGTGCGGATACCTTTTGCCCATGCTACGACCGCGAAGTATAACAATTTTCCCGACCAAACTATCGAATTTTCATATAGTTTCTGAAGGTTGCAGGGTTAATGTGAGAGTCATATTAGGACGCGCCATCTTAAAACAATGCCCTCAACAAACGTACCGGCCCGGCTCACTGGTAATTACGCAACCGATAGTAATACGCGACGACCAACAGCACAAAACTCCAGAACACAACGAAAGACGGGGCTTGTATCAGATACAAACACACCCCGATCCCAACCAGCGCCACTTGCACCAGACTCAACACTAACACGGTGAGCCTGACTGAAAAACCGGAGTGTTCCAGCACATGATGAATATGCGTGCGGTCGGCCGCAAACGGTGAGCACTTGCGCCGCAACCGCCGCGCCATCACGGTCAACGTGTCAATCAGCGGAATGCCGAACAGCCACAATACCAAGGCTGGTTCTGCGGATACATGGCCCCGCGTGATTTGGGCCATGAACCAGCCCAGCACCAATCCCAGCCACATACTCCCCGCATCACCCATGAATACCCAGGCGCGTTTGACGAAAAGTCGCGAGTTCAGCGGCAAAAAGCCGATCAGCGCCCCGAGCACCGCCCATGACAGCGGTAACAGCTGGGTAGATCCAGAAATATAAAAAATCGCCGCCACCCCCATCGTGGTGATCAAAGCCATGTTGCCCGCCACCCCGTCCTCCCCATCGATCATATTGATCGCATTTATCCCGCCGACGAACGCAATCACGCTGAACGAAACGGCAAACATACCCAGCGGTATATCACGGCCCAGCAATGCCCCCAGATGCGTGATCGTTCCTTCTGCACCGACAATCACCACCGACACCAAGAAGACCTGAATCAACATGCGCAATGAAACCGACAACCCATACTTGTCGTCCAGCACGCCAAGCGCCACCAGCACGGCGGCGCATCCGAGCAATATTGCAATATTTCCGCGCAATGCATTATCGGTAATCAACGCGGCCAGAACCGCGATAAACATCGCCAGCCCACCCACTGTGGGGGTCGGATGCTCATGCTGCTTGCGCCCGCCCGGACGATCCACGATGTCAAACCGATACGCCACCTTGCGCAACAGCAAAATCAGAATTGCACAAACCAGCATGGAAACAAAAAAAACTTGCATAACAATCAATCCCTCATCAGTCAGAAAATGATGGCGTCGGTTCACCCAAAGGTCGTCGGGTATAGTACCCATGGCTGAAAGAAACCCAATGTAAAAATATCATGCCGCATACTTAGCCCAATACTCAAGCTTATTCCACGCACCCATATTAATCGGCTCACCCAATAAATAAGGCGTAGCAAAGTGTATCCAGTTAAAGCCCGTTTATTGCCATATTGCTCTGCCAGAAAAATGTAGTTTCAAGCCTCCATTCAGATGACCGATTGACTAAAGAATGGGAAAGCGAGGTGGGGAAATTTGAGTATTTTTTGATATTTCATTATACATACTACTGCCTGACAATTACCGACAAGGCATCTCTGTAAAGATCGAATGTTGGGTTTGGGGACTCATTCAATTTTTTTACTCTCTGCCCGCGTCTCAAATTCCCTGCAGTTTTCTGGCGCTGCAATACTCAGCTCTGCGTTGCCCCCAGCCACCCGTCCCGGAATATCGGGGCGGAGCGATTTTGTCATGGGAGTAATGCCGCAATAATTTGTTTCACAGCGCCTCGGGCGAAAACCGCTTTGCCGACAAGGCACGGCAACGGGCAGACACGCTTTTTCCAGAGGCAATGTCGTCCGCCAGCTCCAGCGCCAGATGCTGCAACGTATCTGCCGAGTGATCCGTGCAGACTCGCCCAACACTTTCTCTTTGTATCAACTCTGCCAGATCATTGCCCGGATTGATGCTCGTCAGCACCGGCAAACCTGACTGTATATAGGACAGGAACTTGCCGGGCAGGTTGTGAGTTTTGTGGCGCGTGTCTAATGCGACGATACCGACATGGCATTGGGCGTACAGGCCGGGAATTTCCGCAGGCTCGATCTCGTCATGGAATACCACGTTATCCAGCCCGCGCGCTTTCGCATCTGCGCGCAAGCGCTGGGCATCAGTGCCGCGACCCACAAACAAAAAACCGATATCTCGACGGTCATGCAAACGTTCAGCAAAGCCGATTAAGACATCCATACCTTGCGCGACGCCCATGTTGCCGGCGATGGAAGCCGCACTGCACATGAATTGCTACTTGTAGTCGTCTTCTCGTTGGTGCTTGATTGCAAGAATCGTCACGACATCCAAGGATGGTTCGAAGCGGTACAAAGCGAGGTAGCCAGTGGCTCCAAAGTCGATCACGAGCTCACGAAGATCACCATAGTCTTCCACTGGCCTGCCAATCATGTGCGATTGTTTGAGAGATATAAATGCCTCGCGGATTGCAAGCACTGCCCGTTTCGCGGCGTTTAAATCTTTTTCGAGCAGAAATGCGTGAAGTCGGGATATATCGGATTGCGCTCGTACAGACAGTCTTACGTGTGGCATGCGGTGATGGGCGCGTTAGGATTCTTTTGTACGTCATCTACCCACGCACTGAACTCATCGAGCGTAATATGCAATCCCGTTTCCTTGTAGTGCTCGAAGGATGTATCGGCGGCCTTGATAAAATTTTGTCGCGCTTCTTCACGCTGCACGTATTCGAGAATGGCTTCCTTCATGAGGTAGTGCGGGGTGCGCTTCTTCATGGTAGCCAGTGAAGCAATTCGATCACGGTCGGAAGGGTCGAGTTTGACCGTGACCGTGCCGGAAGAACGTGGTTTTTCGATAGCAGACGTTTTCATGACATCACCAAGTGTTAAAAGGTAACACCATTCTAATTAGCTAGCCAGGTAAGTCAAGCAAAATGGCAAAAAAGCAAAAGGGAACTATCCGCCAATCTGACCGGATGGAGAAAAAACACGCGTACTTTACCACTATACTTCACCCGCATTTTGACGATCACGATTCAGTCATATGTGCATTCAGCCCACTAAGGCCGCCGCAATTTGCTTCACTGCGGCCCCCGGCGAAAACAGCTTTGCCGACAAGGCACGGCAACGGGCAGACACATCTTTTTCAGAAGCAATCTCGTCCGCAAGTTCAACCGCCAGATGCTGCAACGTCTGTGCCGAGTGATCTGTGCAGACACGCCCCCCCCCTTCTCTTTGTATCAGCGCAGCCAGATCATTACCCGGATTGATGCTCGCCAGCACCGGCAAGCCGGCCTGCATGTACGAGAGGAACTTGCCGGGTATGTTGTGGGTTTTGTGGCGCAGATCAAGCGCAACGATACCCACATGGCATTGGCTATATAAACCGAGAATTTCCGCAGGATCGATCTCGTCATGGAATACCACGTTATCCAAGTCACGCATTTTAGCGTCACCTCTCAAACGTTAAGTATCTTGAACGCGGCCTGAAACGAGCCCCTCAATAACGCGCAGGTAACGATTAATAACAATCTTCTCGTTAAACTCCAGTTCCATTTTTCTCCGCCCTGCCAGCCCCATCAGCACGCGTTCTTCAGGAGGCATCTCAATCATGCGCAGCAGTTTTTCAGCCAAATCGTCCGCATCGCGCACACAGCAAAGCAGGCCCGTTACGCCGTCATCCACCGCATCGCGACAACCGACCGCATCCGTCGTCACGATGGGTCTGCCTATGGCGGCAGCTTCAAGCAACGAACGCGGTACGCCCTCGCGGTAAGACGGCAAAACGACACAATCAGCGGCAGCCAGATATGGCTTCACGTCATCTGCCACGCCTAGATATTCAACCACGCCCTCATTTTCCCATTCGGACATCTGGGTGCTTGATACGGCAGTCGGATTTTTCACATCCAGGAAGCCAAGCAACTGAAATTTTGCCGTCGGATATTGTCGGCGAACCATGCGTGCCGCCTCAACGTACTCACCCACACCCTTGTCCCACAACAAACGCGCGACCAGCAGAAAGCGAAACGGACGATTTTCAACGGGTAGCAATGGCGCATAACTAAAAACACTCAGATCGATTCCCGAACCCGGCAGCCTGCTTATCCTATCCGCGGCAACCAAGCCCATATCGACAAACATTTTCATGTCTTCATCATTCTGGAAAAACACATGGTACGAATGCGACAGAGCAGTCTTGTAAAGCAGTCTCACCAATCGGGTGAGCCAGTTATCGCGAATGAACACCGCCCCCAAACCCGCGATATTATTCACAACGGGAATTCCCAACACATGGGCAGCAAGCGATCCATAGACATTGGGCTTGACGGTGTAGCCCAGGAATACATCGGGACGCTCAAGTCGCAGCAAATTCAAAAATCGAAACCACAACAATAAGTCGCGCCCTGGATGAGTGCCCTTGTTGTCCATCGGCAGCGCAACAAACCGGCAGCCCAATTCAGCCAGGCGTGGCGCGTACTCATCATTCGGCGCTACCGCCACCACCTCATGACCCTCAGCAACCAAAGCACGTATCAAACCTGCGCGAAAATTGACTAAATTCCAAGCTGTGTTAAGTGCGATAACAATTTTTTTGCTCATGACCAAATCACATTCTTGTATGGCAACCAAGCAAAAGCTGTTTGGGCAAAAAATAGCCAGACGAACATTACAACCGCACTGTAGGCAACCACCCCAATCACCAACATGCTATTCAATCCGTTGGGCTTGCCGATGGCATTGGGCAACCGCGACAACACAAATAATTGCAGAGGTATCCAGTACAAAGCCACCCGATCGACCGCCGTGGAAGAAGGTGATGCTGCCAGGATCGGCACGAACGCCAGTGCTCCCAATGACATCCAGGTCCAGAACGTGAGCTCCGCCTGCGGCAAAGCGAAGCGGTTGCGGTACAACAAAAACAGCATTGCCGGCACCGCGTTCATCGCGACACGTATGCCGGCCCCTTGGGATTGGTAGGCTTGCTCCAGGTAGCCATATTTAAGAGCATCGACGGATTCCTGCAGCATCAATCCATAAAACAGCACACTGGCTAAACCCACCCAGAACATTGTCCACATCTTGCGTTTTGTGCCGGCCAGGATCGCCAGTGGTATCAAGATCACAGCGCTATTGTGGAACGTCGCGGCCAACACCACAAATACCACGAAGCGAGATATCTTGAGCTCTGACAAGGCCACCAGACCCAACATCACAAAACCGATGGCAACCCCCTGGCGGGTGTATCCCATGGCGACCACAGTTACCAGATAAGGTATTGCCACCACCATGGCCAGCCAAGGTCGGGGTTGGGCGCGGCAAAATACGATCAGCCCCCAGGAGAAAAATATCGCACACACTGTGTTGGTAAAGTAAACCCCCAACCCGGTTTCGGCGGCAACCCAGTCCAGCAGGCTGTATGCAGGATCGCCTACCTGTAATGCCTCTGCTAAAGACACATTGGTAACCATGTCGATGTGATCGAGGTAAGTCGTCCAATCGCCGCCGACCTCGTGGCGCAGACCAATCATGAATACCAGCAGCCAGAACAGACCATGCCATGAACCAGACCAGCGAGCTGTTGTTCCGGGAACTGGACGCAACTGTGACATGGCCAGCCATGCAGGTATTGCAAATAATATCCAATAAGGGATCAAATCAGGTCTTCCGCAACAGATAAAGTCGCGAATCATACTGGGATGAAGGACATCGGCCAATAGGCGAACGACAAATATCACCGCTTCGTCGCTCCCACGAAACCGGGAGTCCGGTTAAAGAAACCGGATTACGATTTGATGGAATGGCTGGTTTTCCGAATGACAGGTTCTGTGATGTTCACAAAACAGGGGGCTTTCTGCTGTTCTTCCAGCCATTCCTGAAACATCAAGACGTTCCACAGAAAAGACTGGTTGTTATGCTTGCCTTCAAGGTTTGCTTGCCATTTTGCGCGAACAAACTGGGCATCGAAATATCCTTCACGTCGCAAACGTGCCTCATCCAGCAATGCCTCAGCCCAGTCTCTAAGCGGGCCGCGTAACCAATCGCCCAGAGGAATGCCAAAGCCTGCCTTGGGTCGTTCGATCAATTGCCTGGGAATGTACTGATATAACACCTGGCGCAACAGCCACTTGGTTTGTCCATCGCGCATCTTCAACGACATGGGTAAAGAGCAAGCCAGCTCAATCACACGATGATCCAAAAATGGGACGCGAGTCTCCAGACTATTAGCCATCGCCGCACGATCAACCTTGACTAAAATATCATCCGGCAAGTAGGACATCTCATCCATAAACATCATGTGCAACTTGGCATCGGCGAAAGGCATTTTCATGCCCACATCCTTCAGCCAAGTTGCGGGTTCTTTTGCACCCAGCACCACTTGCTCAGGGTGGTCGATTTCCGAGACCAGACTATAGTAAAGATCGTCGACGCTATTCACCGTCGCCAGTCGTGTCGCCAACTTGCCCATCTTCTCGCCCATGTTAGACGGAAGAGATTTTACTTTGGCTACTTGCTGGAACAATCCATCCCAGGTGCTCGGACGCACGGATTGCAACGATCGTCCTGCCATTTTCCTGATGCCAAACGGAATACGCTCGATACGGCTCCAGGTGTCAGCCAGTGCGTAGCGATTATAGCCGCAAAATAATTCATCACCCGCATCGCCTGACAAGGATACCGTGACATGTTGTTTAGCCATCTGCGCCACCAGAAAGGTCGGAATCTGCGACGAATCGGCGAATGGCTCGTCGTACATGCTGCCCAGCTTGGGGATCACATCCAACGCTTGTGCCGATGAGACGTACAGTTCTGTATGGTCTGTTCCCAGATGCTGTGCGACCGCCTTGGCATAGACCGCTTCGTCGTAGCCACTCTCATCAAATCCAATCGAAAACGTCTTGACCTTCTGGCTGGACTGCGTCTGCATCAACGCAACCACCGTGGAAGAATCCACGCCGCCCGATAAAAATGCACCCAGCGGCACATCTGCCATCATCTGCAAACCGATGGATTGCTTGAGCTGCTTATCCAGGGCCGCAATCGCATCCGCATCACTGCCAGCGAAGGGCTCTGCCAGTGCTTTGGCAGAGACTTCGGTCAGGCTCCAATATGCTTTGGGAACCGCAGCTCGCAACACGTCAACAGGTTGCGCCAGCGGCAACTGAAGGTAAGTGCCGGGCAAAAGTTTCTTGATGCCTTGGTAGATCGAATACGGTGCGGGAATATAACAATGTCGCAGATATAAACAGATCACATCCCGATCGATTTCACCCAGAAAATCCGGATGTGCTTTAATGGCTTTCAGTTCCGAGCCAAACACAAACGTATCGTTCTGAAAACCATAGTAGAGCGGCTTTTCACCGATACGGTCGCGCGCCAGTGTCAGTATTTTTTCTTCACGATCCCAGAGCGCTATCGCAAACATACCGATTGATTTCTTGAGTGTCGCCTCCAACCCCCAGGCCTCAATTCCCGCCAACAACGTCTCGGTATCCGAGTGCCCTCTCCAGCTTGGCACATGCCCCAGCGCTTCCAACCCTTTGCGAATATCCAGGTGGTTGTATATCTCGCCATTGAATGCGATCACATACCGACCAAACGCGGACAACATCGGCTGATGACCGGCAGGAGACAGGTCAAGAATAGACAGACGACGATGTGCCAGCGCAATACCTGCAGCTTCATCAACCCAGACACCCGAGTCATCCGGCCCGCGATGCGCAATACGGTCAGACATTCCTTTTGCAGTTATTTCAGCAGCTTCAGCAGAAAAACCCCTGCCTTGCCAAAATCCGGTTAATCCACACATAAATTTATGAACTTTCTGAAATCAATTTAACAGCTAATATATTTTTAATCCTAGATTTTCTGAAATCGTCAAAAATTCACTCTTTTCATTTGACAAACACCGGCAGAAATTGTGTTTGTGCGGTCATGGCACCTGCATCAGACAGATGTCCCCAATCCCTGTACCACGATGCAGCCCCCATTCCCCCGGGACAAACAGTTTTATTGCACAGATCGATTGAAGGATCAACAATATGAACATTGTCGATTTCACGCGAGAGTGAATCAAAAAACAACTGCTCACGACCTTTCACCGTTGCATATTCGCCTGATGCGACGAAGGTAGAACCCCTTCAGCGAAAAAGTACCATTGTGCATTTCTGCATTAATAAGGCCGGTAATCAGATATCCGCTAATTACGAAAAAAATGTCGACGCCAACGTAGCCGCCTGAAAAGCCAGTTACATGAAGATGAAAAAGGAGCACTGCCAACACGGCGAGCGCACGCAGACCATCAATATCAGCACGATATGCAGATTTCGTCAAACGTTCCCCCTGCGGCTATTAAACCCACAATCACTGCCCATAAAATAACCATGCCAAAAAATAATAATAAAAAATCTGCCAGTTCAACTATCACCCGCTCTAAATACGGAACAGTCAGCATACTTACACACATCCCAGATTAATAAAACGCCATAATTTTAAGCGAATAATCAGAATCAATTGCTATTTCACAAATAGCTCCATGAACTGGATATCCATATACATGGAACAAAATATCGGCAATCACACCGCTCTTAATTCAGCGTTTTATCCAGGAAGTGTATTTGGGTTCGCACAAATGTCGGACGTAAATGGCCGGCATCTTTATAAATTGGATTTCCAGATTCATCTACCGATGGGCATTTCCCGTCCTTACACAAAAACAGTTTCGGATCAATAATCACTGCGTTTGTTTTGTGCACAATTTCAATAAGCGATGCATCGATATTCCGATACCGTTCAAAAAACTTAGTTTTTACACCTTCTTGATTGATTGAAAAAAATGGGGATTCACTATGCACAGAGCGGTTGACCATATTTTTGGGGTCCATTGCCTCACTACGAGGTATATTCAATAAAACATAAGTTGTTTTACCCATGGAAGCCAATTTCATCAACATTGCCTCAAAAGACTTAAAAGACAGCTTTAATCCTTCCGAATCATTGAGGAATACCCCGCTTTCGGATTGAGATCCTTTAAAAAAATACGGTGAGTCTTTCTCAAAATATCCATACCATTGCGCAGCTATAACTACAGATTTAACTTCCGGATTGCTTGCATAGGCAATTACATCATCAGCAAACCGGTCGCATTGAGGAAGTTTAGCGTGATAAACGTTGGGGATCGGAGGGCAACCACCTTGCGTTGAAAATACAATATCTTTCTCGTCTTGATGGCTCAAAACTTCAATATTTGGATAATATTGCTCCACATTGCTGTCGCCAAAAAATACAACTGTTCCTGATTTTTTTTGTACCGGCGAGCCATTACGGATGCGGTAGAATGTTCTGCCATTAAACTTGAATGGCTGCATTGAGCCGGGATAATCCCACTCCCCCGTTGCACGCGATATTTTCTGAATATCCTGGCCATCATGGTACGGTTGGAGCCGCCCCATATAAGCAGCCAACCCAACAGCCGTCACTATCAACATGACTGAGATTAACCACACAGAACCCTTTTTCAAGCTGAATCGAATAGGCTTCTCGATAAATGCATAAGTAATAAAAGCCAATACAAGACTTACAGCCACGACTACAGTTTTTTCGTAGACGCCACTCAAACCCAGTATTTTTGTATATACAAGCAAAGGCCAATGCCATAAATATAGCGGGTAGCTTATTAAGCCTATAAATACAAACGCTTTATTAGCAAGAATCCTTGAATTGACCCAGGAATCTTTTCCGGCATAAATCAAAAGAAACGCCCCCGTCGTGGGAAGCAAGGCCCACCAGCCGGGAAATTTTTTATCAGAGTCAATCCAAAAAAAGCCGATAACCAGGAGACAAAAGCCTACTGCCGAAACTGCATTATCGGAAATACGCGGATGAAAAATTCTTATTCTATGAAGGGCCGCGAACGCTAAAAAGCCCCCCATCATCAGCTCCCAAAACCGTGTCACGGGCAAGAAAAATGTTGCTTCCTGCCTGAGACTAACTGCGTATACATTAATCAAAAATGAACAAATCAGAATCGGCACCACAATCCAAAGAAAGTTATGCGACCGTTTCCAAATAAACGCCACTAATACCGGCCAGATGATGTAATACTGCTCCTCCACCCCCAAAGACCACAGATGTAAAAGAGGTTTTAATTCAGAAGCCGGATTGAAATAACCGACTTCTTTCCATGAGGTTATATTGGAAACAAAAAAGGCACCTGAAACGACATGCTTTCCCAAGCTGCTAAATTCACCAGGTAATAAAACATACCATCCGATGAGCAGGCAAACAACGAGCACAAGTATCAGCGCGGGAAATATTCTTTTAACTCTTCGAATATAAAAGTCTACATATCCGAAACTACCAGTCTCCAGGCTTTTGAAAATGATGCTCGAAATCAAAAAACCCGAAATCACAAAAAACACATCAACGCCGATAAAACCACCGCTAATCACAGCCGGGAAAGCATGGAAAATTACAACGGACAGAATCGCGATTGCTCGCAGACCGTCGATATCGGGCCGGTACGATGGATGAAAGTTATGAGTCATAGTTATTCCAGTGAACGGATTGTACTAATCCATGATCGCCCAACCGCCTGTTCGGAAAAAAATTCTAGAGCAACCTGCTGTCCCGCAGCACTTATAAGCTCAAGATCAGTGCGATCTGCCGCCATCGACAAAGTTGCGAGTAGACCATTCAATGTTCCGTCGTAAGGCAAATAGTGCCGCTCCGCTTGAAGATTAAGGCCATGCAACCTTCGTGGGTCTCCAAAGACAATACAACCACATGCTATCGCCTCAAACATCCCCAACGCGGGAAATCCAGTCGCCTCCTCTCCTATCACAGCAAACTTATACTGGTTGTAAACCTCGACGATATCTCTTGAAAAATACTTTTTTTGTGATACAAAAAAGTGGCTCCACCATTTTTGAAACACAGATGAGGATTGATAATTTCGATATGGTGCAACCATACATTCAACTTGCGGCCTGATTCGTTCACGTGCCTCATAAATCTGCTTCCGAACGGGATGGTAGGTATCAAGCCCGGAACGCGACATGTAATCCACATAAGCCTTAGCTGGCCGTTCCTGACGAAGGTCATGCACACTACCGGTCGCGATGCAGCGCGATTCGCGTTGAGACGAAGGGGTTTTGTTTATAAAACGTGCCTTCACAGCAAAAGGTAACGTCAAAAAACGTTTTTCGTACCAACCAAAGAAACTATGGAAATATTCATTGTCGGTAAGATCAGAATCACCAATAAGCCATGCATTCGGCAATTTTTTGATGTTTTCTGCTTTTTCGCTTGTACTTACGAAGTAATGACTAAGATGAAAAAGAACATGCCGAAATCTCAGCAGAAGGGGCAATCTCGACTCGAAATTACCACTTGCAGCCTTATACGAAAAGGCAAGCAGGGTATATTCTTCAAGATCAGGGGAGGATACAGAAACACGATCGAATTTAGTGAAATTATTTATGCGTATCCAGGCGGCATACTCCAATGAAGACACTATGTTCCTCAAAAAACCAGGCAACAATCCGAAATAACGTGCCGGAATAAAAGATGACGCAGTGCCGTCAATCATAACTGGCACGCGGCCTTGAGCCATCAGTAACGCTTCAATAACAAAGCCATATTTCTTAAGAGCTCTTCGTTTAAGCAAACGAAAATGGGGCGGCTCGGCAAGAAAATCATCAACGTGAGGGTTATACAAAACAATATTAGGCTTCATTATTAATTACTCTGCCTGTCAAACTATATATTTGTCATTCGCGACAGAGGGAACTTTCACGACTACGGTATCCGCATCTTCTATTACCTGAAAATCTGTAATATCTCCTGGAGCAAGCACCACAACACTGCCCGCCCCCCATTCCTTGCCGCACATCATAACCCGCCCACTTGCTATCATTGTCACCTCAATGGCCACCTTGTGGTAATGGGCAGCCTCGACATCGCCAGCCTTATAGCGTTTAAAAGCGACTTCACACGCTGCAGTACTCAACGCGGTTGGATGAAACTCACCGACAAACCATCCCTTCACCATTTGATTCAGGTCAAATGATTCCATTAGCGCGCTCCATAAGACTGCTCAAAATCGCTTAATTGCTTCTCACTCTTGATAGGGTGATAAGAAGTCCGATCGATTTCCTTGATAGCAATTTTTTTACCCGTCAACACAAGCTCATTCAAAGCAGGTGCAACATAAAAATTACCATCGACTGCCGCGCTATTGCGAATCATCTGCTGCACCGCATAAACAAAATCACCTGCTCGTTTAAACCAAAAAACACCGGTAGTGGCCATACGACTTATCGGCCGCCGTTCAGCAGCCTCAATAACAAAGTTTTCAGCGTCTATTCTGACGTATGAATATCTGGGATGAGCAGAATCAAAGACAAACACACCAGCATCAACGTCGCTTTTAACAAAAGAATCAATTTCTTTGCCGAGGTCTACATCGACCAACTGATTGGCATTCATCACCAGCAAGCTCACCGACGGGTCGAAGTCAACTGCACTGTAAAGCGCCGTACATGCGGCCCCCTGAGATACACCATCAATGGATATGACGGTTGCATAGTCGTCAATCAATCGACAAATATCGTCGAGATGGTATTTGGACACCTCTTCGCGATTAAACACGAAGGTAAATTTTGCTCCGGGAATACCTGCACACTGGTTAACGATTTTTTGCAATAGCATCAAACCATCGATTTCTGTCAAATAAAGAGGATAGTTTTCACCCCCGACTTGAAAAGTTGGCGCGCCGGCCGCAAGAATCAGGACATTCATTTCATTTACCTTTGTTTAAATTGTCTATGGCTAACAAAATTGCAGTCAAAGTAACCTCTTCAACCTTTTCAACTTTTAACAAATGTGCGCCAGATGCGAGTGCTGCCTTGATCCCATTCTCATTATCTTCAACCACAAGCGTTTCTTCAGGCCGCACCCCAAGTTTCTCCATAGCCTTGATATAAATCTCCGGCGAAGGCTTCCCATTTTCGACATCCTGACTCGATAACATAAAATCCAGATACTGCATCAAATCAGACTTTTGCATCATTACTTCAACCGTATTGCGTATCGAATTCGATGCCACCGCCAGAAGATAATTCATCGACTTTAAATTCGACAGTGCATATTGGTGCACGAACAAGGGTTTACAGTGCTGATAAACCAAATCCATCGTGTACTGCTGCTTCATCTCGTTGATAAATGGATGAAGATTTCTTGGCAGTCCATTGATAATACTTAACATTTCCAGCTTTTTTTTCGTTGGTAAACCGTCAAATGTCGTTAAATGATCGTAGACTGAAATCTCATGTCCGAACAAGGCGAGGGCTTTATTAAGCGCTTGGTAGTGCCACTCTTTGGCATCTATAAGAACACCATCCATATCAAAAATTACGGCTTTAATCATTAACATTTACTCCAAAAAAATCCGGGCCTCTTCAGGAAAGTCTGTACACAGGAACAGCCTGTTTTCTGCTTTATATTCAGGAATCGTCTTGAGCATATTCCACAATGGCAAATAGTCACGCTTATGTAATTCCGGAGAAACGATACATATGTGTTTGCCCAGCTTGAGAAGCTTGTCAATCAACGCTCTGTCAAACCACAATCCCTCAAAAGCATCTAACCAGATACCATCGCATTTATCAAACCAGGGAATATCAGATTCGACTTCACTCATACGCGCAAACACGGGATTTTTTCTTTCTAAATGATCCCGCATATCCGGTACAGACATATCAAAAACGAACCAGTCTATTTTAGGAAAAAATAGCAGTTCCTCTTTCATCTTGCGCGACAAACCGTCTGCCTTAATATTGAGAGCCAATGTTATGCCATCCGGACACAATGACAAAAAATCTCGAAATAGCATTTCACACCCTGTAGCTGGATCATGCGAAATTACCAGATTTCCACCTAAGTCTCGCACATCTGTCTCAGTGCCAAATCCGAGTTCAAAAGAACGAAGAAAAGCAGTTTTTGTATTTTTCTCCGATTCATTTTTCCAATAACCGCGATGAGATAATATTTTCATGTTACTAACACTTTTTGGAAACGGAATGCTCGAGAAAAAAATCAAGATCAGCCGGAGTACCCAGACCATACATCCCATTTCCGACACTGCCAATATTAAACACGCCAACACGAGCGTTTTTCTCAATCAACATATCGTAAACAGGAGCAACATAGAACTCGTTATTGACTCGCATATCGAGCGTGATCATTTCTTCCGCTGCCGCAACAAAATCCTTGCCATGCTTGAAATTGTAGATTCCAACGGTAGCTTCATTAGACACCACTTCTTTTTCGACAACCTTTTTGACGAGGTTATCCTCCCCCAGCATCGCGTATGACCACTTTGGATCGTTCGCGTACATTGTCATAATTAATCCGTCCAATTCCGCTTCCGTTCCACGTTGCAAATAACGATTAATATCAATATCAGCATACTGATCCGAATTGGCAATCATTAATTCATCATCAGTATTGATCAGGTGCCTGGCTTTTAATACCGTGCAGGCAGCACCTTCGGTAACACCGTCAATGACAACGACTTCTGAATCAGGTGCCCAGTTGTTGAGTTTATCCCTTAAGCCATACGCCTCAACGTGCTCATTTTGACAAATAAAAACAAACCGATGCTCACATGCCGGCCGAAGATTTTCAATGACAACCTGAATCATGGGCTTGCCATGCACTGCAATCAACGGTTTGGGATCCTTATAACCTGCTTTTGCAAACCGAGAGCCAGCACCGGCCATTGGAATAACGATGTTTAGCATTTATTCTCCTTGTAATATTAAATTATCGGCAGCAATGATTTGTACACCGACAGATATTGTCTTTCGGCATACTCAAGGCCCAATAATGGACGGGATATTTCTCGCAAACGTTGCCCCCCCATCGAGCACAACGTCTCCAACTGCTCCACAGCACCACGCAGATCAACATCCGATCCGGGATCAACAATAATCCCTGCTCCCATCTGTTCAATTTGCCGGGCGACATCACCCACTCCGTCGTTGCCAATAATCGGAATTCCTTCGGCAAAGCATTCGGCCATTTTGGTTGGCGATGCAGCCATACGCGCATAGGATGACTGAATAAAACTTACCAGAACATCCATAGCCGGAATCAGGTCAGGCACCTCTCCCCGGTTAGCAGATTTAACATACACGCGCCCGTGCAAAGCCCGAGGTAAACAACTGTCCATAATGACGCGTAACTCCCTTTCGTCCTGCGTAATAATTAAAGCATGGCAATCTTTCCTGTGCTCAGCAGCCAATTCGAACAATCGAAAAAATCGATTTAACATGTACATGCGCCCTACCGAGCCCAAATAACCAAGCACTAGCGAATCATCAGGTATTTCTATAACTGTACGAGCCGAAATCTGCCGCGAACGGGTTGCAAAAGGGAAATGCTCATAGTCAGCACAGCAAGGTATAACTGTGATCTTATCCGGCGGGATAGCGGCCAGCCTGACAACCTCATCGACAACTTTATTTGTAAGCACGACTACCTGATCTGCATGGCGGAGCAATTGACGTTCCACGCGCTTATAATGACGGTATTGAAGCCGGTGCAAAAAACGACTTAAATCCCACCCTCCTTTATCCACACGTTCATCAACCCACAATCCACGAAAATCAAAGAGCAATCTTGTTCCGAATAAGCGTTTGACAAAAAGACCGATTTGCGCGGCCAGATGCCCTCTCGCATGTACAACCTTTACCCGGTACCGCAGGGCGAGCAATACCCCCCAAAAGTACATCTTAGCCAAATCCCACACCTTGCCAAAAGGACCAAGTCCTGTTGTAAAACGCAATGGCTTCCACACGATATGAGATTTTGAAACCTCCTGCGCCTTTTGCACGGCACTACTCGCCAAACGCTCGGGCTTTTCAAAGCTTAAGATCACCACTCCTCCCTGCGATTGAGAGATGATCTTCACATAAGGCAGAATCTGACTAGCTCCTAGCGGGTCAAGCAAACCATCGTAGGTGATATACAAAACACGAATCAAAAGAATTCCTATTAAATTATCAGGTAGATTTATCGGATTGGCGTAGAACTACAGATGTCTAAGCAAAATTACCATTAGCGGTAATACCCCACTAGGCAAAGTACTAAACGTCCAACATATTTAGGTGAAAGTGCAAGTATCAACCCGGCAAGCTTATAAGTTTTAATAACGGAAAATATAAATTTAATTAGTTCACCATTACCTTTCTTTGAAATACTCACACAACTCCACTGTGCAGAATAAGCAATACACTTTGCAGAAATGTATTTTGCTAAAAGTGGATTCATACCGCAGGCCAGACCAGCGTTGTATATGGCCGGCCATATAGTCAGATTATCTAAATGTGTTAAAAGATTCGACGTACCTGACTCATTCGCCCCATGCTCTCGCCAAATACCAACTTTTTTATCCAGGTATTTAACGACACCCAGCAAAGATAAACGATATAAGGACTCCCAATCTGAGCTAATTACCGGCGACCTATAGAAACCAATATCGAGTGCTGGTTTTCTGGCATATATCGTTGCCATGTGTTGAAACAAATATTTACTATTAGGTAGTTGCAATAAAATCTCCAGTCCATTTGCACTTGCATGCACTGGAATATCGGAAACAAAATCAATGTGTTGTCCTTTTTTTGTGGATCTTGCTGCAACGATTACCACACTTTGATCATAATCAATGAGCTTGACCGCCTCCGTTATAAAATCGGGAGCAGTGTAGTAATCATCTCCGTCTAAATTGACGACGTAGTCACCGGTGGCATGGTTGTATAGCAAATTTCTATAATTGGCGGCGCGACCAAGGTTGCAAGTGTTCCGCACATACTTGAGCCTTGGGTCGTTTATTTTCGCCACAATTTCTGGTGTGGCATCCGGGGAAGCATCATCCCCAACGATGACTTCCAGATTTGGATAAGTTTGAGCCAGCGCCGAATCAATCGCCTCACGAATAAAGGCGGCTTGATTGTAAGTCGGAATCATTATTGTGACTTTTAGTTTGTGATTCTCTGTCATGACTTAACCCTCGCCCACACTGTCATGCGCCCTGTCTGACCAAACACACTGAACAGCCAAGCCAGCGGATATAGCACATACATGATCCATCCACCTCGCTCAGGGAAGTCGATAAACTTTTTCCCCAACTTCACATAGCCCTTGTCGCGCAGAACGTAGCCCATGCTGGCAATCAGGTTACTCAACGTACGCTGGTGATAAATTTTTTCCAGCTTCCATCCGCTAACCGACAGAACTTTTTCTAATGTTGCCGGTGTGAAATGGTGAAAATGTGTAGGTAACTGCAAGGCGTACCACTTATCTTTGAACAGGCGAAACTCCAATGACCCAGCATTGGGAATGGACAATACCAGCCAAGCCCCGGGCTTGGCCCATTCGCGCAGCTTCTTCAGGCAACCTAATGGATCGTGGAGGTGTTCCAACACCATCCAGCCGACGATAAGATCGAAGGGTTCATCAGGATTTGGGGCGGTTTCCAGCGGTCCCGCATGAACTTGGTAGCCAAGTTGTGCTGCCGCTTGGGCGGCTTTTTCGGAATATTCAATACCTTGTACCTGCCAACCTTGCTCCGCCATTTGATGTAAATAAGAACCCGAGGCACAACCCAGCTCTAGCATCCGTCCCGGTGCCAATGGAGGCACCTTCTGAGAATTACTGTTAACTATCCGATTAACCAAAGGCTTCAAGAGCCTTTTGATGCCAGATGTTGCTGTGAACTGCGGCACTCTTGTGCCAAGGTAAGGGCCATAATCATCCGGATAATAAAAACCGATGGCATCCATTGTTGGCCTAGGATTGGTCCGCATCAAACCACAAGTACCGCATTTGACAACTGTGAATTCGCCAGGTAGATCATGAAGCAGATCGCGGCCAGCAAGTACAGTTTTATCACTCTTACTACAGCCAAGAGGACACTTAACATCTTCGAGTAAGATTTCTTTTGGCGTATTCATAAAATCTGTTTTTTCTCTAATAAGTAAACTTGCAATGATAAATTAGTCATGTAGTAAATACTCGTGGCTATCGCCAAACCTGTCACACCCCAAAGATAAAAAGCAGCCACCTTGCCAGGAATATATGCCGTATAGGTCAACATGGACATCCGCGTGGGTGTTATTGTGTCACCACAAGCGTAAAATGAAGATGAGCATATCTGCCCCGCGCCCCCCCCCACAAACACTCCGCCAAGCCAGATCATGATCCACCATAATTCTTCCACATTGGCGGCACTGACATTCCCGTGGCCAACCAATAAATCAAGCATAGTCTGACCAAACAAACCTACAACTAATAATCCTGCGAAGCTTAACGCAGCTACTTGTAATAATTTCCGGTGATAAGCACGCCGAAAACCATCTCTATCACCCGCCTTATGAAGCTTGCTTAGTAGCGGCACCAAGGGGGCTGAAATCGCTTTATTGAGTACCTGGTTAACTGCACCGTAAATCTGCTGCGCAAGATAATACAACGACAGGCTGCCGCTACTGGCAATGGAAAGCAGAAATCGGTCAACCAGCGGATCCGTCTTGTAATAGGCTGTCCCCAACAGCAGGGGTTTGATGCGCTGCCATGCTGTGCTGATCGCAGGACTTCTCAAATCAGGCCAAACTGGCTGTCCCATGCTGGGGGCAAGCAACAAGGTTTGCAGAGCCATGCGCAAGGTACTGATCCAAGCGGCTGCAACAACGCCATATCTCGGAAGAGCCCAAATCAATAGCAGCAAGGCAAAAGCACTTGCCAGAATCGGGGTGAACTCGGCCCACACAAACTGCTGGCGGGCATGGTAAGTAGCCCACTGCACGCCATTGATGGCGGCAAATACCATACCGATCATTTGAATACGCGTAAGCTCAACCGTCAATACCTTCCCTGCTTCATTAAAGCCTGGCACGGTGAGCGGTATCCACCAAGGCGCGGTCACGTAGAGGATAGTTGCCAGCAACCCGAACAAGCCACCGACAAGAACAAAAAATCCCCACGCATCGTGGCGAAGACGATCTTCGTCTTCGCCTGCAAGCAGCGGAACCAATACGTGCATCAGCGAGCCGCTGATCACCGCCAATACCAGCTGCGGAAGCGTCATGCCGGCAAATAACGCATCCGTCTCCATTCCAGGTCCCAATTGGGTGAGGACATACCACTGGAACAGGAAAGCGATACCGATATTCGCCGCAGAAAGAGTGCCGAGCTGGATTGTTTGCTTCATTGCATGAGGTGTCGTTTAACCCGCCATTTATGCAGAAACGAAACTGACATACCATTCCATCGCCACTTTCAACCCATCGCCGATGCGGTGGGTAGGCTGGTAGCCCAAGCGCAAAGCGGCTTTACTGATATCGGCCAGCGAGTGGCGCACATCGCCTGCGCGAAAATCACGATACACGGGCTTTACGCCCTGCAGATGCGGATAGCCGGGCAGCAAATTGAGATTTAGCTGCTCGTAAAGGTCGTTAAGCGTAGTCCGATCACCAACGGCAACGTTGTAGACCTGATTGGTGGCTTCAGGATTCTCGGCCGTGGCGGCAAGCAGGTTGATCTGGCGAACGTTCTCGATGAAGCAGAAGTCGCGGCTGGTTTCGCCATCGCCATTCATATACACCGGCTCGCCCTTGATCATACTGGCGATCCACTTCGGGATCACGGCCGCATACGCACCATCTGGATCCTGGCGCGGGCCAAAGACATTGAAGTAGCGCAGGCCGATGGTATTGAAACCGTAAGTGCGGGCAAACACGTCGGCATAGAGCTCGTTGACGTATTTGGTGACCGCGTAGGGTGACAGCGGCTTGCCGATCTTGTCTTCTACTTTGGGCAGGCCGGGATGATCGCCATAGGTAGAGCTGGAAGCGGCATAGACAAAGCGCTTTACTTTGGCATCGCGTGCGGCGACCAGCATGTTGAGGAAGCCGTTGATATTGGTATCGTTGGTGGCGATCGGATTTTCGACCGAGCGCGGCACACTGCCCAGAGCGGCCTGATGCAGGACGTACTCTACTGAGTGCTGAGTGCTGAGTGCTGAGTGCTGAGTAAATGTCATCGCACTTTTGCAGTCATCCAGGTTGCGGATGTCGCCCCGGATAAATTGAAAGTTGCCCCATTGCTCGGCAGATACCAAAGACTGAACCTCATCCAGATTGCGCTGATGGCCGGTGGCGAAGCTGTCCAGCCCGACCACACGCTGATTCAATTTGAGCAGGGTTTCGAGCAGGTTACTGCCGATGAAACCCGCCACGCCGGTGATCAGCCAGGTGTGCGGTTCAGTGGCAAGGCGGTTCTTGAGTTGAGTGTATGCGTTAGCCATATTTACAGCCGCCACAATGTGATGCCGGCAGCTTCAATCGCCTCACACGAGTACGCCGATTTGATGTCGATAAACACGCCGCCCGGCTTCAATTTTGCCAGCAATTGCATAACGGGCTGGCTGGTATATTCGTTGTGCGAAACCGCCGCAACAATGGCGTCCGCCTGATCAGGTAGGGCACTCCATTCGATCAACGTGATGCCATATTCGTGCATGGCTTCTTTGGATTCGGCCAGCGGATCATGAACACTGACATCACAACCAAATTCCTGCAGCTCTTTCACCAGGTCAGCGACTTTGCTGTTGCGCAGGTCGGGGCAGTTTTCCTTGAAGGTGAGGCCGAGTATGATGACCTTGGAGCCTTTAACACACCCACCCGCCTGAATGATTTTTTTCACAGTTTGCTGTGCCACATAGGCCGCCATGCCGTCATTGATGCGGCGACCTGCCAGAATGACTTGCGGATGGTAACCCAGCATGTCTGCTTTGTGGGTCAAGTAATACGGGTCAACGCCGATGCAATGCCCTCCAACCAGACCGGGGCGAAATGGCAGGAAGTTCCATTTGCTCCCCGCTGCTTTCAACACTTCCAGCGTGTCGATACCGATCTTGTTAAAGATGATGGCCAGCTCGTTCATCAAGGCGATGTTCAGGTCGCGCTGGGTGTTTTCGATGACCTTGGCGGCTTCGGCAACCTTGATGCTGCTGGCCGGATAAACACCCGCCGTAATAATGGAAGCGTAGACTTCGCTGACCGTCTTGAGTGTTTCCGGCGTGTCGCCCGATACCACCTTGACGATCTTGGTGACGGTGCGTTCTTTGTCACCGGGGTTGATACGCTCAGGGCTGTAACCGACAAAGAAATCCTTTTTCCACTTGAGGCCGGAATGCTTTTCGATCAGCGGTATACATACTTCTTCTGTAGCACCGGGATAGACGGTGGATTCATAAACCACGATCGCACCGCGTTTGATGTATTTGCCAACCGCCTCAGAGCTCTTGATCAGCGGCGTAAAGTTCGGTTGGTGCGCATCATCCACTGGGGTGGGCACGGCAATGATAATGAAATCCGCTTCGCTCAAAATCTGCGGATCGGTATGACAGCTGAGTTGCGTTGCGGCACGCAAGTCTTCCGAACTGACTTCGCCGGTCGGATCAACGAAATTGCGATACGCGGCGATTTTCTCTGCTGACAGATCAACCCCGACCGTGGAATATTTTTTACCGAACTCGACTGCCAGTGGCAAACCGACATAACCAAGACCCACGACTGCGATTTTCATTACTATGAGCCTCTAATTATTTTGTGAGTTGAACCGCGAACCAAAAATTGGATTTACAGTATTTTTAGGGCAGCGGATATTTCAAATCCGCTTACTTAATCCTTTATGCCAAAAGGCCTAGATATATACTTCAGGCCTCTTGCTGTTTAGGTTAAACATCAACAAGCGCACATCCCACACTTATGGGCTCTTGGTGTATTGCCGGTAAGCATCGCTGGAATAACGATATTTGCCATAGGTGTAGCCATATTTGCCGGGGCGTGCGCGCACTGCATTAAATACGATACCGGACGCCTTGGCGCCGACCTGGGTCAGGCGCTTCACGGTTTCGTTCAGATCTCCCAGCGTGGTGACGCCCTCTCTGGTTACCAAAATGGTGGTGCCAACATGCTCGATCATCACGATGGCATCGGTGACCGCCAGCACGGGCGGGGTATCCAGCAATACCAGATCGTATTCCGAGGACACTCTTTCCAGCAGTTGTTTCAAGTTGCCGTGCATCAGCAATAGATGTGGAGCGGAAGACAGAGCACCGGTTGGGATGAAATCCAGATTGGGCAGGATGTTGCGGTGCACTACCTGTTCCAGGGTGCGCTCACCCGCAACCAGTTCCGCCATGCCATTGTCGCGCGGCATGCCGACATACTGGTTGATGTGGCCCTTGCGCAGGTCAAGGTCCATCAGCAATACGCGCTTGCCGGATGCAGCCAGCACCGCCGCCGCATTCACCGAAACAAACGATTTACCCACGCCCGGCGTTGGCCCGGTGATCATGACCAGATTGTTTTTGGCATCCTGCATGGCAAACTGCAGCGCGGTGCGGAAGCTGCGCAGGCTTTCAATGGCCGCATCGTGTGCATCGACGTGTTCCAGCACGAACATGCCCGCCGCCTTCGCATTGATCTTTTCATTCAGGCTGCTCTGCATTGCGCTGATAGGCACGTTGGCGAACACCACCAAACCGGTGCGCTCTTCGATCTCATGCGAATCTTCAATGCCACCGAACATGAATTTCCTGACGAAAGCGGCGCCCACGCCCAGCAGCACGCCTACCAAAAGGAACAGGCCAAAAGCCATCAAACGTTTCGGCTTGATCGCATCTTCGGGCACCACCGCGCTGTCGACGATGCGCACGTTACCGGTTTTGCCGGCCTTGAGCAGGCGCAATTGTTGTGCCGTATTCAGCAGGCTGGTGTAGAGCTCGGAATTGATCTTGACGTCACGCGTCAGACCGAGCAATTGGCGTTCCAGACTGGGCAGCTTGCGGATCTCTTCATCCACGCGGGCTATTTCTTTTTGCTGCCCGGCGATCTGCGCATCCACCGCTTCCACTGCCGGGTGCGCGAGAGTCAGGCGATTGAGCAACTCTGCGCGTTTGATCCTTAGCTCGCCCAATTTGGTTTGCGCCTCGACAGAGCGCTTCAGGATCAGCTTCACTTCTTCGCTCAGATCAACCGAGCCGCGCGCATTGCGCAGCGCGACGTAGCGCGCCTCCGCGTCTTCCATGCTTTGTTTCACGTCGGGCAGATAAGTATCCAGAAAGGTCAGCGTCTTCTCGGCTTCGGCCGATTTGCGCTCGATGTTTTGCTGCACATACCCCCGGCCGATCTCATTCAGGATATCGGTGATGCGCAGCGGGTCTGCGCCTTCCATGCTGACGCTCAGGATGCCGGACTGCTTGCCTTTTTCGCTGATGTTGAGTTGGCCTTGCAGTCTCTCGACCGTCTTCAGATGGGAATGACAGCGGAGGATGAAGCGGACCCCGGGATTGGCTGCCAACTGGGCTACCAGCAATGTGATGTTGCCGCCAGCGTAAGGGATCGTTTCGCTCTTGCCCACTTGTCCGTGGAACTGCAGATCGTCCATGCTCAGCAAGTATCCCCCCTGCTCTTCTGCAGTGAGGGTAAAGGTCTTTTCCTGCGCGCCCGCAGGCACCACGAATTGGCCGATCTCGATATGCTCGTTGCCCCAGGCATAGCCGCCCAGTCCCAGCAGCCCCGGTTGCGAGAGCGTGTCTCGCTGCTTGGCCAGCCATGCGCCGACGAAGGGGAAGTAGCGGGGATGCACTTCCATATCCAGATGCAGATTGTCTACCGCATGCGCGACCACCATGCGCGAGCGCAATATCTCGATCTCGGCAGTAGCCGCGGTTTTGGTATCGTACAGCGCTGAAAGATCGCTCAGCGCATTCTTGGCCGGGTTGCTGGCTTCCTCGATCTGGATCATCATTTCAGATTGATATACAGGGGTCGCCAGGATGACATACGCCAGCCCCAGCAGCGCGAATAGCGCAACCACCGCCGCGATCAGCTTGCGCTGAAAATACAGGGTATCCAGCAACTGGACCAGATTGATTTCGTCTTCTTCCATGGCAAGCTTTTCAGGGTTCATTATATTAAAGCTCAGCGGGCTGTCTTTACGGTGGTCGACCGGATGCGCTCCACCCACGCAGCCACACCCTGCTGTATCAGTCCGGCTGCCTCGCGAAAGGCATCCAGCTCCTGCCGGTAGGGGTCGCCGATATCGAATTTGCCAGATTCACCCATGCGAAACGCCTTGCCCCGGCACAGCGGATATTGCTGTTCCAGATGGCGCTTCTGTTCCATATCCATCACCAGCACCAGATCTGCTGCGACGACCATCCAGCTTTCCAATTGCCGCGCCCGATGCGCGCTGATGTCAATGCCTTGCTGCTGCATCAGCGCAACGGCATGCGGGTCTGCCGGCTGGCCCACCAGTGCGCCCAGTCCTGCCGACGAAACATCATGGCCGGGCAAAGCCTGCTTGAGCAGGCCTTCCGCCATCGGGCTGCGGCAGATATTGCCGATGCACAGGACAAGGATGCGCTTGATCATTTGATGATACTGAGGTACTTGCTATCCACCACCAGCTGCGCGGTTGGCAGGATCAGGTTGACCACGCGGTTCCAGCGCGTCAGCGCGGTGGCGTCGACATAGATCACATCCTTGGCTTGCAGCTCGAAGCTTTCCGCCAGCGCCAGCGCCACCGGTGATGCCGCGTCCAGATGATAGACCAGCGGATGTGTATCGCCGGTATTGCGCACTACATAGATCTGCCGCGGTTCACCGCTGGAGGTGCTGACCCCGCCCGCTTCACCCAGCGCTTCGTTGAGACTCATCCGGCCATTGTGCGGCAATAAGGTAGTGGGTTTGGTGACCTCGCCCAACACGAACACTTTGCCTTCCTCGCGCGGAGGGACGCGCACCATATCGCCGTTTTCCAGCAGGATGCGCGACGGGTCGACACCGTGCGCGGCCAGCTGCGGCACGTTGACCACATAGTTTTTCCCGGCTCGGCTCAAGGTCAGCGAGCTCAGGTCGCCCAGGGCTGTTGCCCCGCCTGCCCGGCTCAATGCCTCGGGCAAGGTCATCGGGATATCGATGATGGGCAAAATGCCGGGGGTTTTTATCTCGCCATCCATATACAGGCGCTTGCTGCGGTAAGACGCTACCCGCACTTCCAGTTCGGGTTTCTTGATGAATTTTTCGTAGCGCTGAATCAGCAGTTCATGCAGTCCGCGCTCGGTCAAGCCGGCCACCTGGACTGCCCCGACATAGGGCAGATGGACCTGCCCTTCCGAATCGACCGCGTAGCCCGAGGTCACCAGACTATCCGCCGCACTGTTGGGGATGGGGGCCATCACGACGGAAACACTCGTCGTCATTTCAGTCAGGCCGAACATCACGACGGAAATGACATCATTGATCCCGACCGTGTACGGCTTGGGATCGGCGAACAGCAGGCTTGCTTGCTGCTGGATGGATTTATCCCGGGTCGCGCGCTCTTCCTGCAGCAGTTGCGGGGTGATCTCTTTCAATACCGGCTCTACTCCCGACTGCGCTACACCGCTGCCCATATTCATGCCCGGCGCGGCGCTGCAGGCAGCCAGAACCAGCGCGGTCAGAAATATTCCCAGCTTGGAGACAAGGGCGGACTTCGATAGATTGCAGGTCATAACGGGACTTTTCAATTGTTGAGCATCCCACACAGGATGCCGTGCAAGTTTAAAAAACGCTCGCAACATTAACACATTACGTCCATTTAGTGATGCTTGCTTTCATCGCCCGCGCCGATTTTATAAGACTGCGGCGGCAGCATTATTGCGGAAAGGTCGGCGTGAATTCCGGTTCTAGCCAGCTGTTGCTCTTGCTGTATTAGCTGCGAGGTAATGGTTTTGATGATCGGGGTGACGGCAAGAGCGCCATTGACTGGCTCGACCCTGGCATTGCTGTCATCGAAGTGCATCCCGAGATGCAAGCGCACAACCCGACAGGAATGCAATCAAAATGCTGGCGATAATTATTCGCGTGAAGCGTAGGTGAGGACTATTAAATCTCATGCTTGCTTATCAAAACCCATGTTGTATATAAAAACAAATAGTGTGGAGCCCGCACACCTCTTAAACTCCTGCTCTCACTGTAAAAAATGCCGTTCATCTTAACACCTGACGCGTCTTTTCGCCGAATGAACCTTTGATTGCACACATACCAAGCATGAATATAAGCCGCACCTACGGCGAAATCGAACCAGTTTAGCCTTATATAATTTCAATTGTAGTTGATATGGCGGCTCGCTTCGTGGATAATGCGCCCCGCTTAGCCGGGGTGATGGAATTGGTAGACGTGCCGGACTCAAAATCCGGTGCCAGAAATGGCGTGGGGGTTCAATTCCCCCCCCCGGCACCACTAAGCGCTCTTACAAATTGGCTCAGCCCAATTACAAAATGCCTACGGGATTCTCCCTGCTAAATTAAATCTATCGAAGTTTTTTGCCAGGACTGTATCCATGCGGACAGATCGCCGGCGGGCATCGGGCGGGCGATAAAATAACCCTGCGCGAGATCACATTCCGTTCTGCGCAGAAAATCCCAGTCTGCCCGGTCCTCTACCCCTTCCGCCACGGTCTCCATGCCTAGTTGCTTCGCCAGGCTGAGGCTGGAATCAAACAGCGCCCGCAGTGTGTCGTTGGCCCAGGCACCGTGCACGAAACTCTGGTCTATCTTGAGCTCATCGAATGGAATGTCGCGCAACTGGGCCAGAGAAGAATTCCCAGTGCCAAAATCGTCGATGGATAGTTTGAATCGCTTCAGACGCAACCGGGTCAGGATTTCGAGCGGTGCGCGCGCGTCCCGCATCAACTGGCTTTCCGTCACCTCCAGCACCACGCTTTGCGGAGACACGCCCGCTGCGGCGACTTGTGCGGCGACAAAATCTGCAAAATCCAGCGAGGCCAGATTATCCATGGAGACATTGATCGACACGCGCAACTTCAATCCGGATTCTTCCCAACGCCTGATCTGGGCCAATGCGTTATCCAGCACCACGCGGGTCAGGTCGTCAATCAGTCCGTTCGCTTCCGCCACGCCGATGAACTGGTCGGGGAACACCATCCCGTCCTGCGGATGCTGCCAGCGCACCAGAGATTCAGCGCCCACCACTTCACCCGTGGCGATCACCACCTTGGGCTGGTAATAATTGACCAGTTCGCCGTTGGCGATGGCGGCGCGCACCTCGTCCGCAGTATAAATTTTCTTTGTCGAATTTTTTTTCGGCGCACCGGAGGAATCGTCTTGCGTCGGCGCCGTCCACTTCTCCAGCAACACCGCCAGCCCTTCCGGCGAGGCTGGCTTGTGCAGGTGGCCCAGCACCGGAATTTTATGCGCCCGCACCAGCTTCTCGACAGACTGCTGCATGCGTTCATCTTCTCCGCTCACCAGAATGAGGGCACCCGCATAATGGTGTTCGACCAGGCGGCGCGCGAACTCGACCCCATCCATCTGCGGCATATTGAGATCCAGCAATATCAGATTCGGTGATCGGTCCGAATCATCAACCCGCTCCAGCGCGGCGTGGCCGTTGTCGCAGGTGCTGACCTGGGCGTAGCCGAGGTTCGTCAGCATGCGCGCCAACAGTTTGAGCATGAAGGGCTCGTCGTCGAGCACCAGCACCCTGACTGCGGATTTGTTATTCACGATTTCACCGGTATCCATTGCTCACCCGCTTATGCCAGTCCGTTATCCAGTCGGGTAATTTGGCGGCAGGCATAGGCCGGGCAATGAAATTGCCTTGTGCGAGATTGCAGCCTGTGCTGCGCAACAGATCCCAGTCGCCCAGGTCTTCCACCCCTACGGCGACGGTTTCCATGTTCAATTCCCTTGCCGTGGCCAGACCGGTGTCATATTCCGCTCGTATTGTGACGTCGGTGCATACGCCATGCATGATGTTCCGGTCTATTTTAAGTTCGTCAAAGGGAACATCGCGCAACTGGCTCAGGTTGGAATGCCCGGTGCCAAAGTTGTCAATCGAAAGCCGAAAGTGCTTGAGACGTAGACGTGCCAGCGTTTCCAGCGGCACGCGCAGCTCCTTCTGCAACAGGCGAGCTTCCGTCACTTCCAGCACCACCTGCTGCGGCGGCACATCGGCCCTGGCCGCCAATTCGGCGGCAGTATCCGCAAAATCCAATGATGCCAGGTTATCCATGGACACATTGACCGCCAGTTGCAGCGACAGTCCAGCCTTTTGCCAAGCCTGTGCCTGGGCCAGCGCGCTGGTCAACACCACACGGGTCAGGTCGTTGATCAGATCGTGTGCTTCCGCCACGCCGATGAACTGATCCGGCAACACCATGCCGTCCACAGGATGGTTCCAGCGCACCAGTGTTTCCACCCCCATCACCCGTCCGGTCTCGACATCGACCTTGGGGTGATAGTAATTGACCAGCTCGCCGTTGGCGATCGCTGCGCGCAGCTCATCAGCACCATAAATTTTCTTCGTCGTCCCGTAATCCGGTTGCGATGGCGTGGCCCACTTCGCCAGCACGGCCATCAGAGCTTCCGGCGTCACCGGCTTGTCCAGACGGCCCAATAATTTTATTTTGTACGCCTGTATCATTTTCTGAGTGGTCTGCAACACGTGCTGATCTTCGCCGCTCACCAGAATGAGGCTGCCGGCGTAACGCCGCTCGACCAGCTTGCGCACGAACTCGGTCCCGTCCATTTGGGGCATGTTCAAATCCAGCAAAATCAGATTGGGAGAGTCGGGACCATCAAACAACGCCAGCGCTGCATGTCCATTGTCGCAAGAGGTGATCGAAGTAAACCCCATGTTCGCCAGCATACGTGCCAGCAACTTGAGCATCGTGGGTTCATCGTCGAGCAGCAAAATATTGATCGCAGTTTTTTTGGGCATGATTTCTTTCTTTTTATTCCCGTTCTCTCCAAAGGGGAGCGCGCCTATAACTGATCCAGATAATTGTTCACGGCGGACATTTCCGCCTCGAAGCGGGGCAGCAACGCGGCCAGTTCTGCGGTCTGCCCCGCCTTGCCCGCCTGTTCCATTTCGGCGCACAACTCGCTCAAAGCCAGCGCGCCTACCGAGCGCGCCAATGACTTGAGTTTATGCGCCGCAGCAACACCTGCCGTATTACCTGTCGCGCAGGCAGTGCGCAGTTCCGTCGCAATTTTATCCGCACTGATGCGGAAGCCTTTCAGGAACTCGGCTATGGTCGCCTTATCGTCGCCTATTAATGCCTTGAGCACGTTCACGTCAACCGGCACGGACTCGGCGGTAACGGGCAGCCATTTTTCCAGCATCGCTTTCAGGTTGGCCAGTTGCACCGGCTTGCTCAGATAATCATCCATGCCAACTTCGCGACAGTGCTCGGCCTCGCCCTTGAGGGCATTGGCGGTGAAGGCGATGATAGTTGTGCGTGGTTTGCCGGCTTCACGGGTCTTTACCTCACTGGCTCGTATGGCAGCAGTCAGCTCATAGCCGTCCATCTCCGGCATGTGCAGGTCGGTGAGCAGCAGACGGTAATCGCCGCTTTGCCACAGTTCCAGCGCCTCGCGGCCATTGCCTGCGATGTCTGCCGTTTGGCCGAGCAACTTGAGCTGTTGCAGGATGACTTTCTGGTTGATCTCATTGTCTTCGGCGATCAGGATCAAGCGGCCCTGCTGGCGCGCCTCTGCGCGCGACAACGGTGTGGGCGTCTTCCCGGTGCCATCGGGCAGGACGCTCAGGTCTTGCTTCTTGATTCGTCCGGCGGCAATCAAAACCGCCTCCAGAAATGCTTTGCGGTGCATGACCTCTGCGTCCAGAGTAACCTGGTCGGCAGCTTCAACCCGGCACTGCCGGCGTTTGCCGCGCCCGATGATAACGAAACGAACATCCAGTCCGGTTCGGGTGCTTGCAGCAGTGCGTAATCCATCCAGTAGCGAATTGAATTGCGGCGAGTTGGCGTCCGGTGTGTCGATGACCACGACGCACAATCCGGGCTGGCGGCGATCTATCCATTGCCGGGCGGCCGCAACGTCTTCTGCTTGCTCGACTGGCGCGCCGTCATGCGCGAGATAAGCGGCCATGTCCCCAGCCATGCTGTCCGCGCCGCCCACCACCAGGCAGCACAGTCCGGCGACCGGCGAGGGTGGTTTATCGACGTCGGGTTTTTCCATCGGCAGCGCGAACGGCAGGCGCACAGTGAACACGGCGCCCTTGCCCGGTTCGCTCTGCACAGCGATTTCGCCGCCCATCATCTCCACCAACTGGCGGCAGATGGCCAGCCCCAGCCCGCTGCCGCCAAAATTCCGGGTGGTGGACGTGTCGGCCTGGGTGAAGGGAGTAAACAGCCGTGCCTGGGTTTCCGCATCAATGCCGATGCCGTTGTCGGACACGCGAAACTCCAGCTGGATTTGTTTAACATCGCGAAGCGATTCATTCGCCTCCCCGCCCGCAATCGGGAGAAGATTGAGGAGAGGTAAACGGCTCTGCCCGTCTGCTGTACCTTCAGCCAACAGGGCGCGCACCGACACCTGTGCTTTTCGACCCTGTCCGCTGGAAAATTTGATGGCGTTGTTCGCCAGGTTGACCAGTATCTGGCGCAGCCGACCGGGGTCGCCGAGTACCCGTGTGGGCAGGGACGGATCGGTGAACAGGTTCAGCTCCACCTCTTTTTTCAGAGCCAGATGATCCAGTGTTTCGCATACTCCCTCCACCACGTTGGCGATATTCATTGGCAGGCTTTCAATCTGCAACTTGCCTACTTCAATCTTGGAGAAATCGAGAATGTCGTCAATCACGGCAAGCAGAGCATATGCCGAGTCGTGGATAATATTGCTCATTTCCATCTGTTGGGGATTAAGGCTGCTCAATTGCAGCACGTCTATCATGCCGATCACGCCGTTCATCGGTGTGCGTATTTCGTGACTCATCGCGGCGAGGAAATTCGACTTCGCCTTGTTGGCTTGCTCGGCATCACGCCGTGCCTGCTCGAGATCGGCCATGTTGCGCAGCCGCACCAACCCATCTTGTTCGAGGCGACGGTTGGCTTCACCCAGTGTGATGTTGAGCTGTTGCAACTCATTCTTTGCGCGGCTCAGATCTTCATTTCGCTGGATGGCGGCGTCATAGGTGGAGAGCAATAGGTTGAGTATCTGCAAACGGTCGGACGCGATGAAATGCTTCTGCCCCTTGAAGAATATTTCCACTCCCATGCCCGCTTGGTCGGTCTGGCGCATTTCGGTGTTCAGCAGCAAGAACTTCACGCGATTCAGCAGGTATTGGTCGTCATAGGGTTTGAGGATGAAGTTGTCCGCGCCGCACTCCAGCCCTCGAATCACGTCCTGCGCATCGGAAAGCGTGGTGACCAGAATGACCGGTACATCCTTCAATTTTTTATCGGACTTGATCGCCTTGCACAATTCGTAGCCGTCCATTTCCGGCATCATGATGTCGCTGATTAGCAGAGTAGGTTTTTGCGCCTGTGCTGCTTGAAGAGCCAGCTTGCCGTTGGCCGCAATGGTTACCTGATAACCGTGCTGCTCGAGCATAAAACCGAGTTGCTCGGCCTGGGTGCGGCTGTCTTCTGCGATGAGTATTGTAGGTGTGATAAGAGTGTGATCGCCATTTTTCTTGTCCTGCTCCTCGGATTTCATTGCTGGTTCCCCTTCTTTGAATTGTTGTCTGCCCAACACGCCGGGCTGTTATTCCATTTCGCAATCAATCGTAGGAGCCCGATTTATCGGGCGATTTTGTGGCCAAGCTATCGCGCAATGAATTGCGCTCCTACATTCCAGATTTGCCATTTGCCAAACTCATCAGCACGGCGGCAATTTTGTCCGGTGCCAGAATAAACGTCGCCGCATTCAGCTTGATCGCCTCGCCCGGCATGCCGTGTACCACCGAGCTATCCTTATCCTGGGCAAAAGTGATTGATCCTTTTTCCTTCAACAGCCGCAGTTCCTCGGCGCCATCGCGCCCCATGCCGGTAAGCAGACCAGCGACAGCGTCGCCGCCATACACGGCGGCAAGCGAGCGGAACAAATAAGAGACGGAGGGGCGCAGCCCGTTTTCCGGCTCGTCATGGGTGAGAACGATTTTTCCGCCTTGCTCCACCTTCATCTGACACTCATCGGGCGCGACATAGACGTGGCCGGGCAACATGGTCTCGCCGTGCATGGCCACTTGCACCGGCAGGACGGACGACTGTGCCAGCCATTCGACGAAGGAGCTGATAAAGCCTGCCGCCATGTGCTGGACAATCAATACTGGCACAGGAAATTCTCTGGGCAGCATCGCCAGTATCGTCTGCAACACGGGTGGCCCGCCGGTCGAGGCACCTATCGCGATCACTTTTATTTTGACCCTTTCTTGCTTACCCGCCAGCGCCACCGGGGGCAAGACCGGCTCGCGCCGGGTCTGCGGCCAGCGCCGCACCACCTTTACTTCCGACATCAGCTTCACTGTTTGCACCAGTTCCTTCGCGGTGGTTTCATGGTCCGGGTGGCCGATGCCGGCCGGACGTATGAGTACGGCCAAAGCTCCCGCTTCCATGGCGCGGAATGTCTTGGTATTTTCGTGCGCATCCGTGCTCCCGCTGACGATCACGATGGGGATCGGGTCGGTTTCCATGATGCGGCGCGTCGCCTCCAGCCCATCCATTTTCGGCATGTGAATGTCCATCGTGATCACATCGGGGCGATAGCGCTTCACAGCCTTGAGCGCTTCCTCACCATTGCCAGCACTGCCGACCACCTGTATGTCGGGATCGGAGTTAAGAATGTAAATGAGAAACTCGCGCACCACGGGAGAGTCTTCAACTACCAGTACTTTGATCAAAGGCTTTCCCTCCATTTATGTTCGCAGCTCGTAGCTTCATGTTCAAATCAGCCGCCGGACAACTTCGAGCAGATTGCTCTGATCGAAACTGCTTTTCACAATATAGGCATTGGCACCGACATCGATGCCGCGTTCGCGGTGCTCGCGCGATTCCAGCGCCGTCACCAGTACCACCGGCAATCCGGCAAACTGTTTATCCGCGCGCACCTTGACTGTCAGATCGAAGCCGTCCATACGCGGCATTTCCACGTCTGACACGATCAGATCGAACGTCCCGGTCTTGAGTGTCGTGTAAGCATCAACCCCATCCACCGCAGTCGTGACAACGTAACCTGCCGATTCGAGGATGTTCTTGAGCAATGCTCTCGAGGTAATCGAGTCTTCCACCACCAGGATGGACTGCGTTGCCGCCGCTTCAAATTTATCGGCGGCGAATTTCTCGGTGACAAAGGGCGAGGGCGAAGCTGCAGCCCGATTCACCGCAGATTTCAACAAATCAGGCACATTGAGTACCGCGACCACTTGACCTGTTCCCAGCACACTCGCCCCAATGATGTTGCGCACGCGAGAGAGCTGTCGGCCCAGCGTCTTGACCAGCACTTCCTGCTCACCCAGAATCTCGTCCACCCGGAACGCCACATGCTGGTGACCGGTACCGAGAACAACCACCTGTGCCTGCTCCGGCACTTTATCTGTTGCGCTCTGGCGCGGCAGTTCTAGCACATCGCCGAGACTGACCAGCGCTATGGCCTGTCCATCGAGCGAAATCGTTGCGCGATTTTCCACCGTCATGATGTCTTGTTGAACCACCCGCGTCACGCGCTCGACGCTGAGCGCGGGGATGATGAAGCAATGTACCCCGACGCGAACCAGCACACCTCGAAATGTGGATAGCATCAGCGGCAGCGTGATACGGAAGGTTGTACTGCTCCCATTTGTCAAACCATCGCTGCCGGACTCAAGGGCTACGACACCACCGAGGTGCTCGACTTTTTCCCGCACGATGGCAAGCCCAAGCCCGCGTCCCGAGATGTCCGTGATGATCTGGCTGGTGGAAAGACCAGAATGAAAAATGAGCGCCTGTGCCTCCTGTTCATTCAATTTTTCCGCCTCCTCGGCAGAAACGAGACCGAGCTTGAGCGCCGCCGCTTTCACCTTGGCAGCGTCGATGCCCGCGCCGTCATCGGCAACCAGAATCTCGATTTTTCCGCCGTCTTTTTGCGCAATGGAAACGGTGATGGTTCCTTGCGGCGGCTTGCCCTTGGCCTGCCGGATGGCCGGCTGCTCGATGCCGTGATCGATGCAATTTCGCAGCAGGTGCATCAGCGGATCCTTGATCTCTTCCAGCGTACGCCGGTCGATTTCAATTTCGCCGCCCTGGATCACCAGCTCCACCTGCTTGATCTGATCGCGGGCAAGCTCGCGGGCGAAACGCGGAAAAATTTCGAGCAGCAAAGAAAACGGCAGCAGGTTCATTTCCTTCACGTCATGCAAGAGGTTATCGCTCATGCCTGCCAAAGCGCGCCGGTCATGCGCGGCAAACTTGCTCAAGCGCAGCAGCCGTTCTTCCAGTGTATGCATAAACAGCTGTTCGGCTTCCAGATGCTCCAGCAGCTTGGGTAGTGCTTGTGTCAGAAGTTCTGGCAGCCCTCCGACAGCGCCCTTGTCTCCTGTTTCGACGTAGCGCTCGATCAACTGCAGCACGGGCCGCATGCGTGCCCGCTGTTTTTTCCAGGTTGTGAAAGAGGCCGTGACCTCGCGCAACTCCTTGGCGCGCTGAGCCGAGGCCAGCCGTGGGGCCAGCAGCTCCTCGACCTGCCGCATTACCGCATCGAGCTTCTGCGTGGAAACCCTGACTGTCCCGTTTGGGAGGATCGGAGCGACGCTGTGAGATGGCGTCGGCGCAGGTGTGACAACCGCTGTGACAACCGCTGCGGTCGTTTCAGTAGTCACTATGTCCGAGGGCACGAGGAGCGCGATTGGAGTCTGTTGTACCGACGGCATCGTTTGAACGGCTGCGGGCAGTGTCGCCGAAAATTGGCTTGCCTCAGACGGGAAAAACGACCCCTGTAAAGCATCAGTGAGCCGCCGGGTCAATGATGCAATCACCGTCGTCCCTGCCATAGTCATCGCCGCCCCTTCCGTCGAGAGGAGCTTGCCAAGATCATCAATCGCCTCCTGCATCAGGTCGAATAGCGGCGGGGAAACGGCGAGTCGCTTGCCTTTCAGTGCCGCGAACACGCCCTCCAGCGACTGGCAAACCAACTCGACCTCCTTGAAGTTTACCGCCCGCGCGGCACCCTTCAGGCTGTGCGCATCGCGAAACACGGTCTCGACGATTTCCGCATACCTATCTGCCGCAGGACTATTTTTTAATTCGATCAGCCCCGCCGACATCAGTTTAAGATGTTCGTCCGCCTCGACCTTGAAGATCGCGAGCAGTCTTTTCTGGAAGTCATCGTTTTGTTTGGTCATGGTTCGAGCTGCAAATATTTTAATTTACAAAAACTGCGATGCGCGAAGTCATGCGACCTTGCCTCCGATCAGGTCACTCAGCTTCCGCCCCAGTTCATGCAGGCTCTGTGCGGCGACCTTGGACTGCCCGGTACCGGCAACGTTCTGCGCGCTGGCTTGCTTGATATTTTCCATAGCCTGCGCCACTTGATCCATGCCCACCATCTGCTGCTGGCTCGAAGCCGCAATTTGCGTGGCCGCCTGCGCCGCCTCAACGACGCTGTCAGAAAGCTGCCGGATAGCTTCGCCGGTCTCGGTCGTTTGTTTCACCCCGGCTTGCACCGTCTTGCTGCCCTGCTCGGTGGCCAGCACCGCAGCGCTGGTCGCCCGCTGGATGTCGCCGAGTAGCGTGCGCACCTGGGCAGTCGCCTGTTTGGATTGTTCCGCCAGGCTCTTGACCTCTTGCGCGACGACCGCAAAACCTTTGCCCTGCTCGCCCGCCTTCGCCGCCTCAATCGCGGCATTCACAGCAAGCAGATTGGATTGCTCGGCCAGATCGTTGACGGTTGCGATGATCTCGCCGATGGACTGGCTTTGCTCGGACAGCCGCACGATGCTCTCTGCAATGGATTCCATTTGCTCCTGAATGCGCTGCATGCCGACAATCGCTTCCTCCACCGATTGCCGCCCAGTCAAAGAAACCTGCGAGGCTTTCTGCGCGATATCGGAAACAGAACGCGCCTTCTGGCTAGACAACTGCGCCGTCTGCTTCACTTCTTCCACCGTCGCGGTAGTCTCGCTCACTGCACTCGCCGTCTCGGCAGAACCGGCGGCCACTTGAGTCGTCGTGGCAAGAATCTGGGCAGAAGAGACAGAGAGTTGATTAATGCTTTCGCGAAGTTGGCGAGTAATGATGCGGGTGATCCAGAAACCAACCAGAACCAATAGTGCAAAAGCGAGCGGTATGCCATAAACAATGACAGAAATCGTAATATTTGAACTCGTCATTACCTCGTTATTACGCCGCTCCAATAACATCCTTTCCTCATTATCCATATCGACGATTAGCTTCCGGATACTATCCATTGCCTTCTTTCCGTTATCCGTCCGTACCACCTTTACCGCAGCATCCAATCCTTTAGTTTTTCGCAAATCAATCGTTTCCTTAAGCTCGGAAAGTTTGGCTGCAATCAGGGGGTCAAGAGCCACGAGCCGCTGCTGCTGGTTTGGGTTATCCGAGGTCAACCCCTTGAGATGCTGCATGGTTTGATTAACGTCTGATATCCCAGCCTGGTATGGATCGAGATAACGATCTTTTCCAGTTATGATATAGCCTCGTTGACCAGTCTCGGCATCCTTCAATGTGGAAAGCACCTCTTTCAGATTTTCGAGTACTTGGTAGGAATGTGCTTTCATCTGTGCGGCATCGATGAGTGTGGTCGTGTTCCGGTATGAGAACACGCCAATGACAACTAGAATAACTATCGCCAGAGCGTAACCCGCGCCAATTTTTGTTCCAATAGACCATTTCATTTTTATTCTCCTTGTCATTCTGTCAAACTTGAACCTAAATATTTCCTATCCCTTCACCTGTTCCTGCACGATAAGCTTCTCGTCGCTCAAAAGTTTTTCAGCATCGAGGATGACCACG
Source organism: Gallionella sp. (assembly GCA_017880865.1). Lineage (GTDB taxonomy): Bacteria > Pseudomonadota > Gammaproteobacteria > Burkholderiales > Gallionellaceae > Gallionella. The sequence goes on from JADGRL010000006.1 coordinate 40,485, forward strand.
CGCTCCGCAGTCACCCCTAGCAAATAATTTTCGCGTATGCCCGTCAGCGTCGGCAGGGATGGCTGAATATCGGCGCGCAGAATACGGCGCACGCCGCTTATCGCATCGGCCACAATGCCGAATACCATGCCTCCAGATTCGAGCACAATCAACTTATTAAGGTCAGTCAATCCTTTTTCGGGGAGATCGAAAAATTTCTTGATGTCGATGATAGAAAGTATCTCGCCGCGCACATTGACGATGCCGAGTACAAAGGCCGGAGTGCAGGGGAGCGGTGTAAACTCTTCCAGCGGATGGACCTCGCGAACGTACTCTGATGCGATGGCGTAGCGCTCATGGGCGAGGAAAAATTCAATGACCTCGATTGTTGCGTCGGCGGTATCCGCTGGCACGGCTTCACGGGCGAGTGTCTGTGCCCTTGCTTTCAAAATCCGTTGAGTATCCCCGGCAGTCGGTGCCCAGATACGCTCGATTGCGACACATGCCGTTTCCAGTCGTTTCTCTATTTCGCGCCAGTCGATGATCTTGTGGTTTTTTTGTGGGGTATTCATGACGGTCTTCCTCTCAGACGTTTGCCGCAGCCTGCGGCAAACTTGCCAACAAGGACGTGACTATCTCGGCCAGCCGCCCAGCAGTCAGCCCATCCGCTTCAGGCAGGGTTTCATTCGGCGGGTGTTTGCGCAACAGCAGCAGCACATTGCCGAAATAGCGTTGCGCTTCGCGGTAGCGTCCCTGCGACTGATGCAGATTCCCCAAGGCAAAGTGGGCGAGCGCGAAATCGGGATCGAGATAGAGCGCGCGCATCAATGACTGTATCGCGCCATCATGCTGTCCCTGCTCCTGCAAAATAGTAGCGCTGAGATAATAGTGCGACGGGTTCAGCTTGTCAGCGGCGATGGCCTTTTCGCACCACGCCAGCGCCTCACTTAGCTGGCCCTGATCGGCGCAACTGCGCGCCATTCTGGACAGGACCTCACGCTCATCCTGCTGTGGGGCTGGTAACGGGTCGGCATGCGCCACGTGAATATCGGTAGCCGCTGGCACTGGCTGCATGACCGGCGGCATCGGAAGTGCGACTTCGGTCTTCGCAAACAATGGCGGTCGCTGATGCTCGCTAACGCGTGACGTTGATTCTGTATTTTTCATCTTCCGATACAGCACTGCCCTCGGAAACACAACCGGTGTGAACGAGGAAAGCAAACTATTTGACGCTTCCGTCAGACTGACAATTAACCACCCGCCGTCAACCAGCGCGCGGTGAAAATGATCGGCAACCTGCTTTGCGTGTTGCGCGGTGAAATACATCAGCACATTGCGGCAAAGAATCACATCCATCGCGCTGGTGTTGTTAGCCAGCGAGGGATAAATATCATCGGCAAAATTGAGATAGGAAAATGTCACCATCTTTTTAATACGGGGGTGTATCTCGAAACTCCCGTCCCCATTTTTGGTGAAATAGTGCTCGCGCAGCCAGACCGGCGCATCGCGGAACGACCATTCGCCATATATTCCCAGCGCTGCCTTACGCAGAAACTTCGGGTTAAAGTCCGTCGCCAGAATGGTGATGTTCCAGTCGTTGAGATCGGGAATCAGTCTGTCGAGCAGTATCGCGAGGGTATAGGCTTCCTCGCCTGTGCTACAACCCGCACTCCAGATACGCAAGCGCCGCTCATTCTGGCGGCGTGATTGCAACAGCATGGGGAGAATATGCTCCTCGAAAATCCCCAAGCTTTGCTTCTCCCGGAAAAAATAGGTTTCTCCGATGCTCAGGTGGCTGGCAAGAACCTCGTTCATCTGGCGTGTCAGCGGGGCTGACAATAGCCATTGTGCGCATGATTCCCGATCCGAGAAATTGAAATCCGGCGCTGCCGCCACAATCCCCCGCTCAAGATCAGTCCATCGTTCTGGCGGGAAGTGCAGACCCGTCTGAGTGGCGACCAATTCGCTCAGCCGTGATAACAAATGAGGGGAAAGTGTGAGGCTCATGTTTTGGCTCAGGGAGTTTCGAGCGTCCGGTTTTTCGGTATCTGGTTTTTACACGCGGGGGTTTCCAGCGCATGATCCAGAGAACTTTCTTCTTCCAGCGAAAGAAACCGATCCAGATCGTGGATCAGGATCAAGCCGTCGGTCAGTTTGACCACCCCTGCTACATACTCGACGCCTGGGACAATATTTTCTGTCGCAATCAAATTTTGCGCAGAACTTGAGATCACATCCATCACCGCATCCGCCACCAGTGCAACAGGCCGTCGTGCCGTGTGCGCGACAACCAGTTGGTCGGTCAGGATGATCTCCCGTTCTGGCAGGCCAAAACGCCTGCGCATATTGACGACTGGGATAACCTGCCCCTGAAAGTTGACCACCCCGAGTATGATGTCCGGCGCTTGCGGCAACGGAGTAATGGCTACCATGCGCACCACACGGTTTACCGCAGACAAAGGCAGCGCGTAGCGTTGGTCGTCCAGAATAAAAACGATGAGAAAATCAGTATCTTTCATGGCGGCGTAGGGACGGTGTTCAGAGATTCCAAACAGACAATATCGATAATCACGATCCCAACGCAAAGGTGGGAAGGCCGGGAATCGACTTTTATCAGAAAAATCATTCTCATCGCGGTAACTCCAGTGAGTTTTTATTTTTTATCCGCCATCAACATAAACCGCGAACAATGGACAGTATCTACGCCCCCGAAGCTAACATCTCCCATCGCCTATGTTCGGTGCGCTACCGAACATAGGCCAAGCTGAACCACGCTTCTACCGCGTTAATTTCAGATACTCATCCACCGCAACCATTTCTGCCTCGAAGCGTGGCAGCCGCGCGATCAAGGCTTCTAACTGCCCTGTCTTGCCCGCCTGTTCCATTTCGGCGCATAACTCGCCCAGCGCCAGCGCGCCTACCGAGCGGGCCGAGGACTTGAGTTTATGTGCTGCCGCAGCAACTGCCGCTGTATTACCAGCCGCGCAGACGGTGCGCAGTTCCGCTGCTATCTTGGCGGCACTGATACGAAAGTCTTGCAGGAGTTCGTGCACGGTCGCCTCATCGTCACCCACCAGCGCCTTCAGCACATTTACGTCTACGGGTACTGATGCCGTAGCGGTTTGTATGGGCAGTTGTACGTTTGATGTGGTTTCGGCGGGTATCGGATCAGAAGCAACAACCGGCAGCCATTTTTCCAGCATCGTTTTCAGGTTGAAAAGTTGTACCGGCTTGCTCAGATAGTCGTCCATGCCGACGGCGCGGCAGTGCTCGGCCTCGCCTTTGAGGGCATTGGCGGTAATGGCGATGATTGGTACGTGCTTTTTGCCTGTTTCACTGGCGCTGGTTTCATCGACGAAATTTTCAGCGGCGCGGATTGCGGCGGTCAGCTCGTAGCCGTCCATCTCCGGCATGTGCAGGTCGGTGAGCAGCAGGCGGTAATCGCCGCTTTGCCACAGTTCCAGCGCCTCGCGGCCATTGTTCGCGATGTCGGCGGTTTGTCCGAGCAGCTTGAGTTGTTGCAGCAGGACTTTCTGGTTGATTTCGTTGTCTTCGGCGATCAGGATCAAACGCCCCCGTGCGCGAGCCTCAGCACGCGACAGCGGTGTGAGTGTTGCGCTGGCGTCAACGGACAGGCTTTCGCGGTCGGGTTCTTTAGCTCGTCCGGCTGCAACAGCCACCGCCTTCAGCAAGGCCTTGCGGGTCAATATATTGCCATCCACCAACACGATATCGGCATCCCCCAAACGCGGCTCCCGGCGCTGTCCGCGCCGGATGACGACGAAGTGAGTTTCATGTTCCGGGTGGGCGCGGACGGCGGCACGCAGGCTATCCAGTTGCAACGTGGCCAGCGGCAGGTTGGCTGCGGCTGTGTCGATGACCACAATGCACAAACCGGGCGGATGCTGTGCTATCCAATCCTTGACCGCCGCCAAATCCGCCACCCGATCAACCTGCGCGCCCGCATGTACCAGATAGACGGTGAGATCGTCGGCCAATTCCCCTGTGCCGCCCACCACCAGACAGGGCAGTCCTGCGACAAGGTTGGGATTTTGCAGATCGGGTTTTATCGCGACATGCCGGGCTGAAGCTTGTCCTGCATCAAGCCGTTCCGGTAACAGTTTGAAAGGCAGACGCACGCTGAACACCGAGCCTTTACCCGGTTCGCTCTGCACCGTGATTTCGCCGCCCATGATACTGACCAACTGGCGCGAGATGGCCAGCCCCAGCCCGGTGCCGCCGAAATTCCTGGTGGTGGATGAATCGGCTTGCGAGAAAGGGGTGAACAGTCGCGCCCGAGTTTCTTTATCCATGCCGATACCGTTGTCGGTTACGCGAAACTCCAGCGTCACTTGCTCGGGTGTACTTACAGACGACCTACTTTCGGGCGGCAGCGCGCGCACCGAGACCTTGCCCTGCCGCTGCTGTCCGCTGGAAAACTTGATCGCGTTGTTGGTCAGGTTGACCAATATCTGGCGCAACCGCCCCGGATCGCCCATGACTGCGGCGGGAATGGTTGGATCGGTGAACAGCGTCAACTCAACCATTTTCTTCAAAGCCATGTTGTTCATGGTTTCGCATGCTCCCTCCAGCACATCGGCGACTGACATGGGCACACTGTCTAGCTGTAGCTTGCCAGCCTCGATCTTGGAGAAGTCGAGGATGTCGTCGATGATGGCGAGCAAAGCAAACGACGAATCGTGGATGATATTGACCGCTTCTATCTGCGATCCATTCAAACTGCTTTGCTGCAACACGTCGAGCATGCCGATCACGCCATTCATCGGGGTGCGTATTTCGTGGCTCATGGTGGCGAGAAAGTCCGATTTGGCACGGTTGGCCTGCTCGGCTTCGAGCTTGGCATGTTCCAGATCGACGGTGCGCGCCGCCACTTTATTTTCCAGCTCTTCGTTGAGTTGAAGCACTATGGCCTCTGCATGCTTGCGTTCGGTGATGTCTATAAAGGTGACAAGTGCGCCTATTACCGTACCGTCAGTTTCGATGGGATGCGACCAGTATTCAACCGGGATCGCAATCCCATCCTTGCGCCAGAATACCTCATCGCTAACATTGCTTGTTTGATTGGTTCGATAAGCGCGATACACCCTGCATTCACTGTCCGGGTAGGGGCTGCCATCGGCATGGGAATGATGGATGAGTTCATGTAAATGTTTGCCCAGCACCTCACCGTCGTTCTGGAAACCCAGCGTCTGCAGAAAGGACAGGTTGACGAAGGTGCAGTTGCCATTGGTGTCCAGCCCATAGGCGCCTTCAGCCATCGAATTGAGCAGGCGATGCAAATTTTCGCGGGAAACACGCTCGGCCGCCTCCGTCCGCTTGCGCACGGTGATATCTTCGACAGTGATGCGGACAAGCTCACTTTCCGGGACGTAGTAAATGTGTTCCTCATAGCAGGCTTCACCGATGGTGACCTCGCGCATCAGCTCCGTCTGACCGCTTTGTAGGACGCTGGTATAAACGTCTCCCAGCCCGATGAGCAGGGGATGCCGTCCATTCAGCAAGCGCAGTTCGGGAAACTCTTTATCGGCAGCCGGGTTGGTATAAGTCACCTCACCGGAAAGCGCGATTTCGATCACAGGTTGGGGATTAAGTCTGGGGAAGGAAGCCAGACGTCGAATTTCTTCCTGCGCCAGCTGCCGATCCAGCGCGTGGTGAATGTGCAGCAACAAGCTTTCGATTTCGTAGGGCTTCAGCAGATAAGCATAAGCACCCTTATTGATCGCCCCTACGGCTGACTCCAGTGATGCATTGCCGGTCAGAATGAGGGCTTCGGTGTGAGGTGACGCGGCTTTGATCCGCTCCATCACCTCGATCCCGGACATATCCGGCAGCTTTAAATCGATCAGCACAACATTCACGGTAGCCCGCCGCACTTCCACTATCGCGGCCTCCCCGTCAGCGGCGACTACGACCGTATAGCCCTTTACCCGCAAGATGTCGGAGAGTGTCTTTCTGAGGTGGGCATCGTCGTCCACCACCAATATTCTGGGATTGTTTTTCATTTGCAAACCATTTCTCGTCCAAAATTTCGACACGATTCCTGTCCGGCACCTTACGCTTGATAGTGCGCGTTGTATAACTGCGCGCACTCACCAATATTTACCTATACAAGTAAACATTTACCCAGTTCTGTGCGGTGGCGCACTGAACCGCTAATTGGGGCGAGATTCAGCATGGCATCCATATGATATATAAGTATAAATTCACATTCCGCGAGGGATAAACTTTACATTACTCGATGGATATTCAACGCTTTTGACAGCCAATCCGTAGTCTTTTCAGCGGTTCCATCAACTGGAATGCCGTGTTTAAAGCCGGCAAGACGCGCGGCGGGTACTCGAAAATGTGGTTTTTATGAGATTTCTCTGGGTAAATAAGTGAGAGGTTTGATAGAATGCGCGCCGTCCCTAACGGGATTGGTGCATGGTCAGGCCGAAGTCTTGATGGCTTTTGAAGTCCGCTGAAGTTAAATAACGGCGTGACTTTCAGGAAATAGATGTTGCTCCCCCTGCACCACATAACGAATATCGTTTAATAATGTCAACCGAACAAATGTGCCATGCGTTATAGGCACCGACACGGTAGTGTCTTAAACGTTTATTAATCTACTACAAATTGGAGTTCACAATGAGCAAACTGTTATCCGTACTGATCGCTGCTGTATTCGCTGCTGTTTCTTTCTCCGCTGTTGCTGCTGACGCTGCTCCAGCTAAGGCTGCTGCTCCAGCTGCTGCCGCTGCTCCAGCTGCTGCCGCTGCTCCAGCTGCTGCTCCAACAAAGAAAGAAAAGAAAGCAAAGAAAGCAAAGAAGCACAAGAAAGCTAAGGCTGACGCTGCTGCTAAGTAATTTAGTACAAGCTTAAAAAAGGCAGGGGTGACCCTGCCTTTTTTATTTGTTTTAAATCAGACCATCATGTCAACCCAATAACAACCCAAACGTTGTGGGCTATGACACGGTTAGTGTCGTAAACGTCTATTTAACCCTCTCATAAAAAACTGGAGTCCTACCAATGAAATTGCTTTCTACTCTGATCGCTGCTGTATTCGCTGCTGTTTCCTTCTCTGCTGTTGCTGCTGACGCCACGGCTCCTATTGCAAAAGCTGCTCCTGCTGCCGCTGTTGCTCCTACTGCTGCTGTTGCTCCTACTGCTGCTGTTGCTCCTACTGCTGCTGTTGCTCCTGTTGCCAAAGCTGCTGCTCCTGCTGCTCCAGTTGCCGCTGTTGCTGCTCCAGTTGCCGCTGCTACTCCTGCTGCAAAAGCCAAGGCCGCTCCTGTTGCCAAAGCTAAGGCTGCTCCTGCTGCCACTAAGGATGCGAAAGCTGCTCCTGCTGACAAAGCTGCAAAAGCTGCTCCTGCTGCCGCTCCTGCCAAAGCAAGCTAAAAGCTAAAGCAATCACGACGCCAAGTAACCTTGGCGTCGTTATAAAAGGCAGGGTTTCCTGCCTTTTATATTTGCAGAGTACAAATATGATCTGGAAACCCAATGTCACTGTTGCCGCTGTTATTGAGCGCAATGGAAAGTTTTTACTGGTTGAGGAGGAAACCGCCCAAGGCGTGCGCTTCAATCAACCTGCCGGACATCTCGAAGCCGATGAATCGCTGCTGGCTGCGGTAACGCGCGAGGTGCTGGAAGAATCGGCTTATCACTTTGCACCGCAACATCTGCTCGGCATTTATCGCTGGCATTCAGTCGAATCAGACACCACTTTTCTGCGTTTCGCCTTTACCGGAGCCATCACCGGGCATGAGGCCGAGCGTCCGCTGGATACAGGCATCCTGCAAGCCGTATGGCTGTCAGCCGATGAAATCCGCGCCACGCAGGCGCGCCACCGCAGCCCGCTGATTTTGCGCTGCGTGGAAGATTATCTGGCGAACAAACGCTACCCGCTGGACCTGTTGGTACATTATGACTAAACGCCGTATCGTGGTCGGTATGTCCGGCGGGGTTGATTCATCGGTCACCGCCTTGTTGCTCAAACAACAGGGCTACGACGTGATCGGCCTGTTCATGAAGAACTGGGAAGATGACGACAACAGCGAATACTGCTCATCGCGCCAGGACTTGCTGGACGCGGTCTCTGTGGCCGACACCATCGGCATTCCGATCGAAGCGGTGAATTTTTCCAAGGAATACAAAGAGCGCGTATTCAGTTATTTCCTGCGCGAATATCAGGCCGGACGCACACCCAACCCGGACATTCTGTGCAATGCCGAGATCAAGTTCAAAGCCTTTCTCGAACATGCCATGCAGCTGGGTGCAAACACCATCGCCACCGGGCATTACGCGCAAGTGCGCGAGGTGGATGGGCTATACCAATTGCTCAAGGCCGATGATGCCAGCAAGGATCAAAGCTACTTTTTGCATCGTCTGAATCAGGCGCAGTTAAGCCATGCGATGTTCCCGCTTGGCAAACTATTAAAATCGCAGGTGCGCGTCATTGCCGAACAACATGGTTTATCCAACTATGCGAAAAAGGACAGCACCGGCATCTGTTTCATCGGCGAGCGCCCGTTCCGCGAATTCCTGAACCGCTATCTGCCGACTCAGCCGGGCGAAATGCGCACGCCTGATGGTAATGTGGTTGGGCAGCATATGGGGCTGTCGTTCTATACCATCGGACAACGCCAGGGTTTAGGCATCGGCGGAGCAAAAGAGGCTTCGGGCGAGCCTTGGTTCGTGTGCGCTAAAGATATGGCGCGCAACCGTCTGATCGTGGTGCAAGGGCACGACCACCCCGCCTTGTTAAGCCACCGCTTGACCGCGCTGGATAGTCACTGGATCAGCGGCACGGCACCACTACTCGAACATCCCTTTGCGGCCAAGACACGCTATCGGCAGGCCGATGCGCCATGCCGCCTGACTAGTATCGCAGGCAGCTCATGTGAAATCGCCTTTATTGAGCCGCAATGGGCCGTCACGCCGGGGCAATCGGTGGTCGTTTATGACGGTGAAGTTTGTCTGGGCGGCGCAATCATCGAACAAGGACACGACTGATTCGCGTAAAATGCGCGCTTTAGTTTTGCTCAGATTGCGATCATGACCACGCTCACCAAACTCACCGCCCTCTCACCTCTCGACGGACGCTACCACGGCAAAGTGGACGCGTTGCGCAGCTACTTCAGCGAATTCGGCCTGATTCGTTTTCGCGTGCTGATCGAGATCGAATGGCTCAAGGCGCTTAGCGCTCAAACTGATATTGCCGAAATCGCGCCATTTTCCGCCGCCGCCATCGCGCAACTCGACGCGCTCAATACCAATTTCTGTGAGGCCGATGCGCTCGCGATCAAGACGATCGAAGCCACGACCAACCACGATGTGAAAGCCATCGAATACTGGCTGCGCGACAAATTATCGGGCAACCCGGAAACCGCCAAGACACTGGAGTTCATCCATTTCGCCTGCACCTCGGAAGACATCAATAATCTGAGTCATGCGCTGATGCTCAAGAACGCGCGCGATCAAGTGATGCTGCCCGCGCTGAACGTCCTCATTAGCCGGTTGAAAAACATCGCCCATCAACTGGCCGACCTGCCGATGCTTTGCCGCACCCACGGCCAAACTGCCACGCCGAGTACGCTGGGCAAGGAAATGGCCAATGTGGTGTATCGCTTGCAGCGCGCCGAACAGCGCCTGGCAGCGACGGAAATCTTCGGCAAAATCAACGGCGCAGTGGGCAACTACAACGCGCATCTGTCAGCTTATCCTGACGTGGACTGGGAAAATTTTGCGCAACGCTTCATCACCGCGCGCGGCATTGCGTTCAACCCCTACACGACACAGATCGAGCCGCACGATTACATGGCGGAATTGTTCGATGCCTATGCGCGCATCAACACCATCCTGATCGATTTGAATCGCGACATCTGGGGCTACATCTCGCTGGGCTATTTCAAACAGAAAGTGGTCAAGGGCGAAGTCGGCTCATCCACGATGCCGCACAAGGTCAACCCGATCGACTTTGAAAACTCGGAAGGCAATCTCGGACTGGCCAATGCGCTGTTGCGTCACTTTTCAGAGAAACTGCCTATCTCGCGCTGGCAGCGCGACCTGACCGATTCCACGGTATTGCGCAACATGGGCGTCGCGCTCGGCTACACGCTGCTGGCTTACGAATCATGCCTGAAGGGTTTGAACAAACTGGAAGCCAATCCGCAGCGCGTAACAGATGACCTGAACGCAAGCTGGGAAGTGATGGCGGAGCCAATCCAGACCGTGATGCGCCGCTACAACATAGCGAATGCTTACGACAAACTGAAAGAACTGACGCGCGGAAAAGAGGGCATCAACCGCGCGTCGTTGCAAGCCTTCATCAATACGCTGGACATTCCTGAATCAGAAAAACAGCGCCTGCTGAAACTGTCACCGGATACCTATATCGGCAAGGCGGCCGAGTTGGCGCGGCAGATTTAATCCTCACATCAAGTGCACAACGAACAAGCCCGCGATAGCGGGCTTGTTCGTTGTGCTAGCCTCCGGCCTGCAGGCTCATCAGAAAACAATCGGGGCTACGGTCACACCTGTAGTCGCCCCACCACCTGTTCCACCTTTAATCGGTATTTGAATCGGTCTTCCCGGCACGGCATTTCCTGGAGCGTGGCTTGGGTCTTGAATAGCGTTATCCACTACCGCATTATCACGCACCGCCCCCTTATCACCCTTCGCTTGCGGCATTGGTGCCGGTGTCACGGTGAAAATATTGAGGTTAACCGGTTGCAGTTGCGGCATTTGCTTTAACCCGCCGACAAAGCCCATCTGGTTAGGCAGAATATTGATCGTGCCTTTGTCCGTCGTCATGGTGGTCTCGCCAACATTCACCTTATTGTAAGTCCCGGCCGGCACGGTTGCCGCCAATTCACTGCCTGGCACAACGACGAAGGTTTCGTGGTCGGTGCCGCGAATGCCGATAGTCGATGTGGGTGTGGCAATCCGATAATTACTCTTATTCTTCTGCCCGATCAGTCCGGTAATGGTACGAATACCGCCTTTGATCAATGAGAAGAAGCTTCTTTCACTTCCGTCTTGTTCACCGCTGTATACGAAGCTGTCGAACTTGAGTTGTGAGTCCGGTCGTATGACGATGAAGCCACCATCCCGCATCTTGATCTGTGCGGAAGCGCCTTTGGCAGTAATCACCGTATCGCTTTCGTGGACCACATCACTTTTTTGCACAGCATGTGTCTGCCCTGCAGCATTGCTTACCCGAACGCTGCCAATCGCAAACTGAACATCCCCGGCAATCCCCGCGTATGCGGCCTGGCTCAACACCACCAAGCTAGCCATCAGCGAGCTTTTTAAAAAATTAATCATATATTTTGCGGCAGTCATGATTTGCACCTCACTCGAGTTAAATCACCGAAAATCACGGCGAATAGTCAATGAAACATCGATCCTGTTATAGCCATAAATCACGATATTGGAATTATTCTTTGCGTAGTTCAGTTGCGGACGCAGCGTCCACAACTTGTCCCAATGCCAGTTCGTCCCCATCGTCAGATCATACAGGCGATCACTGCGTTTCCTCAGGAACAGCAGATTGACCTTACTGTAATTGCCTGTCTGCACACCCGCGTCGACAAACAGCGTCATTTTGTCGGTGTAAGCTGTCTGGCCGCCAACACGCAATCCGCTTAAACGTTTGGCACCGTCGCTTCGTCCGCCATTGGGCGTAGCCGGTGTGATCAGCGTCGAAATGTCATTTTCCTTGCCATAATACAGATCGCCGAACAGCGACGATTTCCCGCTCGCCAATACATGCAGCCAGTTGCCGCCAATAACCTGCTGATTGAAGTCATTCGGTTGCATGACCACATCGGCATAACGATATTTCGCTTGCTGAATAAATACGTTCGATTGATTACCCGGGCTGAACTCATGATGCCATTCGCCGATGAGTCCGGTGATATCGCTGTTGCGCGCATCGCCCAAACTGTTCTGCCCGCCCAAGATGCCGAAGCGCAAGCGATCGGCTTTCGCGCCAAACATCACTCCGGCTCGTGCATCCAGGCCGAGCGTATCGAAACGCTGCTGTGTACTGTTGCGGCGCTGCCGCAGATTCGCCCCTGCATATACACCCCAGTCGGCATTCAGCCTGCGCGTGATTTCGCCGCCGGCGTTCACCCCATAGTAATTATCTGAAGTTTTAACGTTGGCCGGATCGAGCGTGACGACACTTGCCGGTGCATCGACAAATACCTGAGAAAGGCTGGTGGAGTAATTGACGTTGGTATCATGTCCCAGCACTCCCTCGACATATCCGGAGATGCGCGTCTGTTTTCCTGCTCCCTGCGCCGCGATTTCGTCCAGATATTTTTCAATGTTGGCACGTGCCATTTCAGAAGGGTTTTGCGTCAAGGCCGTTACAAATTCGGTTTTTGCGCGCGGCAGATCACCCAGTTGATAATAGGCGCGCGCCATGTCCAACCGTGCCGCAGCAGAATCAGGATTTACCAGCAAGACCCGCTCGAAGGCGAGCGTCGCCTTATCAGGCTTACCGCTGTCCAGTGCGGCAATACCGATCAGATAGTCAAAACGCTCTTCACCGGAATGCTCAAACTCGAGCGGCTCCAGCAAGGTATAGGCATCGGCAGATCTGCCGCTTTTTACCAGGGCCTCGGCTTCACCCATCAGCTTCTCATAGTCCTTGACGCCGACCGGCTTACGAACTATCGGCTCGGCACGCTGGCGCGTCTTCTGCTCCGCTTCCAGCGCATGGACTCCGTTTGCTGCCGACATCAATCCTATGAATATCAAGGTTGCTGATTTTGTGAATTTCATGATTTCAACCCGGTGATATTCGTCCCCTGTTAGTCATAAAGTGCGGCTAGGATTTGCATTCAAGGGCATCATTATCGACGCCTTGATGAGTCTGTGTATCTGGTTGGACAGACTGGTCTTTGGTGACCGACTGGTCTGGGGTTTCCGACTCCGGCACGCACGCTACAGGAGCTGGCACTGGTGCGGGTACAGGTGCCGGCACCACTGCCGCAACAGGCCACGAGAGTTTGGTCGCCACAGGGTACGCATAGGAAACCGCATTCCACGAAATTCCATAATCATAGATCAGCGCACTATATGCAACCGTTCCGGCGAGGGAGTGCGCGCCGGCCGTGACCGGGATCGTGCCCACCGAGTAGATGCTGGTGCCGCCCATCGGGGTGAACAACGCCGCATTAACCGCGACGGTGTCCAGCTTCAGAGTTGCCAGCGCGGCGGTTTCGGTGACGACGTTCATGAATTCCCCCGTAGTTCCGGCAAGGCCATGTACGCCGAACGTCGCGTTGGTCATCCCCATTTCGGCTGGCGTAACCAGAACCATGTTCGGGTCGCCTTTGAACGCTGTATCGTCTGCATAACCGCGCATGAATTGAGCCACCATCACAGGGTTATTGGACACGAACTCACCGGCTCCGGTCAGGACGACATCCACGAATTGACCGGCATTCAATGTCCCGGCAATCAGACCGGCAGGCATCGTGGCAACAGTGGTGCCGTTCTGGGACGCGATGACGCGCACCGTATAACGCGCACGGCCGCTGAACAACGAGGTGTGGTAAATCTTGCCCCAGATAGACACATCGGTAAGCTGCTCGACAAGATAGTCGCAGTAACCGGTGCCGGACGGTATATCGGTACAACGATGGCCGCTGAACACGCCAACGGGCTTATCGGCCGCCACCAGCGTACCCGTCATATCCGCGTTCGCCGGATTTGCAAACTGGTAGGTTTCTCCGATATTCAACATGACCGTAAATGCGGCACCGGCTGGCTTGGTCGCACCGGCAGCGGTAGGCGTGATGGTGACCGTGGTGGCGTTCTGAGTGGCGACCACGGCGAATTCCGACCCGGTGTATCGGGTGCTGGCATAAGACATCACATAATATTGTGTTCCGAGGCCGGGTGTCGGCAAGGCCAAATAACCGTCAGCAGAAGTTGCATTTTCAGAAACCACATACACCGAGACGGGCGATAACGCCGTCACGTGGATACCCTTGGCTTGAACCGTCTCGTTCGCCGTCAGCACCACGGCAGGATCGAGCGTGATCACGGTCTGGGCATTTGCCGCAACCGAAAAGGGCGTAGTCACACCGTTAAATATCACATTGCCTGTGGTCGCGACTGCCGCAGCCACAATCATCTTGTTGGTAACGGGCGTGTTATTGCATGAGGCGGGATTGCTGACACAAAGATGGTCGGGCAGCGTTAAATAGAAATCTGTCCCCGCTGAGGTGATGACAGGTGCGAGAGCTGCGACTGGGGCGGCAACTTGAGTCGCAGCTTTACCGCCACCACCGCACGCGGTCAAAATTAACGATGCCAGAAACAACACGCTTTGAAAAAGTTTTGTGTTATCTGAACGCACGGGATACCTCTCTACTTCATATTTAAACGCTGTAGGGAACAAATGATTAATGCGAGGGATGCATACGGACGAACATCCGTATCGCAGTCCCGCTACCATAGCTTCCCTTAGGCCGGTGACTTTGCGTCCTTACCTTTCGATAAGTTTGCCAAGTGGTGCAGATTATTTAGATAGGCACGAATAGAGTCAAAGTCTACCCGACGAGTGGTTGAGTTAACGGACGAGCGGCAAATTTGACAAGCAGGCTGCTGGTTGCCCATACCCCATCCAAAGCCATGCTGCTACTGGCAACACGCCAAAACAAACAAGCCCGCAAGCGGGCTTGTTTGTTTTAAAACCGCAGATCAGTGCCGTGGCTCAGTTACGCCTTCTGTGTGGATCGTGTTGGTACCAGAATGCTCTGTGGAGGGTGTTAGCGAAGTAGCGCCCTCCCCTCCGGTTTTGTTCGTCGTCGTTTCATGCACTTCGATTTTGTCCACCGTCGCCGTTTCACGCATTTCGTTTTTATCCGTCGTCGCAGTTCCACGCATTTCTCTGGAACCTTCTCGGCCACTTTCCTTGCCAGCCTCTCTGCTACCGTCCCGGGCACCCTCCTTGCCACCTTCATGCTTGTCACCACCGGCTTGCGATGCAGGCTGGGCGGCTACCGTGAAGATATTGAGGTTAATCGGTTGCAGATGCGGCATTTGATCGGTCGCACCGGCAAAACCCATCTGGTTGGGCAGCACGAAGACCGTGCCCTTCTCGGTCGTCATGGAAGTCTCGCCCATATTCACCTTGTTATAAGTGCCGATGGGTGCCGTTGCCGTCAATGAGCTTTCCGGCGTGACCACAAATATTTCATGATCCGTACCGCGAATGCCGATGGTTGTTGCGGGCGTGGTAATGTGATAATTGACTTTATTCTCCTTCCCGATCAAGCCGGTAATGGCGCGAAAGCCGCCTTTGAACAAGGAGAAAAAGCTCCGTTCAGTGCCGTCTTGATGTCCATTGAAGGTGAAACGGTCAATCTTGAGTTTGGTGTCGGAGCGCATCGCGATGATGCCGCCATCTTCCATCCTGATTTGCGCGGAGGCGGTTTGTGTGGAGATCAACGTATCGCCTTCGTTAACCACATCGCCTTTCCTGATCGCATGCGTCACGCCGGTGGCGGTCGTCAACTGAACCGTACCGTGCACGAACTGTACTCGCCCCGCGACTGCGGCATAAACACTGCCGCTATTACTGACCAGTACCAGCAGCGTAATCAGACTGAGCAACGCTTTAATAAAGTTTTTCATGTCACATCCTGTTCAAGTTTGATTATTTGAAATTGCGCCGTATCGTCAACGAAATATCGGTACGGTCATAGCTATACGCGGCCACATTCGACATATTATTAAAACGCGTCAGTTGCGGGCGCACCGTCCATAGATTATCCAGATACCAGTTCGCTCCCAACGTCCAGTCATCCAATTGGTCGGTGCGCTGACCGGAAATTGTCGTGTTGACCTTGTCGAAACTGCCGACTTGTACGCCTGCACTGAAAAACAGTTTCGCTATATCACCGATGGCCGCTTGCGCGCCGACACGAAATCCGCCGAAACGCTTGACCCCATCGACTCGCCCACCGTTGGGATAGGCCAGCGAGACCGGCCCGACATCATTCTCAACTCCAAAATACAAGTTACCGGACAGCGTCGACTTCGCGTCGGCCAGCACATGCAGCCCGCCTACACCCGCAGCCAGCTGATTGATGTCATTTGCCTGCATGACCGTATCGAGATAGCGATATTGCACATACTGGCCGAATACATTCACCTGATTGCTGGCACCCACCGCATGGCGCCATTCCCCATTGAGGCCAGAGGTGTCGCGATCACGCGCGCCGCCCAAGGTGTGCTGCCCGCCCGACACGCCCAAACGGAACCAGTCGGCACCCGTGCCATAAATAACGCCTGCGCGTCCATCTAGGCTAAACGCATCAAAACTTTTTTGCTTGTAGTTGCCGCGCTGGTTCAGATCCGCTCCCGCATACAATCGCCAATTGGCATCCGGGCTGTGATTGATTTCGCCCCCCGCCGCCACGCCATAATAATTATCGACTAACTCCACGCTGTTCAGATTGAGGGTTGGAGTCACGATATTGTTCGGAATTTCGGAAGCGTTGTTGACGTTAGTGTCGTGCCCCCCGGTTCCCTCAATATAGCCGCTGATGCGCGTCTGCTTCCCGCTTTCCTGCCCGGCAATGTTATCCAGATACTTCTGGATCGTGGCTCGCGCCGCGTCAGAAGGATTTTGTCTCAACACGGTTTCAAATTCGGTCTTGGCGCGCGGCATATCGCCCAACTGATAATAAGCGCGCGCCATGTCCAGACGCGCACCGGCATACTCCGTATCCACCGCCAGCACCCGCTCGAAGGCGAGCGTCGCCTTGTCCGGCTTGCCGCTATCCAACGCGGCAATGCCGATCAGATAATCGAAGCGCACCTCGCCCGAACGCTCGAACTCAAGCGGCTCCAGCAGATGATAGGCATCGGCAGGTTTGCCCGCTTTCATTAGGGCTTCGGCATCGCGCAACGGTTTTTCGAGCGCTTCACTCTCAGCCGGGCTCAGCGCCACTGGTTCGGCAAGCTCGGGCGCAGGCTGTCCGGCTGCTGCTGGCAGGGCTTCGGGTTGCACGGTTGCAGTTGGCATGTCTTCTTGCGCATAAACCCCGCTTGCCGCCAGCAAAAATCCTGCGCACACCCAACTTGCCGATTTAACAAATTTCATGATTCTCTGCCCCGCCTTAGTATTGATTTCTGATAATTCCAATTCGCTATGGTAACAAGAATGATGCCGCGCGCATGCTACGCGACCGGCATAATTGTTATTATTTGTAACGCAAACTGGAATGAGCATAATACGTTTTCAACGTGCCATGCATTTGAGGTTAATTTGCCGAAAAGTTCCGTGCTATATCAATCCTTTTTCTGCAAACGACAATGTCTGCCCGACCGCCACGATGAAGTGATCCAGCACGCGCACGTCCACCAGACTCAAGGCCTGCTTGAGCGCGTCGGTTAGCAGTTGATCCGATTGGCTGGGTTCGGCGACACCGGAAGGATGGTTATGAGCGAGGATGACGGCCGCCGCATTGTGCGCCAGTGCGCGCTTGACCACCTCGCGCGGATACACGCTGGTCTGGCCCAGCGTGCCGTGGAACAACTCTTCCGAGGCGATCACGCGATGCTGGGTATCAAGAAACAGCACCAGAAAAACCTCCTGGTCCCGCCCGCCCAGCAACAGCTGCAAATAATCGCGCACCGCGCGCGGCGAGTTAAGCACATCACCTCGCTGCAACTCTTCCTTCAACGCGCGCCGCGACATTTCCAGCACCGCTTGCAGTTGCACAAATTTGGCCTGCCCCATGCCCTTAGTTTCGCAAAAATCGGACTCGCTGGCCGCGACCAGAGAGGTGAGATTGCCGAACCGAGTGAGCAGCTCGCGCGCCAGATCCACCGCGCTCTTGCCCTTCACGCCGGTGCGCAAAAAGATCGCCAGCAACTCCGCATCGGACAACGAGGCCGCGCCGCGCGTTAAGAGTTTCTCACGCGGACGCTCTCCTTCGGGCCAGTCAGTGATTGCCATATAACCTCTCAGCCCAGACGGGCTGTTTCTTGTTAATATGCGCAGCATTATGAAGCAAGAACCGATAAAGCGTATCGTGCCAGTGAATCGCATCATTCTCGGCATTACCGGCGGCATCGCGGCCTACAAGGCGGCGGAGTTTGCGCGCCTGCTGATCAAGCAGGGCGTCGAGGTGCAGGTCGTGATGACCGAGGCGGCCTGCCATTTCATCACGCCTGCCACGATGCAGGCGCTCACGGGTCGCCCGGTGTTGGTCAATCAGTGGGACGCCACCCCAAATGGTATGGCACACATAGCCACTAGCCGCGCCGCCGATGCGATTGTGATCGCACCCGCGAGTGCCGATTTCATCGCCAAGCTGACGCACGGACTGGCGGATGACTTGCTCTCCACCTTGTGTCTGGCGCGAAATTGCCCGCTGATTGTCGCTCCGGCTATGAACCGCGAGATGTGGCTGAATGCGGCGACGCAGCGCAACGTCAAACAACTGGTTGCCGATGGCGTACAAGTGTTGGGGCCGGATAGCGGCGTGCAAGCCTGCGGCGAAGAAGGCATGGGGCGGATGCTGGAGGCTGCGGAGTTGGCGCGGGATGTAGGTCGGGTTTTAACCCGACACAGTGACAGCGTCGGGTTAAAACCCGACCTACGAGGCCAGAAAATTATTATCACCGCCGGGCCAACTTACGAGGCGATCGACGCGGTGCGCGGCATCACCAATCGCAGCTCGGGCAAGATGGGTTATGCGATCGCGCAAGCCGCGCTGGAGCTGGGTGCAGAAGTCACGCTGATTTCCGGGCCGACCGCGCAGCCCAAACCGCAGGGCGCGCAATGCGTGGATGTGCAAAGTGCCGAACAGATGTTCGATGCCGTCAAACAACACTTGAGTGGTTGCGCTATTTTCATCGGTGTGGCGGCGGTGGCCGATTACCGTGTCGCACAACCCAGCGTGCAAAAAATCAAGAAAAGCGCGGCCCCGCTCACGCTGGAACTCGTGCCCAACCCGGACATTCTGGCGTATGTCGCCAATCTGCCGAATCCGCCCTTCTGCGTGGGCTTTGCCGCCGAGAGCGAGAATCTCGCGGAATATGCCGAAGCCAAACGCCGCGCGAAAAAACTGCCATTGCTGGTGGGCAATCTGGCGCAGCAGGCCATCGGCAGCGACGACAATGAACTGATATTATTTGATGACAGCGGCAGACAGACCCTGCCGCGCGCCGACAAACTCACGCTGGCAAGGCAATTGATGCAGCGTATCGCACAACGTAATCAGGGAGTACTGAAATGAAACACAATGCCCCAACGAAACATGCCGAGTCCGTGCAACACCTCGCGGTCGATGTCAAAATTCTCGACCCTCGCTTGCATGAAAATATGCCCGGTTATGCGACTGCCGGTTCGGCGGGGATCGATTTGCGCGCGTGTATCGAACACAACATCGTGATTCAGCCCAAGCAGTGCGAACTGATCCCCAGCGGCATTGCGGTACACCTGGACAGCCCGGGTTATGCTGCGATGATTTTGCCGCGTTCCGGTCTGGGGCATAAGCACGGCATCGTGCTGGGCAATCTGGTCGGCCTGATCGACTCGGATTATCAGGGACAGATTTTCGTCTCGTTATGGAACCGCAGCCAAATCCCTTTCACGCTGATGCCGATGGAGCGCATGGCGCAACTGGTGATCGTGCCGGTGATGCAGGCGAAATTCAATATCGTGGAAGAATTTCCGGTAAGCGAACGCGGCAGCGGCGGTTTCGGCAGCACCGGCAAGCATTGAACCCTTTCAGTATAAAAAAAGGGCGCGATTTATCGCGCCCTTTTTTATTAGAAAACTTGCGCCGAATTTAAAGTGTGCGCCAATCCGAAACGCCCAACTGACGGGCGATCTGGGCCATTGAAAACACGCCACACACGGTTTGCCTACCATCCGCGCCCTCGTCCACCACCAAGCCATGCTGCCGGTGAGCTTGTTTCAGCGTGGCGACAATTTGTCCGACCTTGGCATTTTTTATATCAGCCATTTTCAACACTTCCAACTGACGCTGCGTAGTCATGATGTCGCGCACCAGAATGTCGGCATATTCCCCGCCCATGTTTTGCAGGAAGCGCGTCGGCTTTTCTCCCAGCACATCGGTTGCCGTCAGCAACCCGAACACCTGATCCTTGACATCCAGCACCAGCGCCATACGCACCTCAAACCGGATCATCTTGGCATTGGCTTGTTCAATCGAAGTCATGGGACGCACATTCACCAGCGCAACCTTGCTCAAATCGGTCATCACGTCCGTTGCCGGATCGCTCAGCTTGACGTGCTCGGGAAGTTTCTGGGTCGGGCGCGCGTATGTCGAGCCCGCTTTAAACATAGCCAACGGAAGCACACTGTATTCTTTTAATGACATTGCCCTGACTCCTTAAAGTTAACGGGAACTACCGATGCGCGTGCTGCAAATGTGCTGCGTTATGTTTGGGGACCGGAAGGTAGCCGGCCAACTCATTAAGCGCCATCGTATAAACTTCACGCTTGAATTCGATCACGGCGGCGATGTCCAGCCAGTAATCGTTCCAACGCCACGCATCAAACTCGGGATGCGTGCTGGCACGTAAACAGACATCACAATCACGACCCACCAGGCGCAACAAGAACCATATCTGCTTTTGTCCGCGATAACCACCGCGAGATTCACGCTTGCTCCAGCTTTGCGGAACCTCGTAACGCATCCAGTCACGGGTGCGCCCGAGTATTCTGACATGCTCCGGCATCAAGCCGACCTCTTCGTGCAACTCGCGGTACATCGCCTGCTCCGGGGTCTCGCCGTGCTGAATTCCGCCTTGCGGAAACTGCCATGCATGCTGCCTCACCCGCTTGCCCCAAAGCACCTGATTCCTGTCATTCGTGATGATAATGCCGACATTCGGGCGGTAGCCGTCTCGGTCTATCATTTTCGATTCTACTTAAGTTAATTTAATAGTTGGATTCTTTCACATTTCACCTGCAATGAAAAGAGAATCAGCCGAGGGTTAAGTTCCTTAACATACCGAAATACGAGCATTCGCTGTAAAATCTAAAACTCACAATCATAATCAGGTCGTAGCCGTCATGCGCGTTTCACAATTTTTCATCTCCACACTCAAAGAAGCCCCTTCCGAAGCCGAACTTGCCAGCCACAAATTGATGATGCGCGCGGGTTATATCAGAAAGCTCGCCAGCGGCCTGTATACCTGGATGCCGCTGGGACTTCGCGTATTGCGCAAGGTGGAGCATATCGTGCGCGAAGAGATGGATCGCAGCGGCGGAATCGAATTGCTGATGCCTGCGGTACAACCCGCCGAACTGTGGCAGGAAACCGGGCGCTGGGAAGTGTTCGGCCCGCAGATGTTAAAAATTAAAGACCGGCACGACAATCAATTCTGTTTCGGCCCCACCCACGAAGAAGTGATCACCGACATCGCGCGCCGCGAAATCCGCAGCTACCGCCAACTGCCGATCAACTTCTACCAGATCCAGACCAAATTTCGCGACGAGGTACGCCCGCGTTTCGGCGTGATGCGCGCGCGCGAATTCCTGATGAAGGATGCATATTCTTTCCATGCCGACTATGCGAGTCTGGAGCAAACTTATCAGGTCATGTTTGACACCTACTCGCGTATCTTCACCCGCTTAGGCCTGAAGTTCCGCGCCGTCGCGGCAGATACCGGTGCGATTGGAGGTTCCGGCTCGCACGAGTTTCATGTGCTGGCGGATTCTGGGGAGGACGCACTGGCCTACTGCCCGGATTCGGAATACGCCGCGAATGTGGAACTGGCGGAAGCGGTTGCGCCCGCTACGCCGCGCGCAGTGCCCACGCAGGAAATGCAAAAGGTCATCACCCCCGGACAGAAGACGATTGAAGAAGTCGCTGCATTTCTGAATGTGACGCCGCAACAGATACTCAAGAGCATCGCATTGATTGCTGGGGATGGCGGTTTCGCCCTGCTGTTGCTGCGCGGCGATCACACACTGAATGAAATCAAAGCTGCAAAAGTGCTGGGAGAATTCCGCTTTGCGACAGAAGCTGAAATAGAGCAGCACATGGGTTGCCGTGCCGGATATATCGGACCGGTTAATACACCTGTGCGCATTTTCGCCGATCGTTCAGCCGCCGCGATGAGCAACTTTGTTTGCGGTGCCAACGAAGATGGCTTCCATTACACCGGTGCGAATTTCGGAAATCAAATCACATTGCTTGAGGCGGCTATTTTAGACATCCGCAACGTGGTCACCGGCGACGCTTCGCCGGACGGCAAAGGCTCTCTGGAAATTTGCCGGGGCATCGAAGTCGGGCATATCTTTCAGTTGCGCACCCAATATGCCGCAGCCTTGAAAGCCACTTTTCTGGACGCGCAGGGCAAGGCGCAAACCCTCGAGATGGGCTGTTACGGCATCGGCGTGTCACGCATCGTCGCCGCCGCGATCGAGCAGAATTTCGACGAGCGCGGCATCACGCTACCTGTCGCGATGGCGCCGTTCCAGATCGCCATCGTGCCGATCGGCATGGGCAAGAGCGCAGCGGTGCGCGAGGCAGTCGAACAGCTTTATGCCCAGCTGAAAACCGCCGATATCGAGGTGTTGCTGGATGACCGCGACGAGCGTCCAGGCGTGATGTTTGCCGACATGGAGCTGATCGGTATTCCGCATCGCATCGTCATCGGTGAACGCGGCTTGAAGGAAGGCATGTTGGAATATCAGGGACGGCGCGATACCGCAGCTCAAAGTATCCCCTTGCAAAACGCGCTGGAGTTCGTAAAATCAAGGCTATGCGACTAAGACGACCACCGCTTTCACGCAATCTTGCCTTGCCACTGTGCATGGCCGGGTTGATGTTTGCCTGTGCCGCACAGGCTGGCGGACAAGTGTACGCGCCGCTTTCTGCCAGTGTGCACGCGGCGTTGCAGCACAGCGTGTCGGATCAGGCCTCGCCCAAACTCGCCTTCGCCACGCAATATGAAGCGGATTTCTGGCTGAATGAAATGTCGCGTCGTCTGGAAAAAAAATTGCCGGATGCTGCGTTTCGCACGGATTTTCTCAAGACCGTGCATTATGAAGCCACCCGCGCCGGGCTTGATCCGGAACTGGTGTTGGGTTTGATCGAAGTGGAAAGCGGTTTCAAAAAATATGCCGTATCCAGTGTGGGCGCGCGCGGCTACATGCAGGTGATGCCGTTCTGGGTGAATGAAATCGGCACGAAGGAACATGACTTATTCCATCTGCGCATCAACCTGCGCTACGGTTGCACGATCTTGCGCCATTATCTGGATATCGAAAAAGGTAATTTGTATCGCGCGCTGGGACGCTACAACGGCAGTCTGGGCAAGCCGGAATATCCGAATCTGGTGCGCGCCGCCTGGCACCGCCACTGGGCTTTGCCGCGCCGCACGGTCGGCAACTATTATTCATCGGCGGGTTAAGTTACTTCTTCTGGATATAAGCCTCGACGCTGGCGCGTGTCACTTCACCCGTCTGAAAACTCACCAACTCGCCTTTGGGATTGTACAAATAGCTGACCGGCAAAACATCGACCTCGTCGCCGAACTGGGCTGTGACCTTGCGATTACCCATCACCACCGGATAACTGATGCCATGCGCCTTGGAAAAGTCGGCAACTTTTTTGCGCGAACCTGAATCTATCGCGATACCGATCACCAGTAAATCCTTGTCCTGATGAGCATTATGCAGGCTGACCAGTTCCGGAATTTCGTCCAGGCATGGCGGGCACCAGGTTCCCCAAAAATTCACAAGCACCCACTTGCCGCGATAGTCGGCCAAGCGCTGCGTTTTGCCCTGCAGATCCTCCAGCGAAAAATCTGCCGCATAGCCGGAACACGACCAGACCAGCAGCAGCCCTGACAACAGGCTCCGCATCTAGTGGCCGTGATTCGCTGGTTCGTGTTTCGCTGGCACTTCAGCGGCGGCTGCCTCATGCTCATCAGAAGTTTCTTCTTTCTCGCCCGCCATATGTTCTGCGGCATGGCTCAGATAAAGCGCCAGAGCGATCAGCGCGATGCTCCCGCCCATATAGACCAGGTCGATCGGCGCGGTCAGCTTCATGTTGATCGCCTCTTCGAACAAAGTGACGATCAGGATCATCAGGATCACTTTGGCCAGCCGCGACTTGAGATCATCCAGGCTGTCGATCACTAAAATCCTGCTGGAACCTTCGCTATCATGCGCCTGGTCGATGTCGCTGATAAACAGCTCATACATGCCGAACGAAAATATCAGCATCACGGTCGCGAGCAAATAACCATCCACCACTTCGACGATGTGCGATACCGTGCTGTCATGCAGCGCCTTGCGCGCTTCGTCAGTCAGGCTCGAGTCGGCATAGTGCAGCGCATGCATGAACAAATTCACCACATCCACCGTAGCCATATAAAAAATCGCGAAGCCCGCGAACAGGCTGCCCAACACTGCGGTGATAATCACAAAGCGGCTGTTCCACAACGAGCCTTCAAAAATAGTTTCTAAAAATTTCATCACTTCTCCTTAATTAGCAGCATCAACAACGTCGAACATTAGAACGCAATTACTCAGATCGAGCAAGCCTTCAGGCCGCTTGTTGCGCAAAGAGTTCCTGCAATGTGATGTCCGTGCATTGTTCAAGCTTCACGGTGCAAGCTGCAAGCCATTGTTGCAGTGGATCGTCGTTGTGCTTAATGGCTAGTGAACCACGATCCAGCACGAACAAGTGCCATAATTCAGTGGCACGAATGTGGCTCACATCGCGCATCAACAGCCAGCCGTTTTCTTCCGATTGACGCACCATGTCGGCACTGGCCAGATCTTCGAGTATATTTTCCAGCGTGTCATAGCCCAGACGCAAAGACCTGGATAGCTCAGGCAAGGTACTCACCCGGCCCTGCTGAAAACCGTTTGCCATGATTTGCAACACGCGCAGCGCATCCAGCAATTGGGTAGCCGGTGCCAGGTGTTGCACCGCCGGGCTGCGCCAATGTGAAAGTGATGCGGCGATGACAGCACCCAATAAAATGGTCAACCAGGACAAGTAGATCCACATCAAAAAAATCGGCACACTGGCAAACGCGCCATAAACCAAAGTGTAAGTGTGGAAATGGCTGATGTAATAGCCAAATATTCGGTTCATGGCTTCGAACAACACAGCGGCCAACAATGCGCCAATCAGCGCGTGCATCCACGGTACGTGACGATCTGGCACGAGCCGGAACAACAGTGCAAATGCCAGGGTCGCTAACAATACCGGCAACATTTTCAGTATCACAACCCCGAATGGCAAAACATCCTGAACTTGAACCATGGACAACCCGATCAGCCATGAGGTCAACGACAAACTCGCCCCGATCAGTAACGGGGCAAGGGTCAGCACGGCCCAATAGACCACCAGCCTTTTGATTAAGGGGCGAGATCGTTTTACCTGCCAGATAACGTTAAATGCCTGTTCGATGGTCAGCATCATCAGCATCGCGGTGACCATTAAAAAAACGATGCCTACAGCGGTGAGGCGAGCCGCGCTTTCGGCAAATTGCCCCATATATTTGATAATGATTTCAGCATTTTCTGGCATCAAATTATTCAGCAGATAAATCTTGATCTGAGCCGAAAAGTTTTCAAACAACGGGAATGCCGACAATACGATCAATGCGATGGTAAACATCGGAATCAGTGACAACAACGTGGTAAAGGTCAAACTCGCCGCAGTTTCCGCGCAGCGGTCTTGTATAAAACGCACCACAATCAAACGGACCAAAGTTTGTATATCGTGAAAATTTTTTCTCATGGACAGTTTGTTTCCCTATAATCCGGCAATGATAACCGACAATTCTCGTACTGTATTACTGCCGCCCCGGCGCGATGCGGCAAAAGTCTTCGCATGATTGCCCACGAAGCTCGCCGAATGTTACGCGCCCATCGTTACGGCGCGCTAAGCACTTTATCGAAAAAATTCGATGGTTATCCGTTCGGCTCGATCACGCCTTACCTGGTGGATCACGATGGCAGCCTGCTGATTCTTATCAGCACGCTCGCCGAACACACCAAGAACATCGGGCATGACCCGCGCGTCAGCCTGATCACCCATGACCAGCGCGACCCGCATATCCAGACCCAAGGTCGTGTGACCGTAGTTGGCAACGCACAGCTGGAGCTGGATCGAGAACAGGCCGGACTGCGCTATCTGCGCTATTTCCCGGATGCGAAGACTTATTTTGCGATGCACGATTTTTCCATCTATCGCATTCGCCCCATTGCGATTCGCCACATCGGCGGCTTCGGGAAAATTCATTGGGTCAATATGGAAAATTACGTAGTCGCAGAAGCCCTGGCATTCGCTAAACAGGAAGAAATATTACTTTCAGAAATTAACACGCAACGGCAAGCTGTGTTGCGACAACTGTTGCAACAACGACACGGCGTTGATGCTGCTGACGTGCAAGCGATCGGACTGGATTGCGATGGACTGGAGGTGCGCTGCGACGAACAAGTATGGCGGCTCGATTTTCCTGAAGCGGCCACCAATCCGGCACAGGACGCAATGGCCTCATTAAAAAAGGGCAGTTAAGGTCAACTCTCGACCTTAACCACCCCTTTGAATTTGCCAGATTAAATCTGGTTAGAAACGGAAACCCAGTTTGGCACTGTAGGTAGGTGCCGAACCTGTTTTGTCATATTCCATGGCAACATTTACCAGCCCAAAGTTGAGATTACCACCTACAAAAATTTTATTTTGCTGGAAAGTTTCTTTCGTCAGTCCGGTGGCTGCTGTGGTGGCTGCATCTGGTGTGCTATCAACCCAAACACGTCCAACCCCCGCATAAGGGGTAAATATCGCAAAGCCTTTGGAAATAGAGATATCCAGACTTTTGGTATTGAACGCCAGTTGACTCACTCCGCTCAATTTTGTCATCGCACCGCGAATGCCGACTGCGGGTAAAGCAACGCCGCCCTCGAGTATCGCATAGCGCAATTCCCCACCATAAAGCTTGATATTGGTAGTCGGTACAGCGGAGTAAAAAGCGCCTACGTCTATACCAAAAGGCAACCCCTTGAATGCATGCAGCTTGGGGATAATCAAGTTGGTCATTGAGCTGTTAGTGGCTGTAGCCAATCCGTTCACTTTGGTCGAGGATACTTCCAAGCCCATATCAAAACCGGTGATGCCCAACGGCGCCGGCGGCGTAACGGCTTTATAGCTCAGTGCCGAACCCATATCTTGCGAGAAAGCTTTAAAGTCGGATTGCGCAGTAGCACCAGTAAAATTTGTCAGATTGATGTTATTGGCTGCAAAAACGGGTTGGGCAAAACAGCCCAGGACGCATAGCAATGTTAAATTTTTCTTCATGTTGTGAATCTTCCTTATAATTTGGTGTGAATTGACATTGGACCAGAAGCAGCATAGCGCATTTATCATTTACGTGTCCACCAGGGTTCGCGCGGTGTCAGCGCACACTCGCCCCTCCATAAAAAATGAAAAAGGGTTGGCAAATACGCCAACCCTTTGAAATTCTTGTTCACCAACCGGACAAGGCCAAGATTAATCAGACATGCACGGTTAAGCCATGATCATGATACCTGGTGTACTGGCATAAAACCCAGTGCGCCCTTTAAGTAGCGGAGCTTGCACCCATTTGATTATTTATTATTATTTTCTCTCGCCTTGAGCATCATCCATAACAACGATGATTCCAGTAACGACAAACAGGGCAATAAAAATTATCACTTCGGTCATTTCAGTTCTCCTTGGTAATTAAAAACTTGGCACCGGTTTTATGCCGACCACATAATTCTAAAGAGAAAACTCGCCAACGGTGCAAATAAACCGTTAGAGATTAACGCTTAAAAATCATGGAGACGACAAACTATGAATACCCAAATAACCTTGGATACCCGAGTTCATTATAGACCTTGTTTTTAATAATGGTAATTTTTAACTGCTGATCCGAAAACATGTGATTCTCTGGCAAGCACACCGCAGATCCGAATCCGAAAAAAACGGCGCACCCGAAGATGCGCCGTTAGTTATTAACAGGATGACGTTGAAGCCATTCGTCTGATGGAGCTACTAACCACTCTAGGCCACCCAAGACGTAAACAAGTACACCCGCAAGGGTAAGCAAATCTGTTACCAGCCAGAGTCTGGACAGAATTTGCACTAAGGGGCTGATAACAAAGTCAGGCAATCCGTACCCAGCCAAAGGCTGGACGGAATTGACACAGCCCCAACAACACACGCAGGCTGGTTATCACAACTGCGGATGCGCCCGTTCCAGTTTGTTGTGCAATTTGTTTAACGCATTGAGATAGGCCTTGGCGGAGGCCACCACGATGTCGGTATCCGCGCCCTGTCCGTTCACGATGCGGCCTCCTCTGGATAGGCGCACTGTCACTTCGCCCTGTGCATCGGTGCCGCTGGTGATGTTGTTCACCGAATACAATTGCAGCTCGGTGCCGCTTTTGACGATTTGTTCGATCGCCTTGAAGGTGGCATCCACCGGCCCGCCGCCTTGCGCATCGGCATGATGCTCAATACCGTCTATGCTCATCACCACACGCGCCACCGGCAACACACCGGTTTCGGAATGCGCGCCCATAGCCACCAGTTGATAATGTTCGCTGACCTGCGCCACGGCTTCATCGCTGACCAGCGCCTGCAAGTCTTCATCAAAAATTTCGTGCTTGCGATCCGCCAATTCCTTGAAGCGCTGGAAGGCGGCATTGAAAGCTTCTTCCGAAGCGAACACGATGTTCAGCGCGGTGAAGCGCTGGCGCAAGGCGTTGCGCCCCGAGAGCTTGCCCAAAGTTAACTTGTTGGCATTCCAGCCCACGTCTTCGGCGCGCATGATTTCGTAAGTTTCGCGATGTTTGAGCACGCCGTCCTGATGGATGCCGGATTCATGCGCGAACGCATTCGCACCGACGATGGCCTTGTTCGGCTGCACCGGATAGCCGGTGATGCTGGACACCAGTTTGGAAGTCGGCACGATCTGCGTGGTGTCGATGCGCGTATCCAGATTGAAAATATCGCGGCGGGTTCTCACCGCCATCACCACTTCTTCCAACGACGCATTACCGGCCCGCTCACCCAAACCGTTGATGGTGCATTCCACCTGGCGCGCGCCATTCATCACGGCGGCCAACGAGTTCGCCACCGCAAGCCCCAGATCGTTATGGCAATGCGTGGACCAGATCACCTTGTTCGAATTCGGCACGCGCTCGATCAACTGTTTGATGCGCTCGCCCCATGCGGCGGGAATCGAATAACCCACCGTGTCCGGCACATTCAATGTGCGGGCTCCGGCCTGTATCACCGCATCGAACACCCGCACCAGAAAATCCATATCCGAGCGCACCGCATCCTCGGCGGAAAATTCCACATCGTCGGTATATTCCAACGCCCACTTCACCGCTTTAACCGCACGCTCGACTACCTGGTCTTCACTCATGCGCAATTTGTGCTGCATGTGGATAGGACTGGTGGCAATGAAGGTGTGAATACGTCCCGATTTGGCCGGCTGGATCGCATCACCGGCACGACGCACGTCATTCTCGGTCGCGCGCGCCAACGAACACACCGTGGCATCCTTGACGATTTCGGCAACAGCTTTCACCGCCTCAAAATCGCCCGGACTGGCTGCGGCAAAGCCCGCCTCGATGATATCCACACCCAACTTTTCCAGTTGACGCGCGATGCGAATTTTCATTTCTCGGGTCATCGCAGCGCCCGGGCTCTGCTCGCCGTCGCGTAACGTGGTATCAAAAATTATTAATTTGTCATTAATTTTATTTGGCATGCTGAACTCCAATTCAAAATAGATTTAACCTGCGAAAACCGATACGGTTTCCGCGTTTCAAATAGGTGAAACTTGTGTGTGGGTATGATTAGCGTGTGCCGCTACGCAGCAGCAGCGCAGCCAGCAGGCTGAACGTGGAATGGAGTGTTGCGATGTGGGTTGAAAAATGCATGTGCGAAATATAACGAGTTTTACCGGCTCACGCAATAGGCTGTTATTTTCAGTTATATTTCCGCACTGTTATTTTTGACGTCGCCGCAAAAACCACATCACATAACCGGACAAGGCGTAGCACATGAACAAACCGAACAACACGCCGGGCGGGTAGCTGGAAATAAAAATCAGAAATAAAGCCGCCATAAAAATGACCAGAAACGGCACGCTCTTGCGCATATTGAAGTCTTTAAAACTATAGAACGGCAAGTTGCTGACCATGCTCAATCCGGCAAACACGGCCAGCGCGGCCGCATACCAATGCACCGATTCGCCGCTGAAATCATAGTCATGCATCACCCAGACAAACCCAGCGATGAGCGCTGCAGCGGCAGGGCTAGGCAAGCCCTGAAAATAACGTTTGTCGACAACTTCGATGTTGGTATTGAAACGCGCCAGGCGCAGCGCGGTGGCTGCGCAATAAATGAACGCGGCGAACCAACCCCACTTGCCCATGCCTTTCAATGCCCATTCATACACCACCAAGGAGGGCGCGACGCCGAAAGAAACCATGTCGGACAGGCTGTCGTATTGGGCACCAAATTCGCTTTGCGTGTGTGTCAGTCGCGCCACACGCCCATCCAGTCCATCCAGCACCATCGCGATAAATATTGCCACTGCGGCAACTTCAAACTTGCCGTTCATTGCCTGTACGATGGCGTAGAAACCCGCGAACAGCGCGCCGGTAGTGAACAGATTGGGCAACAAATAAATCCCGCGTCGGCGCAGGTTCATCGGTTTGTTACGTGTATTGAATTCGTCCATGTAGCAGACTAACCTTTTTGCGGCAACATTGCCAAGATAGTCGTGGTCGCCGACACCTTGTCGCCGATGCTGACTTTCACGGCGGCGTCCAGCGGAAGATACACATCCACGCGCGAACCGAAACGGATGAAGCCGTAGCGCTGACCGCGCGTCAGCGTGTCGCCAGCCTTGGTGTAACACAGGATGCGACGCGCGATCAAACCAGCCACCTGAACAAAGGTCACGGTTTGTCCGTCGACGGTCTTGAGTACCACCGCATTGCGCTCGTTATCGGTTGACGCCTTGTCCAGGTCGGCATTCACAAATTTGCCAGGGAAATATTGGATTTTTTCCACTTTACCATCGGCCGGGCTGCGGTTGGAATGCACGTTGAACACATTCATGAACACGCTGATCAGGATTGCCTCGCGTTGCCCATAAGGATCTTGTATGCGCTCGACCTTGATGACGCGGCCGTCGCACGGCGACAACACCGCACCGGCATCTTGCGGGATTTCACGTGGCGGGTCGCGGAAGAATTGCAGCACGAATGCGGCGATGATCCACAACGGAATAGACCATGCGGCACACCAGAAGGTGGCAGCGATAGCCAAAACGAAGGAAATGGCCAAAAACGGCCAACCTTCGCGTGCGATGATAGGGTGCGGATAGTTAGTCATATGATTGTTATTTATTATTAGCCGTTAGTCGTTAGTTGAAAGCACTAGTCGCTAATCGAAGAAAAGGGTTTGGCCTTTGACTTGCGACTAACGTCTATCGACTGCTGTTTAATTCTTCGATTGATCGACCAGCTTGTTCTTGGTGATCCACGGCATCATGCCACGCAATTGCGCGCCCACTTTTTCGATCGGGTGTTCTGCATTCAGACGACGGCGTGCGGTCATTTCCGGATAGTTGGTGCGGCCTTCCAGAATGAAACGCTTGGCGTAATCGCCGTTCTGGATATTCTTCAGGCATTCCTTCATCGCAGCGCGCGCTTCATCGCCGATTACGCGCTGGCCGGTCACATATTCGCCGTATTCCGCGTTGTTGGAAATCGAGTAATTCATGTTGGCGATGCCGCCTTCATACATCAGATCCACGATCAACTTCAATTCGTGCAGACATTCGAAGTACGCCATCTCTGGTGCGTAGCCCGCTTCGGTCAGCGTCTCGAAACCGGCCTTGACCAACTCAACTGCGCCACCGCACAACACGGCTTGTTCGCCGAACAGGTCGGTTTCAGTTTCTTCGCGGAAATTGGTCTCGATCACGCCACCCTTGGTGCCGCCGTTGGCTGCTGCATAAGACAACGCGATATCGCGCGCCTTGCCGGACTTGTCTTGATAAACCGCGATCAAACTCGGTACGCCGCCGCCCTTGAGGTACTCAGAACGCACGGTATGGCCAGGACCCTTGGGCGCGATCATGATCACGTCCACATCGGCACGCGGCACAACCTGGTTGTAGTGCACGTTGAAACCGTGCGCAAATGCGAGAGCCGCACCGGCTTTCATGTTGGGCGCGATATCTGCGTAATAAACCTCCGGAATGGTTTCATCCGGCAGCAGCATCATCACCACATCGGCATCTTTCACAGCAGCGGCGACTTCCGCCACCTTGATACCAGCAGCCTCGGCTTTCTTCCAGGACGCGCCGCTCTTGCGCAGCGCCACGGTCACGTTCACACCGGAGTCGCGCAGGTTTTGCGCATGCGCGTGACCTTGGGAACCGTAACCCACGATAGTGACTTTTTTGCCTTTGATCAGGGATAGGTCTGCGTCTTTGTCGTAATAAACTTTCATGTCGTTCTCTTTCGTTAAAAATTAAAGTTTCAAAATCCTATCGCCGCGCCCAATGCCGGAAGCACCGGTACGCACCGTTTCCAAAATCAGGTCGCGATCAATCGCCTGCAAAAAACTGTCCAGTTTAGCGCAAGTATCGGTCAACTCGATGGTGCAAGTAGATTCCGATTCGTCTATCACACGTCCATGAAAAATATTCGTCACGCGCTTCAACTCATCGCACACCAAGCCTTGCGCTCGCACTTTGACCAGCATCAACTCGCGCTCCAGATGTTCGCCTTCGCTCAGATCCATTACAGCAGCGACATCAATCAACTTATTTAGCTGTTTATTGATCTGATCGATGATCGCGTCCGAACCGCTTGTGACGATGGTCATGCGTGATAACGTCGGGTCTTCCGTCGGCGCGACCGTCAGTGACTCGATATTATAACCGCGCGCCGAAAACAGTCCCGCTACTCGTGACAACGCACCGGCTTCGTTTTCCATCAGCAAAGAAATAATATGTCGCATTACAAATCCTCCGCCAAAATAACTTCCGACAACCCCTTGCCGCCTGGCACCATCGGGAACACATTCTCGGTCGGGTCGGTACGAAAATCCATGAACACCAGATCGTTTTTGCGCGCGAAGGCTTCTTTCAATGCCGGCTCGACATCCGAAGGTTTGTCGATACGCATGCCGATATGCCCATAAGCCTCGGCCAATTTTACAAAATCCGGCAAAGCATCCATATAAGACTCGGAATAACGGTTGCCGTGGAAGAACTGCTGCCACTGGCGCACCATGCCGAGATAACGATTGTTCAGCGACAACACCTTGAGCGGCAGATGGAATTGCTTGCAGGTGGACAGCTCCTGTATGTTCATCTGGATGCTGCCTTCGCCGGTCACACAGGCCACTGTCGCGCCCGGATTGACCAGCTGCACACCCATCGCGGCCGGCAAGCCGAAGCCCATCGTACCTAGCCCGCCGGAGTTGATCCAGCGACGCGGTTTATCGAACTTGTAATATTGCGCCGCCCACATCTGATGCTGACCGACATCCGAGGTGATGAAGGCATCGCCGCCGGTAATCTCGTAGAGTTTCTCGATCACAAATTGCGGCTTGATGATCTCGGTAGAATTTTTGTAACGCAATCCCCCGCCCTTGATGCGCCACTCATCTACCTGTTTCCACCAAGCGGTCATAGCTGACGCGTCGGACTTTTGTTTGCTGCTGCGCAATGCGCCCAACAATTGTTCCAGCACCAATTTCAGATCGCCCACCACGGGTACGTCCACTTTGACGCGTTTGGCGATCGAGGAAGGATCGATATCGATGTGGATGATTTTACGTGGCACTTGGGCAAAATGTTCGACGTTGCCGATCACCCGATCATCGAAGCGTGCACCGACGGCCAACAACACATCGCAGTGGTGCATCGCCATGTTAGCCTCGTAGGTGCCATGCATCCCCGGCATTCCGACAAACTGCTTGTCATTGGCCGGATAACCGCCCAAACCCATCAGCGTGTTGGTGCAAGGGACATTAAGCATCCGCACCAGCTCGGTCAATTGCAAAGATGCGCCGGACAACACCACGCCGCCACCGGCATAAATCATCGGGCGCTTTGCTTCCAGCAGCATTTTCGCGGCGCGCTCAATCTGCGTGTTATCGGCTTTGCCTACCGGATTGTAAGAACGGATAGTGACACTGCCCGGATAAATGAATTCGGCTTTATGACTGGATATGTCCTTGGGAATATCCACCAGCACCGGCCCGGGGCGTCCTGACTTGGCCAAATAAAAAGCTTTCTTGATGGTCGGCGCGATGTCTTTCACGTCTTTAATCAAAAAATTATGCTTCACGCATGGACGGGTAATGCCCACCGCGTCAACTTCCTGAAAAGCATCTTCGCCGATTGCATAACTTGGGACCTGACCGCTGATGACCACCATCGGAATCGAGTCCATATACGCTGTGGCAATCCCGGTAACTGCATTGGTCAGGCCGGGGCCGGAGGTGACCAATGCCACGCCGACTTTGTCAGATGAACGCGCATAGCCATCCGCAGCATGCACTGCCGCCTGCTCATGGCGCACCAAAATGTGTTTGACCTTATCCTGCTGAAACAGCGCATCATAAATATGCAGCACTGCGCCGCCGGGGTAACCGAACAGGTATTCAACCCCCTCTTCCTGCAAACAGCGGATAGCAATTTCCGCACCAGTCAACTCCATCACAAACACCCTAAATATAAACGACGTAGAACCGCGTAAGATAATGGTTGGCGGCGTTTTGGTCAACCATTGCCGTGTTACCCCGACATAGCCTCAAGCGACATGGGTAACAATTTGTTACAATAAACACATTAGCAAAGGGTGATAAAACTGTGTACTTCCGCTGAATTAAGCCAATTTCTCAGCAGCGTCGAGCGTCGCGCATTTAAACATGCGGTTTTTGCCGTGCGCGACGATCACACTGCATTGGACATCGTTCAAGACGCGATGCTCAAGCTTGCCGAGAAGTATGGCGACAAACCGGCCGAAGAGTTGCCGATGTTGTTCCAGCGCATTTTGCAAAATACCATCCGGGATCATTATCGCAGACAAAAGGTTCGATCCTCCTGGGTAACCCTGTTTTCCGGCTTGCAAACCAAAAACGATGAAGAAGAATTCGATCCGCTGGACGTGCTCGAAGACAGCGAAAACCAGACCACCCCTGCCGCCCCCTATGCATCCTTACAACAGAGCCAAATTATTGCGCTAATCGAACAAGCGCTCGGCAAACTTCCAGCACGTCAACGCGAAGCCTTCCTGCTGCGTTACTGGGAGGGACTAGACACAACCGAGACCGCGGCAGCGATGGGCTGTTCCGAGGGCAGTGTAAAAACTCACTGCTCACGCGCTGTGCATGCACTTGCTGTCTCCCTTAAAGCAAAAGGAGTAGAACTACCATGACTAACAAAGATATTTATAAATTAGATCCAGGAAAAATAGCTCAATTGCTGACCCAAAGTAGCCGACAATTGGATGAGGTCACCTTATCCGCATTGTTCAACGCGCGCCAGAACGCGCTGAAAAGACAATCAGTACGGGCACCCGTTTTTACGCTTGCTCCAGCTTCCGCACATGTTCACTGGGCAGATAGGCTGGTACCGCACTCGGCACAGCCATGGGTGGCCGCAGCATTACTAATTGCGACACTCATCGTCGGAACGGGGGTTTGGCAACACGTTCAAGAACAGCAAATTAACGAGCTCGACGTGGCGATTTTAACTGACGACCTGCCAATTGAGGCTTTCGTTGAATAATTTCTGGAAGCGCTTTAACGAATGAATAGTTTTGTGACTGTTCAAACGCAAAACTATGTGGTTGCTGTGTTTCTGCTGCTGTGCTTGAGTATACCTAACAGCGCCTCGGCACAGTCTTGGCGTTCCCTCACCTCAACGCAACGAGAAGCTCTTGCCCCCGTGGTGCAACAGTGGGACACCCTGCCGGAACTCCAACGGCACCGGCTGCTCGAAACAGCCAAACACTACTCACAACTGACACCCGAACAAAAGCAACGCTACCACGACCGCTTGGAAAAATGGAGCAAGCTCACGCCGGAACAACGTGAAGCCGCCCGTATAAAATATCGCGCCTTTAACAAACTACCGGCAAAAGAACGTGAAAAGGTAAAACAAAAACTCAAAGAGGAACACGCAAGAAAAGCCCAGCAGTCAGCCAGCGGGGTTTCTTCTTCACCGGTCACCAATCAGCAGTAATCAGCGTCGCTCAGTCCACCACAACATCGCCATCCCAAGCAATAAAAATAATCCGGTCATCGCCGTGGCACTGATGAAGGGCTGCCAGTTATTGAGCGCACCCAAGCTGGCAAATAAGCGACCTACAAAATGAAACACCAGACCTAGCACTATCCCCAGGAATATCATCGCACCGACTCCACCTGCACGCCGATGGTAAGATGCAAATGGTAGCGCCAGCAACATCATCACCAGTAACGCAAAAGGATAAACCAGCTTGTTCCACATCGCGATTTCATAGCGCGCACTTTTTTGGCGGTTGTCGCGCAAGTGTTCGGCATATTGATAGAGACTCCACGCCGACATCTGCTCTGGCACTACCAGCAGCACACTAAAAATTCCCGGACTCAACGCCGAACGCCACTCCTGAAGCGGCTGAACATTGATATTCGCGCCCTCTTTGCCAAAGCGCGTTTCCAATACCTCTTCGAGCTGCCAACGCCCTTCCTCGATAAAATTTGCCCGCTTGGCATTGATAATAGACTGCAAGTGGTAAGTTTCATCGAATTGGTAAATATCGATATTCGACAAACTGGTATCCGGCATCACGTTCTTCACATTCACAAAGCTGCGCTCATCCTTGACCCAAACGCCGGAACGAAATTCCTTCAGAGAAACTTGCGCGTTCTGCGCCTTCAAACGCAATTTCTGCGCCATCCGCTCACTCGGCGGCGCAAGCAATTCGCCACAAACAAAACTCAACACCACCAGTGGCAAGGCAATCTTGAACAGCGCGCCGACCATCTGCCAAAGCGATGCGCCGGAAGATCGAAAAACGGTCAATTCCGAACTGGCTGCCATTTGCACCAGCGCAACAATAGTGCCGATTAGCACCGCCACCGGAAACAGCTCGTAGACATGACCGGGAATGGTCAGCATCACGAACAGCAACACATAACCCATGTGATACTGCCCCTGCCCCATCACATTCAGTTCATGAATCAGATCCAGAAATGCGAACAGCATGATGAGCGCGGAAAATACTAATGCGATGCTAAAGTAAATTTCGCGGCCGAGATAACGTGTCAGCAAGTTCATACCTTCACCTCGGGTTTTTGCTTAGCGACCCTCTTCCAGAGGGAGACTGAGAACAATGTCATGCGGCGGTAAAACATAAACGCCGTTAACGTCAGCATCACCGCATGTATGCCCCACAGTCCGATGCCGGGCAACAGTTTACCTTGGGCTACCCAGGCATTGGTGACACTGATCATATTGTTATAAAGCATATACAGCACGATCGCCAAAATCAAATTAAGCGAACGACCCGCTCGCGGATTGACGTAACTCAATGGAATCGCCAACAGAGCAAGAATCGTTGCGCTGATCGGCAACCCGACCCGCCATTCCAGCTCGGAGAGATTCCACGTTGTGGGATTGTTCCATAACTCCAGCGTCGACATGGTGCGTAGCTGAGGCTCGGCCTGTTTGACAGGCGCGGTATCAATGCGTATCGCATAGCGTTCAAATTCCACGATGCGATAATCGCGCTGACCAGGCGTGCCTTCATAACGCGTACCATTGAGCAACACCAAAAAACGATCCCCGTTCGTCCGCGTTTCCTGCAAACCTTGGCGCGCCACCATCGTGCCGAGTTTGCCGTTTTGCTCGGATTGCACAAAAATATTGCCAACGCGGTTGGAGCCCACATCGACGTTATCAACAAAATACACCCGGTCGGCCTGCTTGGACTCGCGGAACATGCCCGGTGTCGCGGCCATGACATCATCACGACTTTCCAATTTACTCTTGAACTCGTCGGCCTTACGCAGCGCCCACGGCGACAGCAACAGGCTGAGCAGTGCAATCAAACACACCACCGGCACGGCATACCATAAGACCGGACGTATCCAGCGCGTCAACCCAATGCCGGAACAAAACCACACCACCATCTCGCTGTCGCGATAGCAGCGCGACAAGGTAAGCAGAATGGAAATGAACAAACTGATGGAAAGCAATACCGGCAGATAATTCATGGCACTGAAGCCCAGCAGTGCCAAAACCCCATCCACGGCAATCACACCACTGACCGCCTCGCTTAACAGGCGTATCAGCTGGCTGACCACCACAATACCGAGCAGCACTGCGAATACCAGCAATCCAGTACTGGCAAATTCACCAACCAAAGTACGATGAAAAATCCCCGCGCGCGATGGCTTTGACTTTATACGGTAAGTTTGCGGATAATCGGGCATCTGGTCATCTAACATCTGGGCGTAGGTTTTTCAATTTAAGGAGCAACTCGTGGAATTTAGCATAAAACAAAGCAGTCCGGAAAAACAGCGCAGTGATTGCGTGGTCGTCGGCGTATATGAAAGCGGCAAACTCTCGGCGGCAGCACAGATGCTGGACAAGGCTGCGGCACATCACTTAAGCGATCTGATCGCGCGCGGCGACATGAATGGCAAGGTCGGCAGCACCTTGATGCTGCACCACGTTACCAACATCATTGCCGAACGCGTGTTGCTGGTAGGCTTGGGCAAAACCAATGAATTTGCGACCAAACAATTTCTCGATGTGGTGCGCGCCACTTTTGGCGCACTGCAAAAAACGGCTTGCAAAGATGCCGCACTATATCTCACTGACCTGTCCGTCAAGGGTCGCGATGAAGCCTGGAAGATCATGCAGACCGTGCTGATCGCTGCCGAATCCGACTACCGATTCGACCAATTCAAGAGCAAGCCTGCCGACGCGACCACACTGCGCAAAATTCTGCTCGGCTGTGCCGACAAACCCGGCAGCGCCGCACAAGCCGCACTGAATCACGCCACCGCTACCGCACACGGCATGAAATTGACCAAGGATTTAGGCAACTTGCCGGGCAACATCTGCACGCCGACTTATTTGGCCGACCAGGCCAAAGCCATCGCAAAACAGCACAAGCTTATAGTTACCGTGCTGGAAGAAAAGGACATGCAGAAACTCGGCATGCATTCATTGCTATCCGTCACGCATGGTAGCCGTCAACCCGCCAAGCTGATCACGCTGGAATACCAGGGCGGCAACAAAAAGCAAAAACCTGTCGTGCTGGTCGGCAAGGGCATCACTTTCGACAGCGGCGGCATCTCGCTCAAGCCCGGCGCGGAAATGGATGAGATGAAATACGACATGTGCGGCGCCGCCAGCGTGCTCGGCACGATGCAGGCGATTGCCGAGATGGGCTTGAAGCTGAACGTGATCGCGGTGATCCCCAGCTGCGAGAATATGCCGGACGGCGCGGCCAGCAAACCCGGCGACATCGTGAAGAGCATGTCCGGCCAGACCATCGAAATCCTCAACACCGATGCCGAGGGTCGCTTGGTTTTGTGCGATGCGCTGACCTATGCCGCACGCTTTGAACCGGACACCGTGGTGGACATCGCCACGCTTACCGGTGCGTGTGTCATTGCACTGGGTCACGTTGCCAGCGGGCTGTTCAGCAACGAAGACAAGCTAGCCCGAGAGTTGCTGGATGCGGGCGAGTACACATATGACCGCGCTTGGCACATGCCGCTGTGGGATGACTATCAGCCGCTGCTGGATAGCAACTTTGCCGACATGCAGAACATCGGCGGGCGGGCCGGTGGCAGCATCACGGCCGCGTGCTTCCTGTCGCGCTTCACCAAGGATTACAGATGGGCGCATCTGGACATCGCCGGTACCGCATGGAAATCCGGCAAGGACAAAGGGGCAACGGGGCGTCCTGTGCCGCTACTTACCCAGTATTTAATCAAGCGCGCACAAACCGCCAAAGAATGACCAAGGTGGACTTTTACACCGGCTCCGCCGACAAGCTGCGCACCGCTTGCCAGTTGAGCCACAAGGCCATGCAGAGCGGTGTTCGCACCGCCATCAGCTTGCCGGATGAGGCCACTTGCGATGCATTGGACAAACTGCTGTGGCAATATCCTGCCACGGCTTTTATTCCGCATTGTCGAAGCGACATCGAAGAAGCAGGATCATCGAACTGGCCTGTCCTGAACTTGTCGAAGTGGCCGGTTGTGCTGAACCACGGTGCCGAAAATGGTGGTGAAAAATTTCCGCATCATGATTTATTGATTAGCCTGCACAACGAATGCGTGCCCTTCTTCAGCCGCTTCGAGCGTGTCATCGAGATCGTCGGACAGGACGAAGAAGACTCACGTCTGGGACGCGAACGCTATAAATTTTACAAGGATCGCGGCTATGAGCTGCGCCATATCGACTTATCGAAAACTCAAAATACATGAGCCTCTTCAACTTATCCGGCAAAAAACAAGACGGCGATTCATTTTCCGAACCGACCTTGCCGACCCGAACGATAGCCGATACGTCACTGCACAATTTACCAATGCTCACCGAAGTTGTCACAGGAGCTGGCACCTCGCTGTCACAGGCATTGGGCGAAGAGGAAACACAACAGTTCTTACATCGACTCGAAACACACCTCGAAACGCTATTCACGCAAAGGCTCGGCATCCGCCTCGAACAATTGCAACGAGTAGTCATCGACCAGGCGCTCGACGAACTCAAAGCCGAGTTGCCCGAACTGCTGCGCGAGGCGTTGAATGAGCATCTAGAATCCCGTTAGTTTCGCCCACCTTTGTTATAATCGCGCACCCCTCAACTGAGCTCATAACCCGCTCTTTTGCTGCCTCACATATCGCAATGGAACACCCAAAAAATGGAACTCGCAAAAAGTTTTGACCCTAAAGACATCGAAGCACGCTGGTATCCCAAGTGGGAAGAATCCGGTTACTTCAAGGCCGGAGACGGAAAACTTTTGTCCGGGCACCCGCTCGACCCGAACAAGCAGGAGAACTTCTGCATTCAGTTGCCGCCCCCCAACGTCACTGGCACGCTGCATATGGGTCACGGTTTCAACCAGACATTGATGGATGCGCTGACGCGCTATCACAGAATGCGAGGCGACAACACGCTGTGGCAACCGGGCACCGACCATGCCGGCATCGCCACGCAGATCGTGGTGGAACGCCAGCTCGACGCACAGGGCATCTCGCGCCACAGCCTTGTTGAAGAATTTGGCTTCGCCGGGGGCCGCGAAAAATTTATCGAAAAAGTCTGGGAGTGGAAGAAATTTTCCGGCGACACCATCACCCGCCAGATGCGCCGCCTCGGCACCTCGCCCGACTGGTCGCGCGAACGCTTCACGATGGATGAAGGTCTGTCGCGCTCGGTCACAGAAACCTTCGTGCGTCTGTTCAACGAAGGTCTGATCTATCGCGGCAAGCGGCTGGTGAACTGGGATCCCAAGCTGCATACCGCAGTAAGCGATCTGGAAGTGGTGCAGGAAGAAGAAGACGGCTTCATGTATCACATCCGCTATCCGCTCGCCGAACCGGATATTATTCATGGTTTGACCCATATGACCGTCGCCACCACCCGCCCCGAGACCCTGCTGGGCGACGTCGCCGTGATGGTGCATCCCGAAGACGAACGTTACAAACACCTTATCGGCAGGACGGTGAAACTGCCGTTGTGCGACCGTACCATTCCTATTATCGCCGACGACTACGTGGACAAGGAATTCGGCACCGGCGTGGTGAAGGTCACACCTGCGCATGACTTCAACGACTATGCGGTGGGACAGCGGCACAAGCTGCCGATGATTTGCATCCTCACGCTGGATGCCAAGATCAACGAACTCGCACCAAAACAATATCAAGGGCTGGATCGCTTCGTCGCGCGCAAACAAATCCTGGCCGATCTCGAAGCGGCAGGCGTGTTCGACAAGGCAGAGAAGCACAAGCTCAAAGTGCCGCGCGGCGACCGAACCGGCGTGGTGATCGAGCCGATGCTGACCGACCAGTGGTTCGTCGCGATGAGCAAAGCGGCCCCCGAAAAAGATGGAAAGCCCGGCAAGAGCATCACCGAGCAGGCGCTGGAATGCGTCGCATCCGGCGAGATCAAATTTCATCCTGAGAACTGGGTGAACACTTACAACCAGTGGCTGAACAACATCCAGGACTGGTGCATCTCGCGTCAGCTGTGGTGGGGACATCAGATCCCGGCATGGTACGGCGTGAACGGCGAGGTATTCGTCGCACGCAGTGAGGTTGAGGCGCGCCATCTCGCCGATCAGGCAGGATACGCAGGACAGCTCGATCGCGACAACGACGTGCTCGACACCTGGTTCTCGTCCGCGCTGTGGCCGTTCTCCACGCTGGATTGGATTGAGGGCAAGCCGTTCGAGCAACAGAACGACTTTGTGCAGAAATATCTGCCCTCCTCGGTGCTGGTCACCGGATTCGACATCATCTTCTTCTGGGTGGCGCGCATGGTGATGATGACCCGCCACATCACCGGAAAAATTCCGTTCAAGGATGTCTATGTGCACGGCCTGATACGCGATGCTGAAGGCCAGAAGATGTCCAAATCCAAGGGCAACGTACTCGACCCTATCGATTTGATCGACGGCATCGCCATCGAGGACCTGGTGAAGAAGCGCACCACCGGATTGATGAACCCGAAGGATGCCGAGAAGATCGAAAAGCGTACCCGCAAGGAATTCCCCGAAGGTATCCAGGCGTTCGGCACCGATGCGTTACGCTTCACCTTTGCCTCATTGGCCTCGCCGGGTCGCGATATCAAATTTGACATGCAACGCTGCGAGGGCTACCGCAACTTCTGCAACAAACTGTGGAACGCCACGCGCTTCATGCTGATGAATTGCAATGGTCAGGATGTCGGTCTGGATGCATCGCTGGCGCTGGAATTTTCTGACGCCGACAAGTGGGTGATCAGCGTGCTGCAACAAACCGAAGCGGAAATGGCGACGCACTTTGCCGATTTCCGCTTCGACCTGGCCGCGCGCACGGTGTATGAGCTGGTGTGGAACACCTATTGCGACTGGTATGTGGAACTGGCCAAGGTGCAGATCGCCACCGGCAATGATGCGCAGCAGCGCGCCACGCGTAGAACTTTGGTGCGCGTGCTGGAAACCATCCTGCGACTGGCGCATCCGATCATTCCATTTATCACCGAAGAGTTGTGGCAATCCGTCGCGCCCCTCGCTGGCATAACAGGCGACAGCATCATGCTGCAAGCCTACCCCAAAGCCGATACTGCCAAGATAGATAGCGCCGCAATGGAGCAAGTCGCGCTATTGCAGGAAATAGTCACCGCCTGCCGCAGCCTGCGCAGCGAGATGAATCTTTCCCCAGCGCAACGTGTGCCGCTTATTGCTGCTGGCGATGCAGATACACTCAAAGCGCTCGCGCCTTATATAAGCAGCCTCGCCAAACTCAGCGAGGTTCAAATCGCAGCCGTGCTGCCGGACGGCGACGCGGCAATCGCCATCGTCGGCAATTTCAAGTTGATGCTGAAGGTGGAGATAGATGTTGCGGTTGAGCGCGAACGTCTGGATAAAGAGATCACACGCCTGCAAGGTGAAGTCGCCAAGACCCAAGCCAAGCTATCCAACGCCAGCTTTGTGGATCGCGCCCCGTCTGCGGTGGTGGAACAGGAGAAGAAGCGCATGGAAGAGTTCGGGTCTACACTTGCGCAACTGCAAACTCAACGCGCCAAGTTGGGTTGATGTGTAGTCGTAGGTCGGGCTTTAGCCCGGCCTACGATTTATTGATTATTCCTATCGACGACGAATCAGAAAAATAAACTCGCCGTTTTGCGCCAATGAGGACAGCAGTTCATTGCCGGTCTGACGACAAAATATCTCAAAGTCTTTAGGTGCACCCTTGTCGGTCGCGACTATTCTGAGAACCTGTCCGCTGGTCAGTTGCGACAGCGATTTTTTAGCGCGCAGAATCGGCAATGGGCAGGCTAGCCGGCGGGCATCCAGTTCAACATCGAATTTCATGGCTCTA
This sequence comes from Gallionella sp., assembly GCA_017880865.1. Taxonomy (GTDB): domain Bacteria; phylum Pseudomonadota; class Gammaproteobacteria; order Burkholderiales; family Gallionellaceae; genus Gallionella. The sequence goes on from JADGRL010000006.1 coordinate 84,609, forward strand.
TCGGCAATCCGGCCTGCGCCCATGCGTTGATTCCGCCCTGCAGGTTATACACATCGGCAAAACCATTCGCTACGGCGAATGCGGCAGCCTGCGCTGAACGGCCGCCCATCTGGCAATAGAAAACGGTGGTGGAATTTTTGTCCATCCCACCCAATTTCAGCGGCAACAAATGCAGCGGCAAGGACTCACCCTGTGAAATTTTTCCGCGCGCCACTTCAGCATCCGTGCGCACATCCACCAGGCGTAAACCATCCTGTTTGATCATCGCCTGCAACTGCACGACAGTGATATTCTTGAATCCGTTAATGTTCGAGGCACTAGACATTTTCTTGCTCATCTTCCTTTTGATTGTGATCAGCCAACAAATGCGAGATTCGGGTATTCGCAACCGACAAACGCTTTACCAGCATATGTAGAAATGCATCTCCGAACTGCAACCGGCATCCGGGAGTTGCATGTTTCAGCACGTCGGGATTGATTTCAATCAGCACCACATCGTTCTTGGCGATCACGTCGGTGCTGCGTTTGAAGTCGCGCTCCAAGAGATGCGCCATTTCACCAAAGCAGTCGCCGCGATGCAACAGACTCAACAATCTGCCCTGCTTGGTTACACGCACCGTACCTTGTCCCAGGATGTAGAAGGAGCGCCCGCTCTCGCCCTCATTGAGAATGTACTCGGATTCAGGAACTTTGCGCCATTCACTGATGCGCAATACCTCCCAGAGTTCCACATCACTGAAATTTTTAAAAAATATCAGGGCGCGCAGCGTGTCGAATTTCTCCGTATCAAAAATTTCTTTCTGGGCCGGTGCAGATTGACTGGAGAATGTGACCAGATCATTCGCAAACTCATCCCAGGTCTGATAGCGTTTGGAGGTATCCTTTTCCATTGCGCGCATCACGATCCTATCCATTTCCGGCGGGGCTTCCGGGCGGAATGTACTGGGTGCCGGAGGATCGATGTTGATTATGTGGTAAATCATACTGAAATTATTGCTCGCGTCAAACGGCAACTTGCCGGTCAGCAGTTTGTACATCACCACCCCCAGCGAATAGATATCCGTCTGATGAGTCAGTTTCGACTCTTTGACTTGTTCCGGCGACATGTAAGCTGGCGAACCCACCCCGCTGACCTGAGTGGTTTGCTGGTTCTGGATAACCGCTGAGCCAAAGTCTGAAATTTTGATATCGGTTTCACCCTGCAACAAAATATTGGCCGGCTTGATATCACGATGAATCACGCCCTGAAACTCCGCATATTCGAGAGCCTTACAACACTTGTATGCGATTTCCGCGATAGTGCTGATCGGCAACAACCGATCCACCTCGGCGTATTGCTCCAGCGTACTGCCCTCGACGTATTCCATCACCATGTAATTGATATCGCCCTCCATCACCGCATCCAGAATCTTGGCGATGTGCGGATGAGTCAACTTCCCCGCCAGCGATGCCTCGGTCATCAGGAGCTTGCGGTAAACCTTGGTGCGACTGGGGTCGCGCAATATCCCCAGATCGAATAATTTGATGGCGACCTGCTGCTTGTTGAACGGATCGATAGCAAGGTACACTGTGCTGGTCGCCCCAGTACCGAGTACACGCACTATTTCGTATTTGCCTATATTATCCATTGCCTGATTACGAGTTTGAAAACATTCCAATTCTGCGCATTTTGCATTGCGCTGTCTATAAGGAATACACTTTGAAACAATTGTATCGCGTCCGTCAGTGTGAACCACCTGCAAAAACAATTATCATACCGATCATGAAGAAATTGACCCTGCTGCTATTGCTGAGCTTTTCACCCGTCGCTGTCAGTGACGGTCTTCCTGACTTGGGCGATGTCTCACAGGCCGCGCTTACCCCGCTGCAGGAACGCCAGATCGGGCAGCAGAGCATGATGCAGATTCGAGCCAGCAAACAATATCTGGACGATGCCGAGATCAACGATTACCTGTATCAACTGGGAGCCAGGCTGGTCGAAAACAGTCCCGAACCCTCGCTCGATTTCGAATTTTTTGCAGTCAATGATTACGGTGTCAACGCGTTTGCCTTGCCGGGTGGCTTTATCGGCGTCAATGCCGGGCTGCTGCTGATCACTCAAAGTGAATCGGAATTAGCCTCCGTGTTAAGCCACGAAATTTCGCACGTCACCCAACACCATCTGGCTCGCATGATCGAGGGGCAGAAGGGTGATGGCTTGCTCTCGATGGCGGCCATCGCGATTGCGATACTTGCCGCACGCACCAACCCGCAGGCTGCTGAAGCCACCATCGCCAGCGTGCAGGCCGGCAATATTCAGAAACAGCTCAACTTCACCCGTACTTATGAAGAGGAAGCGGATCGCATCGGCCTGCAGCTATTACAAAAATCCGGCTTCAACACCCACGCCATGCCGGAATTCCTGGAGCGGCTGCAAAAAGCGACACGCTTGCTGGACGGCAACGCCCCCAACTATATGCGCACCCACCCGATCACCAGCGACCGTATCGCCGAGATTGAAAACCGCGTGCAGAAACAACCTTACCGCCTGATCCCCGATAGTCTGGATTTTCAACTGGTGCGCACCAAACTCATCGCCGCACAAAAGACCGCGCCGGATGCCATCGCTTATTTCAGCGCTGCGCTGGGCGCACAAAATTTCGGCAACCCGATTGCACAACGCTACGGGCTGGTGAGCGCGCTGTTGCGCGACAACCAGAACGAGCGCGCCGCTCAGGAACTGGCGATCTTGCGAAAATTGATGCTCGGCAATCTCGCCACCAGAAATAGCCCTATGGTAGAAACCCTCGCCGGACGGGTGCTGCGCGCCACCAAAAATGATGCCGGGGCGCTGGTGTTTTACCGCAGCGCGGTGCAGAACTTCCCGCAACATCGCGCGCTGATTTATGACTACGCCGACCTGCTGCTGCAAGACAACCAGGCGGGCATCGCCGTCAAGCTGCTCAACGAGCAGCTTGTCCGCCATCCCAGTGACACCACGTTATATGATCTGCAAGCCCGTGCCTATGCAATGCAAGGCAAGACTCTGGAACAACATCAGGCACAAGCCTACAGCTATGCCTGGCAGGGCAACCTGTACGCCGCTATGGAGCAACTCGAACTGGCGAAACAAGCGGGGGGCAGCTTTTACCAGCTCTCGACGATAGAGAGCGATTTGCGCGAATTGCACGAGATGCTGGACGCGCGCGGCAAGAAATAATTATTGTATTTTCGGTGCTCAACAAATTGGCCGCAATCGAGTAGGAGGCGGGGTCGCCCCCGCCGTCCTCTCACAGCACCGGACGTACGGATCACGTATCCGGCGCTTCCTGTCTGCGTCAAACCTCGTCAG
>JADGRL010000007.1 GCA_017880865.1 Gallionella sp.
GTTTGAGTGAAAGAAAAAATGGGCTGAGAAATTCCGGCAAAAAATCGTAATGCGGAACAACTGGCGTGAAAAAAATGCGATTTATAGAGGTGCCCTTAATACAGGCGGCGGGTTTGAGATCGTTTTAAGTGGCGGAATTCATTGGAATACGCACCTTGTATGTTGTTTCTTATTTTTCGACGATCTGCAAACCAACCCCGAGTGTCTTCCATTGCTTCACCTCTTCCTGCAATGCGGTTTCGGTCAGCGGGTTTTGTGCCAGCCAGTCCGGGTCGATCGCTAGGTGAAATTTTGTGCCGCTGAAATGCCCGTGCAGAGTGGGCAGGTTGCCGTCGCTGCGGTTGCGGTAGAACAGCACAGCCAGGCGCAAACTCATCGCCAGAATAATTTCATCGGAATTTTTCAGTTGCCCCTGCAGCTTGCTCAGGCTACCGCGCTGCGCCAGCGTCAGCAGGCTCAGGCGCGCCTGTTCTTTTTTTGAAAAGCCCGGCATGTCTGCGTTGGCGGTGATGTAGGCGGTGTGTTTGTGATAGCCGCTGTGTGCGACGCTGATGCCGATCTCGTGCAGATTGGCCGCCCAGTTAAGTATTTGCAGCGCGGCTTCCCAGTTTTTGCTGTCGGATGCGTCTTCACCGCCAAAAAATTGCTGCGCGAAGGCCTGTGCGAGTTTTGCCACGCGCCCGGCCTGCCGGGTGTCGACGTGGTAACGCTGCATGAATTGTTGCACGGTCACGTCGCGCATGTCGTTATCGTGGAATCGTCCCCACAAGTCGTACAGCACGCCTTCGCGCAATGCGCCCGAAGCGGTATCCATGTAGGCGATGTCCAGCTCGCAAAAGGCCGCGTACATGATTGCAAAGCCGCCCGCCAGTGTTGGGATGCGATCCGGACGCAAACCCTGCAGGTCAAGCTTTTGCACGTCGCCGACATGGAGCAGATGGGCGCGCAGCTTGTCTAGCCCTTCGCGCGTGATACCGGCTTTGCAGTAGCCATTTAGTTCCAATATCTCGGCGATGGCCCGGGCCGTACCGGACGAGCCGAGAGCCTGCCGCCATTGTCCCCGATAGTCAGCGACGATGGTCTGCAACTCGCTGCGTGCGGCGAGTTCGGCCTGTTTGAGATTGTGTCGGGTGATTTTTCCATCCGGAAAAAAACGGCAGCTGAAACTGACGCAGCCCATGTACAAACTTTCCAGTTTGAGCGGAGCGAGTCCGTTGCCGATGATGAATTCGGTTGAACCGCCGCCGATGTCCATCACCAGCCGGTTGTCTTTGGATTGCGGCAAACTGTGCGCCACGCCGAGATAGATCAGGCGAGCTTCCTCGCGTCCGGCGATGACCTCTATCGGAAATCCCAGAACATGCTCGGCCTGCGGAATGAAGTCGGCGGCATTCTTTGCGACACGCAGCGAGTTGGTGCCCACTGCGCGCACGGCCTCAAGCGGCAAGTCGCGCAGGCGCTCGGCAAATCTCCCCAGTGCGGCCAGCGCGCGTTGCTGTGCTGCAGCATCAAGGTATTTGTCGGCGGTGAGTCCGGCAGCCAGTCGCACCGGCTCGCGCAAGCCGTCCAGCATGTACATCTGATCCCCCTCGACCCGCGCTATCTGTAGCCGAAAGCTGTTCGATCCCAGATCGACGGCGGCGAGGATGGGCTGTCGCCGCACTACAGACGAACTTCGCGCTCGATTTCGTCCACGGTGACGTGGCGTACGTCGCGTCCCTTGACCATGTAGATGACGTACTCGGACATGTTCTTCGCGTGGTCGCCGATGCGCTCGATCGCTTTTGCGACAAACAGGATTTCCAGCGACGTGGAAATGGTGCGCGGGTCTTCCATCATGAAGGTGATCAGATAACGCATGATCGCGCGGAATTCCTCATCCACCTGGTCGTCCTGTCGCACCACTTGTGCGGCCATCACCACATCCAGACGCGCAAACGCATCCAGCGATTTGCGCAGCATGTCCAGCGCGATTTCGGAAGCATGTTTGATTTCATGATAGCGCGGGATAGCCAGACCCTGCTTTTGCGACAGCAGCTTGGCCATACGCGCGATCTTCTCGGCCTCATCGCCGATACGCTCCAGATCGGTGATCGTCTTGATCACCGCCATCACCAGACGCAAATCACTCGCCGCCGGCTGGCGACGCGCAATCACTTGGCTGCACGCTTCGTCTATCTTCACTTCCATCGCGTTGACGCGATGATCGTCATTGATCACGCGCGTCATCAGAGCCACATCGCCGGTGACGAGCGACTTGACGGCACTCACGATCTGGCTTTCGACTAAACCCCCCATCTGCAACACGTAGGCGCGGATGGCTTCAAGATCGGCATCGTACTGCCGGGAAATATGTTCACTGTTAGCCATGATGTATTCCTAAAAAAATATGCAACTGCGCAGGATATGCTACCAATGTTAAGGGCAGATGACAGCGCCTAAAAAAACGGCAACATCAACCATCAACTGTAATTGTCTTTACGCCCTCGGGTGTGCCAAGCAGAAGCACATCGGCGCCACGGCGCGCGAACAAGCCGTTGGTAACCACACCCGCGATATGATCCAGCGTAGATTCCAGCTCCACCGGATTCATGATGCTCAGCCCATGCACATCGAGGATCAGGTTGCCGTTGTCGGTGGTGAACCCCTCGCGTAACGTGGGCTGTCCGCCCAACGCGACCAGCTGGCGTGCCACCGAGCTGCGCGCCATCGGAATCACTTCTATAGGCAAGGGGAACTTACCCAGCACGTCCACCAGTTTGCTGGCATCGCACACGCAGATGAATTTTTTGCTGGCAGCCGCGACAATTTTCTCGCGCGTCAGCGCGCCGCCGCCGCCCTTGATCATATGCAGATGGCGCGTGATCTCGTCCGCTCCGTCCACATAGACCGGCAGGTTGCCCGCATCGTTCAGCGACAACACCTCGATGCCGTGTGCTTGCAAGCGCTTCGCCGATGCTTCGGAACTGGCGACTGCGCCGCGTATCTTGTGCTTGATCTTGGCAAGTTCATCGATGAAAAAATTGGCGGTGGAGCCGGTGCCCACGCCGACGATACAATCGAACGGCACATATTCGATCGCAGCCTTGGCGACTGCGCGCTTCAAATCATCCTGACCCATCATTTCCCTGACCCTTTTTTAATATTATTCACCACGTACGCGATTATTGCAGGAATTGGACGCTTTAGGGAATGCCAACATTGCATCTGTCATATATCAGCCGGGCTGGTGGTAATATGACACAGAACATTATCACCAACGGGAGGCATTGAAAATGCAAGTCGATACGGTTGCAACCGTCCCTTTTACCGATCAAAAGCCCGGCACTTCGGGGCTGCGCAAGCGCGTGCCGACGTTTCAACAGAAGCACTATCTGGAAAATTTCGTGCAGTCCATTTTCGACACCATCGCGGCCCCGCCAGGTGCGACGCTGGTGCTGGGCGGTGACGGTCGATATTTCAACCGTGAGGCGATACAGATCATTCTCAAAATGGCGGCAGCCTATGGTTTTGGGCATGTGCTGGTCGGAAAGAGCGGCATACTTTCCACACCCGCCGCCTCCTGCGTGATTCGTAAATACGCGACTTACGGTGGCCTTATCCTGTCCGCCAGCCATAATCCGGGCGGGCCTGATGGGGATTTCGGCATCAAATACAACACCGCCAACGGCGGACCCGCGCCGGAAAAAATCACCGAAGCGATCTTCACTGCTAGCAAAACAATCGCGCAATACCGTATCCTCAACGCGCCCGATGTCAATTTGGACACGCTGGGTGACAGCCGTCTGGGGGCGATGACGGTATCGGTGATCGACCCGGTCGGCGACTATGCCGGGCTGATGGAATCGCTGTTTGATTTCGCGGCCATTCGTGCACTGTTGGGCAGCGGCTTTCGTATCAAGTTTGATGCGATGCACGCCGTCAACGGCCCCTACGCGCGGGAGATTTTCGTGCGCCGCCTGGGCGCGCCCGTAGACAGCGTCATCAACGCAGAACCGCTGCCGGATTTCGGCGGCGGCCACCCCGATCCTAATCTGACTTACGCGCATGAACTGGTGGAAATGCTGTATCGCGATGACGCTCCCGATTTTGGCGCGGCCTCGGATGGTGACGGCGACCGGAACATGATTCTGGGCAAGCGTTTTTTCGTCACGCCTTCCGACAGTCTCGCGATACTCGCCGCAAACGCGCATCTCGTGCCGGGCTACAAACACGGACTGGCTGGCATTGCGCGCTCGATGCCAACCAGCGCGGCAGCGGATCGCGTGGCCGCAGCACTCGGCATTCCCTGTTTTGAGACTCCGACCGGATGGAAGTTCTTCGGTAACCTGATGGATGCGGGCCGTGTCACCTTGTGCGGCGAAGAGAGTTTCGGCACCGGCTCAGATCACATCCGCGAAAAAGATGGTTTGTGGGCGGTGCTGTTCTGGCTGAACATACTCGCGGTACGCAAACAGTCGGTTGAGACCGTCATGTTCGAACACTGGGCTCGCTTCGGGCGCAATGTGTATTCGCGCCACGATTACGAAGACATCCCAGCCGAGGCGGCCAACGGCGTAATGAAGCTGCTGCACGACAGTTTTAAATCACTGCGCGGTGCGCAATTCGGCCACCTGCAAGTGAAAACGTGCGACGACTTCAGCTATACCGATCCGGTGGACGGCAGCGTCAGCACCGGCCAGGGCGTGCGTATCATGTTCGCCGACGGCTCGCGTATCGTGTTCAGGCTATCCGGAACCGGCACCGGTGGGGCGACGCTGCGCATTTATCTGGAAGCATTTGAGCCCGACGTCGCCAAACATCACATCGACGCGCAGCAATCGCTCGCTACGCTGATCAGCATCGCGCTGGAAATTTCAGAACTACGCAAACGCACCGGACGCGAACGGCCTACGGTGATTACCTGAGTTCGTGCGCTCGCGCATCATGATGCGCGAGCGCACTTGACTGAAAATTGTTCGGGGGCAATAAAACATTGCTATGCTGACCCTGATTAATAGTACAAGGTTTGTGAATATTTGATCGAATGGGCGATTTGAAATTTTATAGTGGAGAGGCGATGCAAAATACTTTACCTATGATGACTGATTTTGAAGCAGGTCTTGATGATGCAGCGATGTGCTATCTAAAAAATAAAAAGCGTGGTGGAGAAAGTGGAAGCAAGGGGACGATTTATGAGTTGATTTTTTTAGCTTGTAAGGCCGCTAAGCTCATACATGAGCTTGAGGCAGTGCCTCCTGCTGATTGGCCCCGCCTACATTGGCAATTAGATGGTTTTGTAGACGATGCATGCGTCGAGTATGGTGTGAAGACTGAATTTTTTCAGATGAAAAACTCCCAATCCGTTTCGTGGACTTCGGGAGATCATCCAATATGCGAAGATTTTAAGCTTCAATATGCAATATCCCAATCATTCGGCACCCCACAGCCCCGTACAAATTTAGTAGTGCCAGATATCACATTGCATGCTAGTTTGATCGAAAAAATTCCTAATGAAATTCGTTCACACACGGATGTGTACTGTTTCCCTTACCTTGATGGTATGTTAAATCGCATTGTTCAGGAAGTCGGAGAGGTGCGTGAGCATTTAAAAAAAATTTCGCGCAGCGCTGATCCAACTATCGACAATCTGGAGGGGATTCTGGGCATGCTGTATATCGCTTGCATGAAGTCGAAAGGAGGGAAGTCTCTTTTAGACATATACAATGACGCGTTAAGGTGTCAACCGGGACAGTTGCGGCTGCTTGATGTGGTTGATATGCCTGTGCTGGATAAATTTAAAGAGGCTCTTGCAAGAATTCACAACTTAACGTATGATTTTGACAGAGGATTTTTTAACTGGTCAGCGCTCGGCATGTCGGGTGCATTTGGTGCTAGTTGCGTTAGTGAAGAGTTTGCGGAGTTTCAACGAAAAGTGGTTCAAAAACAGCCAAACACATTTGATGAATTTGAGGAGATCTTGTCATGAGAAGTGAAACTGATTTTTCACGCCGCGACCCCAGCGCTCTTCAACTTGTCAACAAGCTTTCTTCGCTTAAAGGGCACTCAGATCAGTATCGAGCCACAATGCGGGAGATAGGAAGTCGCTTGGCTGCCAGCATTTTTCCTTACTTACCATCAAGCAATCGGGATATCTGCATAGTATGTTCAGTCGAAGATGCTGATTTTTTGGCTCGTGGTCTTATTGAGCAGTTAGCGTCCGAAGGTGTGTTGGCGGAACATATTCATCTGGTTTGCCTTTGGAATGACAAAATCCGCGAGGGTGGCGTTTCTCTTTCCCCTGTCATAAAACAGTATAAAGAATACTTTCCACGCGAATCCACTATTGTTATTGTCAAGTCAATAATATCAGGGGCTTGTGTAGTAAAAACAAACCTAAGTAGGGCTATTTCTTTTGCCAATCCGGAAAAGATTTTTGTTGCTGCTCCAGTAATGCTTGAAGGTGCTGAAGATAGACTTTCCCATGAATTTCCACCGGATATTTCAAAAAAGTTTAAGTTTGTTCACTTTGCGACAGATACTGAAAAAAATGGTGAAGATGTAATTCCAGGGATAGGAGGTTCAGTGTATGAGTTGCTTGGACTTGGAAACGCTAAAGAAAAGAACAAATATGTTCCTTTGATAGTTAAGGAAAGACGAGAAAAGATGTTCGCCTGATTTTTTAATCACCATTTATAAAAAAACCCCAGCTTAAGCTGGGGTTTTTTCTAGATGTTAGGTGGCTTTATGATTGGTGGAAAAAGCCCGCGTAGCCCGGATGCAATCCAGAATTAAACTTTAATTTCAATCGCGGAGTTGGGGCCAGTTCTAGATTCGTAGCATCACTTGTAGCAAATCAAGTGTCAGAATCACCACCTCTTTGCTCCACGCTAGAGGTCGTCATTGTCCATATTTTTGCCATACGTTTATATGGCTAATAATTTCGACATATGCTAGTCTTATCGCATGAACAAGACACGGTTCGAGTGGGATGTAGACAAGGATGCCGAGAATCAGAAAAAGCACGACGTGCCATTTTCCTTGGCTCAGTATGCTTTCGCTGATCCCAAGCGTGTCATTGCCGAAGACCTTGCTCACAGCAAAACCGAGAAGCGCTTCTTTTGTTTTGGCGAGACTGACGGTGGCATACTCACTGTGCGCTTTACTTATCGCAGCGGAGTGATTCGAATCTTTGGAGCTGGCTACTGGCGAAAAGGAAAGGCAATTTATGAAAAACAAAATTAAATATACCAACGAACCTCTTGAGGCCAAGGTGATTATGGACTTTCTCCCTCCACCCGAGGAACTCGCGTTCCGTGAAGAGGGAGTTAAAGTTACTATTGCGCTGAGTAAAAAGAGCGTCGACTTTTTCAAGTCAGAAGCTTCAAAACATCACACGCAATATCAACGCATGATCCGTAAGCTTATCGATACTTATGTTGAGGCATATGCAGAACCTCTAACCATACGCTCAAGCGGGACTGCGCAAAAGCGCGCAGCGCGGTAGATTCCTGATGCCGGGCTTCAGCGATGAGGCTCGCCTCCTGATAGTTTGTCATTGCGAACGTGACCATGGCAATATTGTTCGGATTATCTCGGCAAGAAAAGCCACAAAAAACGAGAGCAACTATTATCGAGGAGCTAGACCATGAAAACTGAATACGATCTGTCAAAAATGAAATCCCGCAAAAATCCTTATGCCTCCAAGCTAAAAAAATCTGTCACGATGCGGCTGAGCGAAGATGTTATTGGCTATTTCAAACAGATGGCTGACGAAAAAGGCGTACCGTATCAGAGCCTGATAAATCTTTATCTGCGAGACTGCGTATCAAGCCATAGGAAAATTGATATTTCCTGGCAAACAACGCCCTGACCTTATCAGAAATTTTAAGCGGGACTAGTTCGTGACATCACGGTACTTGCAGCAGCTCGGGAGTCAGAAACAAAACTTCTCGGCTTCCCGCTCGTCGGCATTCTCAAAACGGTTTATGCGGCCATGAAGCATGCTAGCTTGGCTGCCTTCGAATCAAAGATCGCCGTTGCCCGACATCCGATCCGTCGGTTCTTGGCACCAATCAGGCAATCCGCAAAATCTGCCGTGCTGTCTTTCCAGGTAAAAAGCGCTTCTTCGATGACGGGTTCATCCTCGAATTTGACATCGTTTGAATCCAGCAAGCCGGAGATGGCTTCGATGATCTGATTCTTCGGCACGACATACCGGCTGCGCAAAACCCATTCGGTTTCCATGATAACCAGTTGGTTCACGAATACGCTGCGCCCTGCCGTAACTTCGCGCTTGATCAGCTTGCGAGCTTTCTCAAACTGGGCGGCATCGTCCTGAACCAGAAAACGGACGAGAACGTTGGTGTCTATTCCGAGCATCAGCGTGACAGTTGCTCAACAGGAACAGTCTTGCGTCCTTTCTTGTATAGCGAGCTGGCCAACCCGCTTATGCTCTTGCTTTTCACCCGCATGACTACGGTCGCATCCGGCATCAGCGTGAAGGTCATCCGGTCGCCGGGTTTCATGCCGAGCTCATCCCGAATTTCCTTGGGGATGGTCGTTTGGCCCTTGCTGGTTAGCGTGGCATCGGCTGTCATTTATATCTCCTTAATTCCTTACGAAGTTCATTATAGTAAGGATGCGATAAAGAGGCAATCGACCCGTTAACCCTGTTTACCCCCTACTGACTATTGATTTTAGAAGGGCCGTAAGCGGCTATAATCAGCACAGATCACGACCCACCGCGCCGTTCAGGCGCGGATTCATTTTGAAGGAGCGCACCATGAACCACAAAAAAATTATCCAGACCCCCGATGCGCCCGCCGCAATCGGCACCTATTCGCAAGCCGTGCGCGTCGGCGACACGGTCTACCTGTCCGGCCAGATCGGGCTCGATCCCTCCACGATGCATATGGTGGAGGGTATTGATGCGCAGATCCACCGCGTGTTCCGCAATTTGCGCGCGGTATGCAGCGCTGCCGACAGCAGCTTTGACGATCTGGTGAAGCTGAACGTGTATCTCACCGACCTCGGCCATTTCGCCAAAGTGAATGAGATCATGGCCGACTATTTTCGCCAGCCCTATCCGGCGCGCGCCGCAGTGGGTGTGGCCGCGTTGCCGCGCGGCGCGCTGGTGGAGATGGATGGAGTGCTCGTCGTCCAGGATTGAGCGCGCAGGTCAACCTGCGCTCAGCCGCGAATGTGGTCTGTCCCTGTCAAATAGAGAGGATATGCAAATGTTGAAGTCCGCGCACTTGGGTTTGTTCGCAGTATTATTTTTTTGCTATTCGATAGCCGACGCCGATGCGAGCATGAATAAATGCACGGATGGAAAGCAGATGACCTACACGAACGAGCCATGCGAAAAAACGGGTTTGAATGCCGCCGGACCAATTAAAGACTCGGTGACTGTAGTGCCCGCTGCCACCGTATCCAAGAAAGAGTCATCAGAAAATTCAGGCAAAGAGCACGCGGAGGGCAGCGAGATTTCCGGGAAAAAGGTTTCAATGAATGATGATTCAGGCACCGAGGTTCCACGCGCTCCAGCGATCAAGCCGGTCAGCCCGCTGTTAGACAAAATGCTGAATTGGCTACATTAGGAAAAACGAATTACCTTACCCCTTAGATCAGTCGAACATATTCAGGACCGGCTGGCTGGACCTTAGAATTGAAACCGGAATAACGGACTGCTGTGCAACCGACTAAAATTTCCCCCGCCACGCTGAGCAAGCTTGCCAAGCTCGGCATCCATCATCGCGCCGACCTGCTGCTGCATCTGCCGCTGCGCTACGAGGATGAGACCCAGCTCGCGCCGATAGACACCGTGCAGGCGGGGGAGACGGTGCAGGTGCAGGGCACCGTTGCCCACAGCGAGATCGTCTTTCGTCCGCGCCGCACACTGGTGTGCCGCATTGAGGACGAGGGCGGCGAGCTGTATCTGCGCTTCCTGAATTTCTATCCCAGCCAGCAGAAACAGCTCGCGGTAGGCAAAAAGATACGCGTGATCGGCGAGGTGCGCATGGGTTTTTACGGGATGGAGATGGTGCACCCGAAATGCCGCGCAGTGGATGACGACACGCCGCTACAACAAAGCCTCACGCCGGTCTATCCGACCACGGCGGGGCTGTCGCAACCGATATTGCGCAAGCTGATCGTCAACGCGCTGGAGACGCTGCCGCTGCCTGATACGCTGCCGGACGCGCTGCTGAAAAAAATGAAATTGGCGAGTTTCGCCGAGAGCATCCGGCTGCTGCACAACCCTACCCCGGATATTGCCGCCAGTGAGCTGGAACAGCGCAGGCACGCCGCCTGGCGGCGCATCAAATTCGACGAGCTGCTCGCGCAACAATTGTCGATGCGCGTGCATCACAAGGAACGCAGTCAGCGCGCCGCACCAAAGTTGGATGCACATGGAAAACTGACCGCGCGATTGATCAAAGCTCTGCCGTTTGCATTGACCCATGCGCAACAGCGCACCTACGCCGAGATCAGCCGCGACCTGGCACTTCCGCATCCGATGCAGCGTCTGCTGCTCGGCGATGTCGGCAGCGGCAAGACCATCGTCGCAGCGCTGGCCGCATTGCAGGCGATCGAAAACGGCTATCAGGTCGCGCTGATGGCGCCCACCGAAATCCTCGCCGAACAGCATTATTTGAAACTGCGCGACTGGCTGGAACCGATGGGGCTTGCGCCGGTATGGCTGTCCGGCAGCCTGAAGAAAAAAGAAAAACAGCACGCCGCCGAAAAAATTGCCAGCGGTGAAACCCTGCTTGCAATCGGCACCCATGCGTTGTTTCAGCACAGCATCGTATTTCACAAACTCGGTCTGGCGATCGTCGATGAGCAGCACAAGTTCGGCGTGCAGCAAAGATTAGCGTTGCGCAATAAAGGTAAATCAGACGTAGGTCGGGTTTCAACCCGAAAAGATGAAAACGCCGACAGCGTCGGGTTGAAACCCGACCTACATACAACCGAACCCCACCAGTTGATGATGAGCGCCACGCCTATCCCCCGCACACTGGCGATGAGCTATTACGCCGATCTGGATGTGTCGGTGATCGACGAGCTGCCGCCGGGGCGCACACCTGTGGTCACCAAACTGGTCAGCGATGCGCGCCGCGACGAGGTGTTCGAGCGGGTGCGCGTCGCCTGCGTGGAAGGCCAACAAGCCTATTGGGTGTGCCCGCTGATCGACGAATCTGAAACCCTGCAACTTCAGACCGCGCTGGAAACCTATCAGCTGCTAACCGAGACTTTTCCGGAGCTGCGCGTGGGGTTAGTGCATGGCAAGTTGGACAATGCCGAGAAGGCGCGCGTGATGGCCGCGTTCAAGGCGGGCGAACTGCAACTGCTGGTCGCCACAACGGTCATCGAAGTCGGCGTGGATGTGCCCAACGCCAGCCTGATGGTGATCGACCATGCCGAGCGCATGGGGCTGGCGCAACTTCATCAGCTGCGCGGCCGGGTCGGGCGCGGCGCGGCACATAGCCTGTGTATCCTGCTCTATCAGCAACCGCTCTCGGAACTGGCGCGTTCTCGCCTGAAGATCATTTTCGAGAGCAACGACGGATTCGCGATCGCGCAACAGGACATGCAATTGCGAGGCCCGGGCGAGTTGCTCGGCGCGCGCCAGAGCGGCGTCGCGATGCTGCGCTTCGCCGACATCAGCGCGGATGAAGACCTGCTGGATCAGGCCAGACTAATCGCCGACAAATTGCTGCGAGATTTTCCCGACGCGGCGCGTGCGCACCTGCAGCGCTGGATGGCCAACAAACAGGATTATTTGCATGTCTGACCGGAAATTCAAGTAATGGACACACTATCGTTATTGCGCAGCGGCAAATTGGCGGGGAGTTCTCGGCTGGATTTGTCGTGTGGTTTGAAGCAATTCCCCGCCGAGATTTATGATCTCGCGGACTCGCTGGAAATCCTCAATCTCTCCGGCAATGCGTTGTCGTCGTTGCCGGATGATCTGGCCCGGCTGCACAAGTTGCGGGTGATCTTCTGTTCCGACAACCAGTTCACCCATGTTCCCGAGGTGTTGGGCGAATGCGCGCATCTTGCCATGGTCGGCTTCAAAGCCAACCAGATACGCCACTTGCCGTCAGCATCGCTGCCGGAGCAGCTGCGCTGGTTAATACTCACCGATAACCAATTGAGCGAATTGCCCGCCGAACTCGGGAAATGCACCCGCCTGCAAAAACTGATGCTGGCAGGCAACCATTTGAAGCGCCTGCCCGATGAAATGGCCGCACTCCAGCAACTGGAATTGCTGCGCATCTCCGCGAATCGTTTTGCGTCGCTGCCGGAATGGCTGTTTGCGCTGCCGCGTCTGGCGTGGCTGGCTTATGCCGGCAATCCATTTTCAGATGTGGGCGAAGTCGCTGCGCAGTCAAAGCTGGTCATCCCACATATTGATTGGACCGCGCTCGAGCTGCAGCACAAATTGGGCGAAGGAGCGTCGGGCATCATTCATCGAGCCGTGTGGCAGCGTGCGCCTGACAGCGCGACAGATGTTGCGGTCAAACTGTTCAAGGGGGCTGTGACCAGCGACGGATTGCCGCGCAGCGAGAAGGCGTCCTGTATCGCCGCAGGCGTTCATCCCAATTTGATCGCGGTGGAAGGCAAGATCAGTGGTCATCCCGAAGGCACGGCAGGGCTAGTGTTGTCGCTGATAGACACGAGTTTCCATAATCTGGCCGGTCCGCCCAGCCTGGATTCATGCACGCGCGACATCTACCCGGAGGGCACGCAGTTTTCGTTGGAAATTGTATTGTCCATCGCAGAGGGAATCGCGGCGGCCGCAGAACACTTGCATGACCGGGGCATCATGCATGGCGACTTATATGCACATAACATGCTGTGGAACGAGCGCGGCGATTGCCTGCTCGGTGACTTTGGTGCGGCTTCCTTTATTGCCCGCGCCGAAAAGCGGCAGGCCCAGTCACTTCAACGCATCGAAGTGCGCGCCTTTGCCTGCCTGCTCGAGGAGTTGCTGGCGCACTGCACCGCAACGTCGCAATCGTCGGATACCTTTGAGAAGCTGCTGGACTTGCAACGGCGTTGTGGCCAGGCCGAGGTAGAAGCGCGGCCACTGTTTGCCGAGATACGGCACAGCTTGGCGGAATGGGCCACAACTGGTGAATAAGGTTTACCCATCAGGATGCTGAGCCGTTTGGTTACGTTAGACCACCTCAAACAAGTTTTTTAGGCTTCTGGCCTCAATCCCAATTACAATTCACGGAATTCGCCAGACAGGAGTCCATTTTGATGATCGCCCCCATTCCATTACGCAACATTCCGAAGACCAATATTTTTCGCAAAGGCGATGTCTTTGTGCTGTTCGGTGAGCTGTTCGGGCGCGGTTACGCCAACGGCTTGATCAACGAGGCGCGCAGCGCAGGCATGACGATAGTTGGCGTCACCGTTGGTCGCCGCGACGAGCACAACGCGTTGCGCCCGCTGACCGCCGAGGAGCTGGCTGTAGCCGAGGCCAATCTGGGCGGGCGCATCATCAACGTGCCGCTGATGGCCGGTTTCGATCTGGATGCACCCGCGGGCGAGCCGACACCGACCGATCTGCTGGCCGACATGACGCTCAAGAGCTGGCAGGACGACAAGCTCGACTGGAAACACATCGAGAAATGCCGCGAAGTTGGCGTCAAGCGTTTCAAGGATTCCGTGGCCCGTGTGATGGCCGAGATCGACGGCATGATTCCTGACGGCCGCAACGTCTTTTTTGCCCACACGATGGCGGGCGGCATCCCGAAGGTGAAGGTATTCTTGGCGATCGCTAACCGCATCTACAAGGGGCGCGGCGAGCGCTTCCTGTCTTCGCGCGCGCTGCTCGACAGCGATCTGGGCAAGCTGATCCTGATGAATTTCGACGAGGTCACCGCGAACACGTTCCAGTATCTGATCGATGGCAGCGCCAAGATACGCGCACGGATCGAGAAGACTGGCGGCCAGGTGCGCTACACGGCCTACGGTTACCACGGAACCGAGATCCTGACCAATTCTCATTACGAATGGCAGACCTACACCAACTACTCGCAAGGCCCAGCCAAGATGCGTCTGGAGCGCGTCGCCGAAACCGCCTGGGCCCAAGGAATCAAGGCCACAGTATACAACTGCCCGGAGATACGCACCAACTCTTCCGATATTTTCGTCGGCGTCGAGCTCTCGCTGTTCGCGCTGCTCAAGGCATTGAAGAAAGAGAACGGCGGTGCCTGGGCAGAAGCACAGTGGCAGGCCTGTAGCGCGCTATTGCAGGATGGTGCCTCGCTCGAAGGCCTGTTGCAAAAAATCGCCGACTACAATGCCAGCGACGTGATGAAGTCGTTCCGCAATTTTGCGGCCTGGCCGATGGACAACTCGGCGGCGCTGGCGGACATAATGATAGGCACCTCGGAAGAAATCACCCACATGCACAAAGACCGCAAGGAGCTGGTCACCGGCCTGCTGAGTTCGCTGGTGCTGGAGGGGACTGGGCCGCTGATGTTCCATGAGACATCGAATCCAACCGCGCCTGTGCTGTGGCTGAATCACGACATCATCGCCAAACAGCTCAACCTGATGCACCAGCAAGACCGCGCCTGAGCCAGAACGTCATCGAGGGCCGATCTTCAGAAGCTGCCGTTGCCCGCCCCGTCTGCAACAATCGGCGGCACAGATGAGGGTTTGTGCTCACTCTCGATCGTGATCAGCGTGATCTCGGGTGCCGCAAAAAGGCGTATCGGCGGGCCCCAAGTACCGGCACCCCGGCTGACATACAGCCAGCGCCCATCTTCAAGCCGGGTGAGGCCAGTATCCACGCCATAAGTCAGCCGCGTTAACAGGCCGAACGGAAATATCTGCCCGCCATGTATGTGGCCGGAGAGTTGCAGATCGAACGGGATATCACGGTCGACCACTGGCTGGTGTTTAAGCAGAACGGTGAAGGCGTTCTATTGAGCTGCGATGAGAGCCTTTCTGGTATCAACGTTTAGCGCCTGACCCGGCGCCCCTGCGCTGGGATCATCGACCCCTACCAGTAGATCCCGGCTGCTGCAGTCGATTCACCTCGCAGAACATTAAAGCCCGCACCGCGCAGGAAGTGCAACGAATTCTCCAGCCCGGCATAGTATTCGTGATTGCCGATCACGGCGTAGGCTCCCTTGGAGGGCTTGAACGTGAGGAAGCGCCTAGCCAGCACATCAAAGTCGTCACCATCGTTATTTTTTCCAGGAAAGAATGTGCGGCTCTTTTCTGGACGTGGCTGGGGTTTCGCCGCTGGACACACCGACGACGATAGGCGCGATGACCGAGTATTCGTCGGGGATGCCGAGTTCGGTTTTCACCTTGTGGATATTCAGCGCGGCAACCGCAGAACCGATGACGCAACTGCCCAGCCCGATGGCACTGGCCGCCAGCATCAGGTTTTCCGCCGCCAGCCAGCAGTCGGCAGCCACGAATGGGCCCAATGGTTTGGCGCAGATGAGGATGAGGGTATCGGCGCCGTGGAAGATATTGAAATCCGGTCGGGTAAAATGCTCGAAAGAATGACCCGCGCCATGCGCATTGCGGTGGCGCACCTCTTCGACGAACAGCGGTTTGGCCATATTGGAAAAGCGCTGCAATAGCACAGGGTCTTGCACGACGACGAATGCCCAGGGTTCATCGTGCATCGCCGTGGGTGCATGCACGGCGGCATAGAGCAAGGTTTGTATGGCAGCGCTATCGACAGGCGTGTGCGCATAGGAGCGGACGGAATGCCGAGCGTAAATTATTTTTAAGATGCTCGGGTCGGCATGTTGCAAGATTCGTTCAGTCATGGATCTCTCCTTCTGAAGGTTTGCGTAGACAAGCTTAGTGATTAAATGCGAGCGATGCAACTGGCCGCGCTCAACAATGGATTCATGATACCCGTTTAATAATAGAATAAATTTCGTTAACCCGTCGAAGGCCACTGTCCAGTATCATTCTACTATCGATCAATTTTGATTAGTCCAATGACTCTCGCAGAACGCCTGTCGCTGTACTTGCAGCTCACACGATTGAACCGACCGATCGGCATCCTGTTGCTGCTGTGGCCGACACTGTGGGGGGTGTGGATTGCGGGTTCGGGACATCCGGCTTGGCACATCGTGCTGATCTTCGTGCTGGGCACGGTGCTGATGCGCTCCGCCGGGTGTGCGATCAACGACTATGCGGATCGCGATTTCGACAAGCACGTGCAGCGCACCCGCGAGCGTCCCGTGACCTCCGGGCGCATATCGCCGCGCGAGGCGCTGTGGGTGGCGGCGTGCCTCGCACTGACCGCCTTTGTGCTGATCCTGCCGCTGAATAATCTGACTCTGCAGCTGTCATTCCCGGCGGTGCTGCTCGCCACCAGCTATCCGTACACCAAACGTTTTCTGGCGATCCCGCAAGCCTATCTCGGCATCGCGTTCGGCTTCGGCATCCCGATGGCGTTCGCCGCGCAACTGGGTTCCGTACCTATGGTTGCGTGGCTGCTGCTCGCCGCCAATGTGTGCTGGGCGATCGCCTACGATACGGAATATGCAATGGTGGACCGGGACGACGACGCTCACATCGGCATCCATTCTTCGGCATTGTGGTTTGGCAGCTACGATGTGGCCGCGGTGATGGTTTGCTACGTGATCACGCTGGCGTTGCTGGCAAGTGCGGGATTGATGATCGGAGCGGGGATAGGGTATTACACCGGACTGGTGCTGGCTGCGTGCATCGCGCTGTATCACTACACGCTAATAAAAAGCCGAAACCGCGAGCAATGTTTCAAGGCATTTCTGCACAACAACTGGTTCGGCGCTGCGGTGTTTGCGGGAATAGCGGCGGATTATTTAATCCGCTGATATTAGCAATCAAATTCCATATGACAAAAAATAATTTACCACACCGCGCCAACCCGCTGCTCAAATGGAGCTACAGCAAGCTTGCCCCGTTGTACGACCTGTTTATTGCCGGCCCGCTGTCGGGCGCGCGCAGCCAGTCGCTGCGATCCCTGCCAGCAGACGTGGCGGGCAAGGTGTTGCTGAGCGGCGTCGGCACCGGGCTCGATCTGCCGTTGGTCCCGAAGCTGCATCGCTACACCGCGCTGGATTTCAGCGCCGCGATGCTGTCGCGCGCCAAGCCGCGCGGGGTTGGGTTGGACGTGGATTGGGTGCTGGGCGACAGCATGGCTTTGCCGTTTTCCGATGCGCAGTTCGATCACGTGGTGCTGCACCTGATCGTCGCGGTGGTGCCGCAACCATCGCTGTGTCTGAGCGAAGCGGCGCGCGTGCTCAAACCCGGCGGCACGATCGTGCTGTTCGATAAATTCCTGCGCCCGAACAAACTCGCGCTGTTGCGCCGTGCGTTCAACCCGCTGTCGCGTCGCATCGCCACCAGGATGGATGTGGTGTTCGAAGAGGCGTTGAGCGAGGTGCCGCAACTTCATGTGATCAGCGACGTGCCGTTGCTCGTCGGAGGCTGGTTTCGCGGGATCGTGCTGCGGAAGGGTTGATTACTCGACCAGCAAGCCTAGCTTTTTCGCCAGCCACTTGGTCGTGGTTGCCTGGATCAGGATCGTCATCAGGATCGCGATGAAGGTCACGGAGGCGATGATCTGTGCGCCGGGAGCTTTCATGCCGACCAGCATGCCGGCCAGCGCGCCGGGGATCACGCCGGTCTCGCGCGTCCAGCACATGAACAGCATTTCCCTGAAGCTCCATTTCGCGCGCCGGTCGGGCAGCGCGCACAGGAACACCGTGACCGGGCGCGCCACCAGCATGAACACCACGACCACAGCGACGCCGCCTAGCAAATATTGGTTCATCAGGCCGAAATCCACCTGTGTCCCGAGCAGGATGAAAATGAACATGCGCATGATGAAGGCCGTGGTCATCACGTAATTTTCCAACAGATTATCTTCATGGCGGGTGAGCTTGAAGCCCAGCGATTCCTGGTTGCCCATCATGATGCCGAACACGAACACCGCCATGAAGCCGCTGGCGTGCATGCCGTCAGCGCCCATGTAGGCGCTGATCACTGCCATCAGCGTGACCACCGGCGCGAATTCGGCGAGGAAGCCGAACTTTTCGTGCGAGATAAAGAATGCCGCCAGATAACCCAACACTCCGCCGATGACGATACCCAGCAGCGATTGTTTGAGCAGGTCGGCCAGTGCGTCGCCGATCGAGAATTGTCCAGCGCCCAGCGCGATGCCCAGCACCGTGAAGGTCAGTATCGCACCCATCGCGTCGTTGAATGCGGATTCGCTCATCACGGTTTGCGCCACGCGATCCTTTATCTTGATTTGTTTGAACACCGGTACCAGCGTGGCCGGGTCGGTAGATGCGATCACGGTGCCGAGCAACAGCGCGATGATGGGTGCAAGCCCGAGAAAATACCAAGCGGCGAAGCCTGTGATCGCGGCGGTGATCAGCACGCCGACCGTGGAAATTACCAAGATCGTGATCCACACTTCCTTGAGCACCCGGAGTTTGATCGACGCGCCGCCGTCGAACAATATGTAGCTGGAGCCGAAGATCATGATCAGCTGATTGATCGTCGAATCGGCCTTGATGTCCACCAGACCCAGCACGCCGGGGCCGATCAGCATGCCGATGAGCAGGAATACCGCAACATCGGGAATGCGCGCCATTCGGGCGATCAGCCCGGAGAAAGTGCCCACAGCGAGAATGATGCCGAACATCAGCAGCGTGTGTTTGGCGAGTTCCAGTGAGGCGGAGGATTCCATGGTTTTGTTAATTGGTGAATGGCATGTTCAGGTTGAACACTTTACCAAAAATACCGGTCCGCCGGACGGTCAGAAATGCGGCAAGAAAACTTGTGTAAATCGGGCAACGCAATCATGCTTGACGCTGTAGCCACTACAACCTAAAATTCCCGATCAATTAATTCAGGTAATAACGCCATGAGCCCAGATATGCAAAAAGACGTCCAGCAACGCATCAAAGAGCAAGTCACCACGCATCCCGTAGTGTTGTATATGAAAGGCACACCGCAATTCCCGCAGTGCGGTTTTTCCGCCAACGCGGTGAAAATACTCAATGCACTGGGCGTGAAAGATTTGTTCACCGTGGATGTGCTGCAGGACGCCGAAATTCGCCAGGGCATCAAGGATTACGCCAACTGGCCGACCATCCCGCAGCTGTATATCAAGGGCGAATTCATCGGCGGTTCCGACATCATGACCGAGATGTATCAGAGCGGGGAATTGAAACAGGCATTAGCTAAGTGATATTTTGACTCTGTAGGAGCGCGATACCCTCAGCGTACAAGAACCTCTTTGAGGTGCGGATTCACGTCCCTACGATTTTCACTATGGTTTTGCAAGGCTGACGCGCGCCCGCACAATGGCCGCTTCGACCTGGTTTGGCGCAGTTCCGCCGATGTGGTTGCGGCTGGCGAGCGAGCCTTCCAGCGACAAAACCTGATATACATCCTCGGCTATATGCGTTGAAAACTGCTGCAACTCGGACAGGCTGACGGCGCTTAAATCGCAGCCGCGCTGTTCGGCGAAGCGCACGGCGACTGCCACGGTTTCATGGGCATCGCGGAACGGCACGCCCTTTTTTACCAGATAGTCGGCCAGATCGGTCGCCGTGGCGTAGCCCTGCAAAGCCGCGCTGCGCATGGCCTCCGGCTTGACCTGGATGCCGGCAATCATGTCGGCGTAAATGCGCAGAGTCTGGGTCAGCGTCTCCACGGTGTCGAACAAAGGCTCCTTGTCTTCCTGATTGTCCTTGTTGTAAGCCAGCGGCTGGCCCTTCATCAGCGTGAGCAACGCTACCAGATGGCCGTTCACGCGGCCGGTCTTGCCGCGCACCAGTTCCGGCACATCGGGGTTTTTCTTTTGCGGCATGATGGATGAGCCCGTACAGAATCGGTCGGCGATGTCGATGAAGCCGAAGCGTGGGTTCATCCATAGAATCAGTTCTTCGGAGAAGCGCGACAGATGAGTCATAACCAGCGCGGCGCAAGCGGTGAATTCGATTGCGAAGTCGCGGTCGGATACCGCATCCAGCGAGTTCTCGCACACCCCGTCAAAGCCCAATATCTCCGCGACCATCTCGCGCTTGATCGGATAGCTGGTCCCGGCCAGGGCGGCTGCGCCCAATGGCAAGCGGTTAACGCGGCGGCGGCAATCGTGCAGACGTTCCGTATCGCGCTTGAGCATCTCGAAATAGGCCATCAGATGATGCGCGAAGCTGATCGGTTGGGCGACCTGCAAATGGGTGAAGCCGGGCATGATGGTGTTCGTGTGCTGTGCGGCCAGATTGAGCAGCGCGTTTTGCAGCGACTTGATCAGCACCAGCAGTTCATCTATCGCGTGGCGTAAATACAGCCGTATATCGGTTGCTACCTGATCGTTGCGCGAACGACCGGTGTGCAGGCGTTTCCCGGCATCGCCGACCAGCGTGGTAAGTCTTTTTTCGATGTTGAGATGAACGTCCTCAAGATCCAGCGACCAGACGAATTCGCCGGCGATGATCTCATTTTCGATCTGCGCGAGGCCGCGCTTGATGTCATTCAGGTCATGTGTGGCGATGATGCCGCAAGACGCCAGCATTTGCGCGTGCGCCAGCGAGCCTTGAATGTCGAACATCGCCAGCTTGTGATCGAAGCCCACCGACGCGGTGTAGCGCTTCACCAATTCCGCCACCGGTTCAGCGAATCGTCCCGACCAGGTATCTTTATCTTGCATTACTGCCCCCACTTGTCCCAAAATGAAGCATGAAAAACTTGAAGTTTTCCTGCCATGAACCCGAATTTTTCGAGCCATGAATAAGGTGCGCAGTATAAAACAAATTGCACGGCATGATGGGTTGCCGAACTTTCGCAACATCGGCACCCTGCTGCGCATTCTGCTGATCAGCAACGGTCTGGCATTGTTGCAGGCAATTTCGCTGGCGAGCGCTTGGATGGATATATGGCTGCGCATGATGCAGATCGCCACGTTGCTCACACCAGTGCTGCTGGCTAGTTTGCTGCTGCTCTGGGTGTTACAGCCGTGGATTAACGGGCTTTCCTATCGGCGCGGCGTGCCGGCAGTGACCGCCTTGGTGATGGTATTGACGCTGTCCATTTATTATTTTGGCGGTGAGTTATATCGTCCGCTGTATGGCGGTGATCGCTATTTCGATGTGGTGCGCTATGGGCTATTCAGCGCCATTGTTTGCGGCATATTGTTGCTGTATTTTCGGCTGCGCTCCAAGGTTTTATCTCGTGCTTTGCATGATGCCCGTTTGCAGGTGTTGCGCGCGCGCATCCGCCCGCACTTTTTATTCAATACCATTAACGCCGTGCTGGGCATCGTGCGCGCCCAACCGAAACAAGCCGAAACCGCACTGGAAGACATGGCAGACCTGTTTCGGATGGCAATGTCGGATGCGCAGGATCTGGTGCCGCTGGGCCGGGAAATTCAGTTGAGCAAACAATATATGGCCCTGGAGCAATTGCGTATGGGCGAACGACTGCACGTGGATTGGCAAATCCAGGACATACCTGATGACGTACTGATTCCGCCGTTGTTGTTGCAACCGTTGCTGGAGAACGCGGTTTATCATGGCATCGAATTATTGCCGCAAGGCGGCAGCATCCGGATCGTGCTGAGTCGCAGCGGAGATGAGTTGCATCTCAAGGTAGAAAACCCCTGCGCCGTGCGTAATGAGAATCCGCATCGTGGCAACAGGCTCGCGTTGCGCAATATTCGCGAACGGCTGGACTTATTGTTCGATGTCGAGGCGCGCTATCAGGTCGAAAGCGGCGACGATTTTTATCGTGTTGAAATAATTTTTCCTTATGTACCCAGTGTAAAGGAGTGACCCTGATGACCGACATCGAACTGGCCCTGCGCGTTTTCATCGTCGATGACGAACCACCGGCACGCAACCGGCTGCGCGATTTGCTGCATGATTGCAGCGCACAGTTGGCTCTGGATGTGGTGGGCGAAGCGGGCAATGGCCAGGAAGCATTGGACAAGCTCGCTGTCATTACAGCCGACGTGGTGCTGCTGGACATCCGCATGCCGCAAATGGACGGCATCGAGCTCGCACAACATCTGAATTTGCTGCCTAAACCGCCGGTGATCATTTTCACCACCGCTTACGATACCTATGCAATTAAAGCATTCGATCTGCACGCGATCGATTATTTGCTCAAGCCGATACGTTTGGGCCGCTTGTTCGAGGCGCTGAATCGCGCTCGGGAAGCGGTGCCGGTGCAAATCGAAGTGTTGCGAGAGTTGTTGCCGGAGCCGCGCAAAAATTTATCCATCCATGAGCGCGGCAAGATTCATCTGATACCCATCGAACAAGTGCTGTATCTGCGCGCCGAATTGAAATACGTCACGGTGCGCACCACTGAGCGCGAATATCTGATCGAGGAATCACTCAACGCAATGGAAAAAGAATTCGCCACACGCTTCGTGCGCATCCACCGCAATTGTCTGGTGGCGAAACAAGCGATAGAAGGGTTTGAAAAAGGTGCGGTAGGAATGGTCGGAGAAGATAATGCTGAGAGCGCGGGCTGGATGGTTAAGCTCAAGGGTCTGGACGAACTGCTCCCCATCAGCCGCCGTCAGCAGCATCTCGTCAAAGAATTCGGATAGTTCTTGACGGTGGTAGACCGGAAAAAACTATCCGCCATTTTTCAACTTAGATGCAACGCCATTTGATGACCAGATAAACCGAAAGCTTTATTTGGTTGTCTTGGCCTTGGTCTTAACCTTGGTCTTAGTGGCATTTGCTTCGACCAGCGCTTTATTCTGTTCGGTCAATTGAGCGATCTGATCG
The DNA here is from genome assembly GCA_017880865.1 of Gallionella sp. Classification (GTDB taxonomy): domain Bacteria; phylum Pseudomonadota; class Gammaproteobacteria; order Burkholderiales; family Gallionellaceae; genus Gallionella. Next base: position 22,782 of record JADGRL010000007.1, read on the forward strand.
TTCAGGCTTTTAAGCTGAGCATCTTTCTCGGAAAGTTGCGTGTCTTTTCCGGCGAGTTGGGCATTGGCTTCTTTCAGTCGGCTCTCCAAAACTTTGCTTTGGTCATTCACGGCTCCGATTGCCAGTTTAGATTTCTGCTGCCCTTGTCCGACCTCTCCGGCAACTTGCGCAAGCTCTTCGGCCTGTTTCTCGATGGGCTGATCACGCGGGTCTTTGTGGCCCAATGCGGTGGAGATATCGAGTAAGCGCTTTTCTTCATCGAGCACAATAAGCTCTATGGATTCAGATTTTTTGAATTTCTTTTGCAAGGACGCCACACGTTCGCTCACATAGTTCGCATGGTGTGCCGCAAACAAGGCGTCGGCTCCGGCGCGTTGCACCAATGCTTCATCATGGGGTGCATCGGCGATTCGCGCCCCGGCATCTTTGTACACACGCAGAGCCTCTGCCAACGTGACGGGCGCCAGATCCTCGCCATCATTGCTTTGTGTGTTTTCATTGATCACTTCGCTTTCATGCAACGCGACGTATTGAATAGTCTTGACGTCCAAAGCCTGCATCGTTTTGATCAGCTCGATCTTGTCCTTGTCGATATTATCGGCTTTCTCAAGCTCTACTTTTTTAATCAGGCTAGAAAGTTCGCTGATGGATTTGTCATATTCCTTGGGGAAAACCTTGGCGACGTTATCCTTATCAAGCTGGATTTTCAGCGCGAGTTCATTGGACAAGCGGCTTTGCACAATGGCCATCATGGTTTGGCCTTTATCGAGGATGGCATCAGCCTTGGCGAGGTCGCCGATCAACTCGTTCTTTGGTTTTTTGGCCGAAGATTTTTGGGCTGCGCTCAAAATTTCGGATGCGCCGCGATAAAAATCGGGTGCCAAAAACGGCATGTTGGCATTTCTTGCATCGGCCACGCGCTTTTCGAGCGCGGCAATCGCATCGGCCGCCGAAAGCATGCCATATTTGGCCATTTGCTCATCAGAAGTCTTGATGGATTTACCCACGTCAGCCGCACAGCCCGCCAGTAGCAAAGCGAACAAACCGCCGAAAATAATTACCCGAACATGATTTTTTTGCGCGTGCATAGTGTTGCTCCTGTAGGAAGTATCTGCAAATAAATTGTTTGTGATGTGAGGTGAGCAACGATTTCTGCCTGCCCCATGAAAATGGGATCAGACTGCCCCGACAAACCAAAACTGTCCGGCAGTTTCACTACAAATCGTTGAAGTGTCAATACGCCGGACGGATTAGCCGGGTTACGCAATGAGGTTGGAGTGTGGGCGTGCAGAGCTAATCGGGTCTGTCCTTCAAATCCTTAAGGTGCGCGACGGTTGGCTATCGTCAGCTACAACGGTCTTGTCTACGCCGTAATAACGTTTGCGGTTGGAGTTGACCGAGGGCAGATAATTTCGGGTTTCTTCATAAGGCAGTTTGTCGTGCATGGTCTGGAATACCTGAGATGGGTTCATGCTATTGATACATTGAAAACCATCGTGAAAACGTTGCTTGCCTTTTGCATTGGTGAAGGCTCGCATCACATTGCAGGACCGGTGTTGTAGGCAGAAATAACGCAATAATCACACGCCATCGAGGGTGTAATTAATTTTGTGTAAACGTGCGTCCATCAGATTATCAAAGTCGCGTTTTGTAACTTTAATGTCCCGCTCAAGTTGCATCGGGTCGCGCTCCCACTGGTCGCGCTTGTGTTCGAGCAGTGCTTTCGCCGCAGCTTTGGGATCGTTGCTGGAAGCGATTCTGGTGAGGCTTTTGCCGCTGCTGCTGGCGACATCCAGCAAGCTATCCAGCTTCACGCCTGCATTCTCAGAAGCGCAGGAAGACGGCAACAGAAGTGCGGGTAGCGCAAACAGAATTTTTTGGACATGGCATACCCCATATACAACCCGTCCACCCGTTGATACCTCAGGGCGAACGGGTTGCCTAAAAACGGTTTGTGTCTCACACCCACAGGGTGCAGAAACCTCTCCGAGGCCGCGAACAGCTTAATACATGTTTTTAAGTATTATCCGCTATTGCGCAATCCGGTGGCGATGCCGTTGATGGTGAGATGGATCGCTCGTTTCACCAGTTCGTCATTGTCTCCGGCGCGATGGCGTTGCAGCAGCGCAACCTGTAAATGGTTGAGCGGATCAATGTAAGGTGTGCGGGTCAGCAAGCTGCGCGCAAATGCAGGGTTGTCCTGCAACAGTGTGCTGTTGCCGGTGACGGCGAACAGCATTTCGATGGTAGCCTCCCACTCGCTGTTGATCGCGCCGAAGATGTGTTCGCGCAATGCGACGTCTTCCACCAGTTCGGCATAGCTCGATGCGATGCCCATGTCGGTTTTGGATAGCACCATGTCCATATTGGACATCAGCCCACGGAAGAACGCCCAGTTCTTGTACATCGCCTGCAGTTGGGCCAAACCAGTATCGCCCTCGCGCTCGATGAATTGTTTCACCGCACTGCCGAAGCCGAACCAACCCGGCAAGAGTGTGCGGTTCAGGCCCCAGCTGAACACCCAGGGAATCGCGCGCAAATCCTCGATGCGGTCGGAGGCTTTACGCGCCGACGGGCGGCTGCCGATGTTGAGTTCGGCGATTTCGCGTATCGGTGTCGCGGTGAAAAAATATTCGGTGAATCCGGGAGTCTCATACACCAGCTTGCGGTAGGCGGCGAAAGCATCAAGACTCAGCGCTTCCATGATGCGATGGAATTCAGGCATCGTGCTGTCCGCGCCATGCTGATGCAGCAGCGTGGCTTCCATCGTCGCTGCGATCAGCGTTTCCAGATTACGCCGCCCGATCTCGGGATTGGAATATTTGCTGGAAATGACTTCGCCTTGTTCGGTAATGCGAATTTGTCCGTTCACGCTACCCGGCGGTTGCGCCAGGATCGCATCGTAGCTGGGGCCGCCGCCGCGACCCACGGTGCCGCCCCGTCCATGGAATAGGCGCAGCTCGATGCCATGCTTGGCGAACACTTTCACTAGCACCACTTCGGCCTTGTACAGCTCCCAGTTGGCAGTCAGATAGCCACCGTCCTTGTTGCTGTCGGAGTAGCCGAGCATCACTTCCTGCGTGTCGCCGCGACTGCTCAGCAGCTGGCGGTAGTATGGGATCGAGAACAACTCGTCCATGATCGGTCCGCAGCTGCGCAGGTCTTCAATGGTCTCGAACAGTGGAATGATATTGACATGCAAAGCCGGCGTGTCGCCGCCTTCGAGTAGCTTGACCTGTTGCAGCATCAGCGCGAGTTCCAGCATGTCGCTGACCGCATCGGTCTTGGAGATGATGTGGTTGGGGAGTGCGGCGCGACCGAAGCGCTGGTGAATATGTGCGGCGGCCTGCATGATGCGCAATTCGCTTTGCGCCACGTCGGAGTATTGTTTGATGTCCGACAGCAATATCTTGTTCGCCTGCAAGGCACCCAGCAACACCACGCGGCGCGCGGTTTCGTCCAGATCTTTGTAGTTGGCTTTGCCGCTGCTGTGCGAAAATAATTCGCTGACGGTTTGTTCATGGATCGCGCTGTGCTGGCGCATGTCCAGCGGCGCGAGGTGGAACCCGAACACCTCGACGGCGCGACGCAAATAGGCGAGACGTCCGCGTGCCAGATACACCGCGCCGTGTTTGAACAGCGAGTCGATCAGCACGTCCAGGTCGTCGATGAATTCCTGGGGCGCAGCATAAGGATGCGCATGTTTATCAACCGGTGGCAGGTGCGAAATCTCGTGGCCGAGATGCTTGGCGGTGGCGGAGAGGCGCGAATAAATCAGGATCAGCGCGCGGCGATAAGGCTCGTCGGTACGGCTGGTGGCCTTGTCGGGCGAGGCATCGGAAAGTTCGCGCAATTTATCGCTGACATCGACCAGTCGGTCAGTCAGGCTCAGGCGCGTGCCAAGAATGTGGGTTTCGTTAAGATAGTGCTCGAACGCTAATGAAGAATGCTGTTGCACCGCTTCTTGCATCACCTCGTGAGTGACGAAGGGGTTGCCGTCGCGGTCGCCGCCGATCCAGCTGCCCACGCGCAACAGCGGCGGAACATGGATGTCGCTGCCGAAGCGCGCTTCAAGCTGCTTTTCCAGGCTGGCGTAAATCTTCGGGATTTCGTTCAGGAAGGTGTAGCGGTAAAATTCCAGGCCGTTCTTGATCTCGTCATATACGGTCAGCTTGGCGGTACGCAGCATTCGCGTCTGCCACAGAATCAGCACGAAGCGATGCAGCGCTTCCTCGTTGTCGGCCAAATCATCGGGTGTCATGTCCACGCGGTCGCGATCCGACATCAGGCTTGAAATGATCAACTGACAATCAAGTATGCTCTTGCGCTGCACCTCGGTCGGATGGGCGGTCAGCACCGGCGAGATCAGCGCGTTGTCAAGAAAAGCCTGCAACGCCTCCTTGCCGATATGCTTCTCTTCGATGCGCTCGAGTGCCAGCAGCAGGCTGCCGTCTTTTGGCGCGGTGTCCGCCTTGAGGTGTGTGCGATGTCTGCGGTTGTGGTGAAGGTCTTCGGCGATGTTGGACAGCTGCGAGAAGTAGCTGAAGGCGCGCACCACGACCAGCGTTTCGCTCGGGGAAAGCGAGTCCAGCGTTTGCTCGAGTTGCACGCGGTCGCGGTCGTCCTGCGTCTTGCGAAAACGCACAGCGGCACGTCGCACGTTTTCAATCAGCTGGTAGGAGGCTTCGCCTTCCTGTTCGCGCAACGTGTCGCCAAGAATGCGGCCAAGCAGGCGCACATCATCGCGCAACGGCAAATCTTTGCTGGATATGTCGGTAGGTGCGGCAATTAAATTCATCACGTTCTCGGGGCAAAAGCACGGCGCACCTTATGCTAGAATGCGCCGAATACTATTTGTTTATTTATAAAAACTTCAGGCAATTAAGATTTTAGGAAATACTTTATGAGCAAGACATCCCACCTAGGTCCAGCTCGATTAGTAATCGCTTCGCGTGAAAGTGCGCTGGCGATGTGGCAGGCCGTACATATTCGAGACAGGCTGCGTGCATTATATCCGCAAACCGAGGTCAGTATATTGGGCATGACCACGCAGGGCGATCAGATTCTCGATGTTACGCTGTCCAAGATCGGCGGCAAGGGACTGTTCGTCAAAGAACTGGAAACCGCGCTGGAAGATGGGCGCGCCGACCTCGCCGTACATTCGCTCAAAGACGTGCCGATGAATTTGCCGGAAGGATTCGTGCTGGCCGCCATCGGCGAACGTGAAGATCCGCACGATGCGTTCGTATCGAACAAGCATGAGAGTCTGGCCGCATTGCCGGTCGGCAGTGTGGTGGGCACTTCCAGCCTGCGTCGCGAAAGCCAATTGCGCGCGCGCTTTCCGCATCTGAACATCGAGCCGCTGCGCGGCAACGTGCAAACCCGTTTGCGCAAACTGGACGAGGGGCAATATGCCGCGATCATACTCGCCGCTGCCGGACTCAAACGCCTCGGGCTGGGCAGCCGCATTCGCGGCATCATCGCGAGCTCCGAAAGCCTGCCGGCCGTAGGTCAGGGCGCGCTGGGCATCGAATGCCGGGCCGATCGTCTTGACGTGATCGCCTTGCTGAAACCGTTGCACCATGCCGATACCGCCGCCTGTGTATTGGCGGAGCGCGCGCTGAGCCGCGCGCTGGCAGGCAGCTGTCAAGTGCCGCTGGGCGGCTTTGCCGAAGTCATGAACGGCAAGCTGCGGCTGCGCGGTTTCGTTGCCAGCCCGGATGGTCGTCGCATGACGCAAGCCGAATTGATGGGTGAGATTGATCATCCCGAAGCGTTGGGAAATAAAGTCGCCGATGCGCTGCGTGCGCAAGGCGCGGATGAAATCCTCGCCGCGCTGAATGGCTAATCAGCCTCTGCGCGGATTAACAATCGTCGTCACGCGACCGCGTGACCAAGCTGCGCAACTGGTGCGGGGTATTGAGCAGGCAGGCGGCATTCCGTTGCTGTTTCCGTTGCTGGACATAGCCGCAGTGCAGAATAGCCGCGAACTGCAAGAACAAATTTCCCGGCTAGCCCAATTCGATCTCGCGATTTTTATCAGCCCGAATGCGGTGAAATACGGAATCGCCGCAATTCAGGATGTAGTCAGCGGCGCATCAAATGAAATTGATCTGCCGCCTGCCCTGAAAATCGCCACGGTCGGTCAGGGCAGCGCCAAAGCCTTGCGCGAATTGGGCATCAACAACGTCATCGCACCGACCGAGCGTTTCGACAGCGAAGGTCTGCTGGCTTTGCCTCAATTGCAGAATGTGGCCGGATGGCGTGTGATGATTTTTCGCGGCGATGGCGGACGCGAGTTGTTGGGCGATACGCTCAAGGCGCGCGGTGCGACGGTGGAATATGCCGCGTGCTACCGACGCAGCAAGTCGCAGCAGGATGCGGGTGCATTGATCGCGGCCATGCCGGATGCGATCACCGTGACCAGTAGCGAAGCGCTGGGCTATTTGCGCGACCTGCTCGATGAGTCAAGCCGCGCGCGTTTAGCCGCCGTGCCGCTGTTCGTGCCCCATGCGCGTATCGCCGAATTGGCATGCCAGCTGGGTTGGCAACACGTAAAATCGATGTCGTCAGGAGATGACGGGATGATAGCCGCATTGGTTGAATGGGCAGAAAAGAAAGGTTCGACATGAACGAGCAAATACCGCAGCAGCAGGGCAACGAGCCGAGCATATTGGTGCAGTCTGCCACGACACAACCCGTGCGCAAGAACCCGGTTGTTGAGGTTCTTACGCACCTCAGTCTCACGCAGCTGACACTGGCAGTGCTGGTGATCATCTTCCTGTGGCAATGGCTGGATGGGTATCGCGCGATCAGCGACATGCGACAGCAACTGGCGGAAAAAATCGCCGAGATGGACGGCAGCAGCAAGGCTAATCAGATGCTGCTGACGCAAAGCCAGAATCAGGCGCGCGAACTTTTCGCCAAAGTGGCGACACTGGAATCACGCTATGCCGAGTCGCAAAATCAGCGCGCCGCACTAGAAACTTTGTATAACGACCTGTCCGCCAGCCGCGATGAAACCGCGCTGGCAGAAGTCGAGCAGATGTTGTTAATCGCCGCGCAGCAATTGCAATTGTCGGCCAATGTGAAGGCTGCGTTGATCGCAATGCAAAGTGCCGATGCGCGTTTGCAGCACATGAACCGACCGGCCTTCAACGGGCTGCGCCGCGCTATCAGTCAGGATATGGACAAGCTGCGCGCATTGCCCAGCGTGGACATAGCCGGCATCAATTTTCAGCTCAACAATCTGATCGCTGTCGCGGACCGGATGCCGTTGGCCTATCAGCAACGCGCGGCAGACGAAAAGCTTTTGTCCGGGCACCCGAATGAAGTGGTCGCGCAAGCGGCGCCACCAAAATCCGGAGAGCATTTGGTCGCGCACCCGGATGAAAATGTCTGGCAAAGGCTGCTGCGAGAAATTTGGCAAGAGGTGAAGCAGTTGGTGCGGATTGAAAACACCGGCAAGGCCGAGATTCCGCTGTTGCCAACCAATCAGGAATTTTTCCTGCGCGAGAATCTCAAGTTGCGTTTGCTGTCGGCGCGTTTGGCGCTGTTGTCGCGCGACGAAGATAGCTTCAGGCTGGAACTGAAAACTGCGCAACTCTGGACGACGCGCTATTTTGACGACAAATCTAATGGTGGCTTGCAGATGTTGGACGTGCTGAAAAAATTGGTTGCGTCCGACATCGGCATCGAATTGCCAGATATCAGTCCCAGTTTGCAGGCGGTGCGCAACTATCGACTGACGCGTCAAAATGAGCCAAAGGCGGCACGATGAAATATCTGGTATGGATACTCGTGCTGTTTGCCGCAGCAGTGGCGCTCACCACCGCAGCGCACAATCCAGGTTATGTGCTGCTGGTGTATCCACCCTATCGTATCGAGCTGTCGCTTACGCTGTTCGTCGTCCTGTTGCTGCTGAGCTTCGTGTTCAGCTATGGCTTGGCAAGACTGATAATCTCCGTCCTGCAATTGCCGACCTATGTGCGTAAATTTCGCCTGGAACGCGCGCATGCCAAGACCCGCGAATTGCTGGATGAGGAGCTGGGCGCGTTCTTTGAAGGCCGCTATGCCGCAGCAGAAAAGGCCGCAGCGCGCGCGATGGAATTGGGCGATACCTCGGCCTTGCATCCGATCGTCGCGGCGCGTTCCGCCCATGAGTTGCGCGAATACAAAAAACGTGATGCTTATTTAGCCGCCGCCGAAGGTCGGACGATAGGCGATTCAACGATGCGTTTGATGACAACCAGCAAATTTATGCTCGATCAACGCGATCCGCGCGGCGCATTGGACGCCTTGCAGGCGTTGCGTGACAGCGGGGTCAAGGGCCATCTTGGCGCGATGTCGCTGGAACTGAAGGCGCATCAGCAGGCGGGCAATTGGGACGAGGCATTGGATGTGCTCGACAAGCTGGAAAAACGCGCGTCCATCGATGCGACGATGGCGGCACAATTGCGCCAACAAGCCTGGCTGGAAAAAATTCGTCATCAGGAAGATTTGGCGGGTTTGACCTCTTGCCTGAAAAACATTCCTGCCGATTTCAAGCGGCGCAGCAAGATTGCCGCAACTGCCGCACGCGCACTGATTCAACATGGTGGCGGTTCACTCGCACAGCAGTTACTCACGGACAGTCTGAATGCGCAATGGGACAGCGAGCTGGTCGCGCTTTATGGTGATTGCCTGTCCGGTGATCGCCAATTCAACAAAGGAGCCGCACAAATCGAGCAGGCCGAAAAATGGCTCAATCAACACCAGGACGATGCCGGGCTGTTGCTCGCACTCGGAAAATTATGCCTGCATCAAAAGCTGTGGGGCAAAGCAAAAAATTATCTGGATGCCAGCTGCAGCCTGGCACCCAGCCATGCCGCCTATACCGCGCAAGGCCAGCTTGCGGAACGCCTGGGTAAATCAGACGAGGCGTTCAAGTATTATCAACAGGCAATGCAATTGGTGCAGCATCCCGCCTAACGTTCTTTGCTGTCAGGCCAGCCTTTTCTTTATGGTTTTAGAATAGTTTTTTGGACTATTTCTCGTTCCGGACATACATGCTAAAGTATTACCGTATGGTTGGTGTCTGAGCCACCAGCCGTTTTTATTTGAATAAAATATAGCGGGGCGAATCGAAATGTATAAACGTCTGGTTTTGGCAATATTCTTGAGCGCAGGCCTGGCGGCTTGTGGAGGCGGAGGCGGAGGCGGAGGCGGAGGCGGTGGTGGAGCCGCCCCTGCTGCATCTGTAGTCGACCCCCTGTTTGCCGATCAATGGCATCTGCACAATACCGGCCAACTCGGCGCAAATGGTGTTGCCGCCAAGGCGGGCGAAGATATCAACGTACAGCCGGCATGGACCACTACCAAGGGCCAAGGCGTGCTCATCGCCGTCGTGGATGACGGGCTGGAGATCGGCCATGAAGACCTGGCCAGCAACGTCGCTGCGGGGCAGAGCCATAACTATGTCACGGGTAGCAACGATCCGACCAATGATCCTGCAGATTTAACATCCGGCCACGGGACGAGTTGCGCCGGGATCGCTGCCTCACGCGATTTGAACGGATTGGGCGGAAGCGGGGTGGCACCGCGCGCGACATTGGCCGGTTACAACCTGCTGCAAAATTTCACCTTGTCCAACGAAGCCGATGCGATGACGCGAAATGCGACCAGCGTGAGTGTCTCAAGCAATAGTTGGGGGGCGCCAGACGGTACAGGAGAGTTGTTCCCCAGTCCTAGCGTTTGGCAAACGGCAATCAATACCGGACTCACTACCGGACGTGGCGGGAAAGGTACCGTCTACCTGTGGGCCGCAGGTAACGGCGCAACGGGCAGCGCGGCTTGCCCAAATTGGCTTTGTTCTGATAATTCCAACTACGACGGACAGGCAAATTATCGCGGGGTCATGGCTGTGGCGGCCGTGAACGATCAGGGTGTGCAATCTTCTTACTCCGAGTCGGGGGCCAATCTTTGGGTGGCCGCGCCGGGAGGCGAATTCTGTAGTTCGCATGCCATCACCACGGTCGATCGCACCGGAGCGGTGGGCCACAATACGGCGGCAACGGCAGGCGTGAGTGATTATCCCAATCCAAACTACACCAAATGCATGAACGGCACCTCATCGGCCACGCCGGGTGCTGTAGGCGTGGTGGCGCTGATGTTGGCGGCCAATCCGAATCTGGGCTGGCGCGATGTCAGGATCATCCTGGCGCAGACCGCACGAGCGAATGATTTTGGTACTTTAACCCCTCCTGCCAATACCAGTACCACTACAGGTTGGATGCTGAATGGCGGTACACCGAAATATTGGTTCAACCACAAATATGGTTTCGGTGTGGCGGATGCGGCGGCGGCGGTGACGGCGGCCAAGGCCTATACGGCGAATGTCGGGCCGGAGCTGACTTACACCACTCCGCTCACATCGCTCACATCTCCCGCATCGGTGATTACGGATCCCACAACGGCGGTTCCGACACCACCGGCTACAACCAGTATCATTACTGTCGTAGGGAGCGGCATCGCCAGCATCGAGTTTGTCGAGGTCACCTTCACCGCAGTCGCTCCCTATACCGGAGACCTTGATGTCGCGCTGACCAGTCCGAGCTTGACAGTCAGCCAGTTGGCCGTGGCACATTCCTGTGCCGGTACATTCGGTGCATGTACTTCAACATATACTGGCTGGGTGTTCGGCAGTGCGGTTCATCTGGGCGAGTTGGCGGACGGAGCCTGGACATTGACGGTGAAAGATGTCCTCGCAGGAGGCGGCAACGGAACATTCTCGTCGTGGAAGCTCAAATTTTACGGACACTGATTCGGCAAGGACGACTCCCAACAATCGTTTTAATAAAGGATGCACACCATGAATAAAGCAACGATGCTCTCGGTTACACGGATTCTGGCCATCGTCGTGACGGCCACACTGTCGTTGAATGCGCTAGGCGAAACCAGACCGGCAGCAACGGGCAGAGCGGCTCCGCAACTTTCCCAATCCTATGTCTGGTACGACGGCAATCGTCAGCAGACGGTCTGGCTGAATCCGCAAGTCGTGGCCGAGTTCAATCCCAGCCCTCAGGGTGCGACCGCAGCCAGAAGTGCGGACGCCAATGCAAAGATGCTGCCCGTGAAACGCAGTCAGGGCGGTGTACGTCTGTGGCAGATGAATAATACCGGCGATGTGGCGGTGCGCGGACTGGTGGCCAGCCACCCCACCGGTAAATACTCGCCGGTTTTCCATGATGCCCCAACCAGCAGTGGCGCGATGCGAGCGTTGCCGGGCAATATCATTGTTTACCTGAATCCGACCTGGGATGCGACGACGGTGAGCAACTGGATCAAGACGCACAAACTGGAAGTGGTGAAGAAGTTGGAGATCGGCCCCAATATCTATGTCATCAAAACGGCCCCCGGCCTGGACGCGCTCACGACCGCCAATGCGCTCTATCTCTCGGGCGAAGTGGCGGCGGCGTTTCCCGACTGGTGGCAGGAAGTTACGACGCGTTGATTGTAGCGTCGGCCCGGTGCCGAAGGCGCAGTGGCCGAGGGATCAGGCTTTAGGCGCGAAAGTGAACGCATCCGAGTAGAACGCTTCATTAGGCAATCCGCGCTTGCTGGTGAAGTCGCGGTGTGCGGCTTCCACGACCACAGGCGCGCCGCAGACATATACATCATGTGCGGATAAATCGCGATAGTCATCCAGCACAGCCGAATGTACGAACCCGGTGCGTCCCTGCCATGCGTCTTCAGGCGGGGCATCAGAGAGTACCGGAGTAAATTTGATACCGCTTTTCTCCCATTCCGCAGCCTTGTCCAGCATGTATAGGTCCGCCAGTTTGCGCGCGCCCCAATAAAAATGCATCGGGCGTTTTATGCCGATATACAGCGCGTGTTCGATGATCGCCTTGATCGGGGCGAAACCGGTGCCGCTGGCGACGAATATGATTGGCTTGTCCGAATCTTCGCGCAGAAAAAAAGTGCCGAGCGGCCCCATGAAGCGCAGGATGTCGCGCTCTTTCATTTCCTCAAATACATGATGGGTAAATGCGCCGCCGGTGATGTTGCGGATATGCAGCTCCAGAAATTCATCGTCATGCGGCGCATTGGCCAGCGAGAAGCTGCGCGGCTTTTGATCTTTGAGCAAAATGTCGATGTACTGCCCGGCCAGGAATTGCATGCGTTCATTGGCGGGAAGCTTGAGCGAGAGCACCATGACATCCGGTGCACGCTGTTCCATTTTTTGCACGCGGCACGGTATGGTCTTGACCGTAATATCCTTGACCGCATTCACTTCATGGCACTCAACCACCAGATCGGACTGCGGTTTGGCGCAGCAGAACAGCGCCATGCCCGCAGCTTTCTCGGCTTCGCTTAAGGCGTGTTCCTGATACTTGCCATAATCCACTTGCCCGGACACCACTTGCCCCTTGCATGCCCCGCATACCCCGTCGCGGCAGCTATAAGGCAGCGTATAGCCGTGCTTGAGAGCGGCCTCGAGAATGGTCTCGTTAGCTTCGATCGGGAAGTGGTGGCCACTGGGCTGGATGGTAGTTATAAAGGTCATGATGAAGGCCGTGAGTGCGCAAAAGTGCGGATTTTAACGCATTATCAAAATATGAGAAGCATTCTTATAATCGGTTGTGGTGATATTGTGCTGCTAGCTATGCCCTTGCTGAGAAAGGGTTATGGGGTGTTCGCTTTCGGAATTGATGGGGCGCAAAAGTGTGCCTATTACCCTGAATTAGAACCGCTCATGCGGCATCAAATAACGCCATTGTCCAGACTGCAATTTGGCCATGGCCACTCGCCCGATCCTGATCCGTTTCATGGCCAGCACCTGCAGCCCGACACTTTGACACATATGCGCAATCGATCCGGGCTGCACTCCCTTAATGGCGAAACGCAGCCGGGTTTCGTTTTGCCAGCTGACCTTGATCGGAGGCAGTGGCCGACCATTAAATTTGAGTCCGTGGTTAAGCAGTTTAAGTCCGTCGGGTGGGAGAACACCGGCCACTTCCACAATATATTCCTGCTCGACCGTTGCGGCATCGTCGATCAATTTGCGCGCGACGCGCCAGTCTTGGGTAAGCACTTGCAAGCCGCTCGCATTCACCGCAAGCGGCATGCAAGGCGTCAGGTGAACGAAGTGTTGCTTGAGCATGTGGATGCCGGAAGGATCGTCAGCAGCCCGCGTATCGGCGTTTATCAGTGGCGACGCCAAGTTGACATTCATGGCGGCGTTAGCCGGTTGGTGAAACAAAATGGTCGCGGGTTCTACCGGCATCAGTTGGGCTTCGGTGTGAAGCTCGACCTTCTGCTCCGACACCATGAACTGCGGTTCTTCCACCACTTGTCCATCGACCATGACCCAGCCGCCGGCGATATAAAGTTCGGCCTCTCGGCGAGAGCAGGAGATAATTTCGGTAAGGCGCTTAGCGAGGCGAACGGGGACTGTCATGAGATGTGTTTCTCTGGTGCAAGGAGTGATATTGTAAACGCTCAAGTCAGGCTATCACCTGTAAAATACCAACATGAACGATATTAAAAAAACCGCAAATCTTCCAAGTTTGGACGGCATCACGCTTGAGGCTATCGTCACGCAACTATCCGAGAATATGGGCTGGGAAGCGATGGGGGCTGCCGTGCCGGTGCGCTGTTTTACTCACGATCCCAGCATTAAATCCAGTTTGAAGTTTTTACGCAGAACACCGTGGGCTCGCGCAAAAGTTGAGCAGTTGTATTTGCAACAAACACAAGTACGCCGTTAAATCTGATTCCTCCGGAAGAGCAGTAGCGCCTCAAACTCTTCAACCGGCACCGGTTCGCTAAACAGGTAACCTTGAAAGGCCATGCAGCCGTTCTTCTTAAGGAATGCCAGTTGGGCCTCAGTTCCAACTCCTTCGGCAATCACGTTCAAGCCGAAGTTTTTGGCCATGTCGATGATGGTTTTTACCATCACAGCATCGCCGGCATCCGTTGTAATGTCGCGTACAAAATTCTGGTCGATTTTGATCTGATCTAGCGGTAACAGCTTCAAATAGGATAACGACGAATAACCCGTGCCAAAATCGTCCAGCGATAAACTGACGCCGACCACTTGTCGTAGTGCATGCATTTTCGTCACAACCGAATCAATATCATCCAGCGCTACGCTCTCGGTCAATTCCAGCTTCAAGCGCGAAGGTTCAATGCCATGCTTCTGAATCATGGCTGCAATCTGCCCCACAAAATCAGGCTGCTTGAATTGTTGCGCACTGATGTTGATGGCAAGAATCAAATTTCGGGTTTGCTCGTTATGGCTCCACGCCGCTATCTGCTGACAGGCGGTATCGAGTACCCAGTGCCCAATTTGCATAATCAGAACACTTTCCTCAGCGAACGGAATAAAGTGTGCCGGTGAAACCATGCCGCGCTTGGGATGTTTCCAGCGCAGCAGAGCCTCTGCACCGATAGGGCGAAGATCGTAATCCAGCTGAATCTGGTAGTACAACTGAAATTGCTGATCGGAGATGGCTAGTCGCAAATCCGACTCCAGCGCGGCACGTGCCTCCACCAATTGCTGCATGTGCGGGTCGAAGAACCGCACTCTATTCCGCCCGGAATCCTTGGCCTGATACATCGCCATGTCAGCACGTTTAATCAACTCATCGATAGGCTCATTATTGCCATAGAAGGGGCATACGCCGATACTGGGCGAGCTGTAATGCGTGTAGGTATTAAGCTGATAAGGTGCGGCAATGGCAGCGCGTATTTTCTCGGCAATTTGTGCGACATATTGTAAAGCGACATCCGCGTCCTCGCTGACATCCTCGATGAGCACCACGAACTCGTCCCCACCGAGACGAGCCACGGTATCTTCATCACGCGTACAGGATTTCAAGCGCTTTGCCACTTCGACTAGCAGCATATCTCCATAGCCATGCCCCATCATATCGTTTAGCGTTTTGAACTTGTCCAGGTCGAGGAACATCAGCGCGCCGTAATGGGCATTGCGCTTGCTGGCGGCGAGAGCATGGCCTAGCCGGTCATTGAATAGGCGACGATTGGGCAGGCTGGTGAGAGAATCATAATTGGCCTGCCAATAAATAAGCTCATCCTTTTGCTTCTTTTCGGTAATATCAGAAAACTGTGCCACATAGCGATACACGTTTCCATCGGAGCGGCGCAGAACGTTGATGTGAGCCAATTTCGCATATAACCCGCCATCTTTGCGTTTATCCCACATCTCTCCTTGCCAATGACCTTTATTCAGAATCGACTGCCACATCTGCCGATAGAATTCCTTGTCATGCCGTCCGGATTGCAGAATCTTGGGGTCCTTGCCGATCACTTCATCCAGCGTATATCCCGTGATGCGCGTAAAGGCCGGATTGACATCCACGATAAGATTGTTCTCATCTGTCACGACGATCGCATCAGCGTTCGATTGGTATATTGAAGCGGCCAACTTCATTGATTTTTCGGAATTGAACAATGCTTTTGACATCTGGTTAAATGCCGCAGACAGTTTTCCGATTTCGTCCAGACTGCCTTTGTCGAGTTCAATAGGGACAAATTGATCCATACTGCCTCTGAGATGTAGAGACTCCATCACAGATTTTAATTTGACTATCGGGCTCATTAGCTTATGAATCAGCCAATAGATTGAGAAAAACAAGAGAATTTGCAGCACTATATGCCCTAACAGCAATATATCCTGTGTTTGTTTGATAATTCTGAACTCATCGGTCAAATCAAGGGTGATGCTTGCGGCGCCATTCACCGAACCCGCCTCCACCTGGTGGCACTTCAGGCAATTTGTGCCGCGAAAATTGGTGCTCGCGATAAAGGGGACCACGGCACGCAACGTCGGCGTGTTCTGATCTGCGGACAGCAGAAACTGGGCCCGCTTTGATGTCATTGCGCGCCGGTCCATGTCGTCCGTGACTTGCTCTTCCGGCAGGCCTGTGCCGAACTGATCCTGCACCTGCTTGGCCCGCACGATGCGCAATTCCTTCACATTCTCAGACGCGCCCATTTTGCTTAAGAACAGACGGCGGTTTTCCGGATTGGAAATCATGCCAGTAATCATCAGCATGTTCATGCCGTTGATGACGCCGTCGGCAGAAAATGTGGCACGCCTTTCGGCTCCATCCAGAATCTCTTGTTCAAAGTGATCCATTACCCAGAAATGGGCAAAGAACAATATTATGACTAACATCGCCTGAATAGGGATGCTCAGTTTTGTTCCGATACTGAGTGATTTCCACCAATTTCTCATAACTCTTTTTTGTGCGTCAATCCCATTTGTTCGTAAAACGTTCTATTATTACATGTATTTTAAATGCACATATATTCGGCCGTGAATTGAGCTGCGGTAGAAGTTTTAAAGTTTAAATAATGCTAGTGTTTGAAGCTTGTACTCAGGGCAATGAGCTGATCCAGCTTGGCTTTCGCCGCACCGCTGGCAATCACCTGATCGGCCAATATCACGCCGTCTTCCAGCGTGCTGGCCAGTCCAGCCACATAAATCGCCGCACCGGCATTCAGTTGTACGATGTCGCGCGGTGCGCCAACTTCGTTGTTCAGCACACCTAATAGTTTTTCGCATGCCTCGTCGATGTTGGCAACACGCAGCAAATTAATGGGCGCGCTGGTCAAGCCGAACAAATCGGGGTGCACGGTGTATTCGCTGACTTTGCCGTCTTTCAGTTCTGCGATGTAAGTACCCTCAGAGATCGAGATTTCATCCATGCCATCTGCGCCGTGGACCACCAGCACATGACGACTGCCGAGTTTGCCGAGCACTTGGGCGAGCTTGGCTGTGAGCGACTGGTGGAACACGCCGAGTACTTGGTTCTTTGCACCAGCGGGGTTGGTCAGTGGTCCCAATAAGTTGAACAGAGTTCGAACAGCAATTTCGCGGCGCACCGGTGCGGCGTGCTTCATCCCGCTGTGATGATTGGGCGCAAACATGAAACCGATACCGATACTATTCACACACTGTGCAACCTGTTCTGGTGTGAGGCTTACATTTACACCGAGTTTTTCCAGGACGTCCGCGCTGCCGCAGGTGCTGGAAACTGAGCGACCGCCGTGCTTGGCAACATGCGCTCCGGCAGCTGCTGCAACCAGCGCGCTGGCGGTGGAGACGTTGAAGGTCTGCATGCTATCCCCACCGGTGCCGCAAGTGTCGATCAAGTGGACGTTGTCCTGTACTACAACCTTGTTGGAACGTTCCCGCATGACGGTCGCTGCTGCCGCAATCTCGGTGACAGTTTCACCTTTCATGCGCAATGCGATCAATACTGCCGCGATCTGCGCCGCAGTCAGTTGTCCGCCCATGATGTGTTCCATCAGTTCGCGCATTTCATCGACGGGTAAATCGCGGCGGTCAATCAGATGGGTCAATGTTTGCGAGTAATTCATTACTTGGCCCCTTTCAAAAAATTCGCCAGCAGGTCGTGTCCATGTTCGGTGAGTATCGACTCGGGATGGAACTGCACGCCGTGTACCGCCAGCGTTTTGTGGCGCACGCCCATGATCTCGTTATCGTCGGTCCACGCGGTGACCTCCAGGCAATCCGGCAGCGATTCGCGTTCGATCACCAGCGAGTGGTAGCGCGTCGCGGTGAACGGGTTGGGCAGGCCGGTGAACACGCTGGTGTTGTTGTGGTGGATTGCGGAGGTCTTGCCATGCATTAATTGTTTGGCGTGAATGATACGTCCGCCGAAGGCCTGGCCGATACTCTGATGACCGAGACACACGCCCAGAATCGGTATCTTTCCGGCGAAATGCTTGATCGCCGCAACCGACACCCCCGCCTCATTCGGTGTACAGGGGCCGGGCGATACGACGATGTGCTGCGGGTTCATTTTCTCGATCTGTTCAATGCTGATTTCGTCGTTGCGATGCACCACCACATCCGCGCCCAGTTCGGCGAAATACTGCACCAGGTTGTAGGTGAAGGAATCGTAGTTGTCGATCATTAACAGCATGCTTTTATCCTAGGTAATTTGTGCGTATCTGCTTATCCCGTAGGAGCCCGATTTATCGGGCGATTGAATCGCGCAATAAATTGCGCTCCTACGGAAATAATAATGCGCAATGCTAACTGGCTATCATACTCAAAGCCACCGCTTCGGCAACCCTGATCCCGTCCACGGCGGCGGAAAGAATCCCGCCCGCATAACCCGCACCCTCGCCGGTCGGATACAGGCCACGGGTGTTGATGCTCTGCAGATCATTGTCGTTACGCTTGATGCGTATCGGCGAGGAGGTGCGTGTCTCCACACCGGTCAGCACCGCATCGGCGAGATCAAATCCCTTGATCTGTTTGGCGAACGCGGGCAACGCTTCGCGTATCGCGGCAATCGCAAATTCCGGCAACGCGGTGGAGAGATCGGTCAGATGCACGCCGGGTGTGTAGGACGGTTGTACTTCGCCAAATGTGGTCGAAGGTCTGCCCGCCAGAAAATCGCCGACCAGTTGCCCCGGTGCCTGATAATTGCTGCCGCCCAGCTCATAGGCGCGCGATTCCCAGCGGCGCTGGAATTCGACACCGGCCAGCGGGCTCTGTGTATCGGTATCATTGGCGGGATAATCCTCGGGCGTGATGCCTACGACAATTCCTGCGTTGGCATTGCGCTCGTTACGCGAATACTGGCTCATGCCGTTGGTGACCACTCGCCCCGGCTCCGACGCCGCCGCGACCACTGTGCCGCCTGGGCACATGCAAAAGCTGTACACCGAGCGCCCGTTGCTGGCGTGATGCACCAGCTTGTAATCCGCCGCGCCGAGTTGCGGGTTGCCCGCGTTCTTGCCAAAGCGGGCACTGTCGATCAGTGACTGCGGATGCTCGATGCGCAAACCGATCGAAAACGGCTTGGCCTCGATATAAATGCCGCGTTTGTGGATCATCTCGAAAGTGTCGCGCGCGCTGTGTCCGACGGCCAGCACCAGATGGTGAGTCGCGATGTGTTCGCCGCTGGCCAGCTTCACGCCTGTGACTTGTCCGTCGGTGATAACGATGTCGTCGACGCGGCTCTCGAAACGTATCTCGCCGCCCAGCGCCAAAATTGTCTCGCGCATTTTCTCCACCATGCCCACCAGCCTGAACGTGCCGATGTGCGGGTGGCTCTCGTACAAAATCTCTTCCGGCGCGCCCGCGTTGACGAATTCCTCCAGCACCTTGCGGCTCAAGTAGCGCGGGTCTTTGATCTGGCTGTACAGCTTGCCGTCCGAAAAAGTCCCCGCGCCACCCTCGCCGAACTGCACGTTGGATTCCGGGTTGAGCACGCCATGCCGCCACAGGCCGAAGGTGTCTTTGGTTCTTTCGCGAACGGCCTTGCCGCGCTCCAGAATCAGTGGACGAAAACCCATTTGAGCAAGCAACAAGCCAGCGAACAAACCCGCAGGCCCCATGCCGATCACAACGGGCCGCTTCGAATTCAATTTCATCGAAATAAAATCCGAAGAGGCGTGGGTCACAAAGTGGTAACTGGTGTCGGGGGCAAGTTTTATATGCGGGTCATTGCTGAAGCGAGCCAGAATCGCCGCCTCATCGCGCAGCGTCACATCCAGCGTGTAGTTGTACAGGATCGCGTGCGACTTGCGCGCATCCACGCCGCGCTTGAAGATGACGTAGCCGGTCAGTTCATCGGCGGCTAAGCCCAGCCGCTTGAGAATAGCGGCCTTGATTTCATCCTCAGCGTGGCCGAATGGCAGTTTGATTTCGGTTAAACGTAGCATAACCAGTTGAACGCTAGCGATGAGCTGGCGTGTCCAGCCCCGCCAGAACCATCTCAGCCGCGCGCAGCACCGCTCTTGCCTTGTTCTGCGTTTCCAGCCATTCGCTTTCGGGCACCGAGTCGGCGACGATACCCGCGCCCGCTTGCGCATACAGCATGTTGTCTTTCACCACGGCGGTGCGCAATGCTATGGCGAGGTCCATGTCGCCGTTGAAGCCGAGATAGCCGACCGCACCCGCGTAGATGCCGCGTTTGGTGGGTTCCAGCTCGTCGATGATTTCCATCGCGCGCACTTTCGCGGCCCCGCTCACGGTACCGGCGGGGAAGGTTGCGCGGAGCACGTCCATCGCGTTGTAGCCGGGTTTGAGCGTGGCCTCGACGTTGGAGACGATGTGCATCACGTGCGAGTAGCGCTCGATGATCATTTTTTCGGTGAGCTTCACGGTGCCATTTTGCGCGACCCGGCCGATGTCGTTGCGTCCGAGGTCGATCAGCATCAGGTGTTCGGCCAGTTCTTTCGGGTCGGCCAGCAACTCCTCTGCGAGTTCGGCATCCTGTTGTTGCGTCTTGCCGCGCGGGCGGGTTCCGGCGATCGGGCGCACCGTGACCGCATCGCCCTCTAACCGCACCAGAATCTCCGGCGATGCGCCGACCACGTGATGATCGCCCATGTCGTAATAGAACATGTACGGCGACGGGTTGACGCTGCGCAGCGCACGATACAGCGACAGCGGCGAGGCGGGGAACGGTTGCGTCATGCGCTGCGACAGCACCACCTGCATGATGTCGCCGTCGAAAATGTATTGCTTGGCTTTGACCACGGCATTTTTGAAAGCGGCTTCGCCAAATTCGGATTTCGCTTCGCCGCCATGCATAGGCGGGGCGTGCGGGATGTTAACCGGCAGGTGCAGCATGCCGATCAGTTCGCGCAACCGTTCGCACGCCAAGGAATAAGCGTCATCATGCGCGGGGTTGGCATACACGATGAACGTGAGTTTGCCGGTGAGGTTGTCCACCACCGCCAGTTGCTCGGTGAGCATCAGTAAAATATCGGGGGTTCCGATTGGATCGGGTTTGTGCACGTGGGCCAGACGCGGTTCGATGTAACGTATCGTTTCATAGCCGAAGTAGCCTGCCAGTCCGCCGCAGAAACGCGGCAAATTTTCGAGCTGCGCGACCTTGAAACGCGTCTGGTATTCGCGGATGAAATCAAGCGGATTGTCGACCTCGCGCGTGGTCTCGGAATGCGTGTCTTCAGTCTCTTGGTGTGTCAGCGTGACCTGCTTGCCGCGCACCGTGATGCGCGTATCGGCGGGCAGACCGATAATGGAATAGCGCCCGAAGCGTTCGCCGCCCTGTACCGATTCGAGTAGGTAGGAAAACGGTTTGTTGGCGAGCTTGAGGTACAGCGACAGCGGCGTGTCCAGATCGGCAAAGGTTTCGCATGCCAAAGGGATGCGGTTATAGCCTTGTTCTGCAAGCGCGTTAAATTCAGTTTCGGTGATGGGGTGAGACATGAAAAACCTCCGGTGTTTTTGTCGTAGGGGCGTATGGCGATACGCCCGTGGGGTGGCAAGGGCGTAATGCCTTACGCCCCTACTAACACCATCGCCAACTGGCAGATTCTTTCAGATACAGGAGGTTGTTCAGTTTCATAATCAGGCGTGTTTGATGAGCGGCAGGGCGGCGGACAGATTTTCAATCACGGCATCGAGAAACAAGCTGTCGACCGGTTCGCCGTGATTGTAGCCGTAAGGCACGCAGAACACCGGGCAACCTGCGGCGCGTGCGGCGACGGTGTCATTAAGCGAATCGCCGATCAGCAACAATTTCTCAATCGGCACGCCGAAAAATTTTGCGGCGTGTAGCAGCGGCATCGGATGCGGTTTCTTCTCCGGTAGCGTGTCGCCGGACAGCACGATCTCAAAATATTTCGCCAGACCGACACCCTTCAGCAACGGCTCGGTGTAGCGCGCTACCTTGTTGGTGATACAGCCCAGGCGATAACCCGCAGCCTTCATCGCGTCCAAGCCTTCAATCACACCATCAAAAACTTTGCTGTTCAGCAATAACTCGGTGTAATGCTTTTCGAAAATCGGCAACGCATGATCGTAGAGCGCGGCATCGGGTGTGGCGTGCATGTCACCGGTCAGCGCGCGCTTCACCAGCCAGCTGATGCCGTTGCCGATATAGCTGGCCAGCAGCTCCTGCGCTACCGGTGCGTAATTCATTTCCCGCAGCATGCGGTTGGCCGCTTCGGAAAGCTCCGGTGCGGTGTGCAGCAGCGTGCCATCGAGATCGATGACGATCGCAGAAATGCTAAGCGGGAAATGAACGGGTTGCATTTATGGCCTCTTTAATTTTTATTTACTTTTTGACCTTGGCGAGTTCGGCGCGCAGCTCGCCGACAACGGTGTTGTAGTGGTTCTTGTCTTTGTCGTTGCGTTTGCTGAATATTGCGGAGCCTGCCACGAAAGTATCTACGCCTGCTTCAGCCACTTCGCGAATGTTCGCCGGACCCACGCCGCCGTCGATTTCCAGACGGATCTTCAGGCCGGATGCGTCGATCATCTTGCGTACCTGACGCGCCTTGTCCAGCACATGAGGGATGAATTTCTGTCCGCCGAAACCGGGGTTGACCGACATCAGCAGGATCATGTCCAGTTTTGGCAGTGTGTATTCAAGGATGTCCAGCGGCGTTGAAGGGTTGAACACCAGGCCGGCCTTGCAGCCATTTTCCTTGATCAGGCCGATGGTGCGGTCGATGTGCTCGGAAGCTTCAGGATGAAAAGTGATGTAAGTCGCGCCTGCCTTGGCGAAATCGGGAATGATGCGATCCACTGGCTTGACCATCAGATGCACGTCGATAGGCGCGGTCACGCCATGCTTGCGCAGCGCTTCACAAACCAGAGGGCCGATGGTCAGGTTCGGTACATAGTGATTGTCCATCACGTCGAAGTGTACGATGTCAGCGCCAGAGGCGAGTACGTTGTCAACTTCCTCGCCCAGCCTGGCGAAATTGGCGGAAAGAATGCTCGGGGCGATTTGATACATGATGTGTCCTTAAACGTAAGTTGGAAAGCAAAGCACATATTCTAACCGAATACTTTACGGGGTGGCTGAGACATCGATCTGATGCAGGAGGCACTGAAAAAATCAAAGTTCCGTGATCAGGCCGATAAGGTTAACATGCGGGTGAATCGCAATCGAATACGGGGTCAGGGTGCAATGCTGTAAGGTTGGGCGCTGACGATACGAGCCATGCGTGCCAGAATACACTTCGGTGGATAAGCAAACATGAACAATAAAACCAGTTCCTCGAACCTCGGTGCAGTTGTTTCGGTGCGCGGCAGTGTCGTGGATATCCGCTTTGATGCGTATTTGCCGCCGATCTATTCGTTGTTGCATGCGGGGATCGATGGGCAAATCGCGATTGAGGTTTTAGCCCAGCTCGATGCGCACCGGGTGCGCGGGATTGCACTGACACCCACGCAGGGTCTGGCTCGCGGAATGGTGGTGAGCGACTCCGGCGGGCCGCTAAAGGCACCGGTGGGCAAGACGATACTTTCTCGCATGTTCGACGTTTTCGGCAACGCCATCGACCGCCAGCCAGCACCAACGGATATTGAATGGCGCACCGTACATCGCGCACCACCTCCCTTGGCACGACGATCCACCAAATCCGAGATATTTGAAACCGGCATCAAGGTCATCGATGTGCTGGCGCCGCTGGAGCGCGGCGGAAAAGCGGGTCTGTTCGGCGGAGCGGGTGTGGGCAAAACCGTGCTGCTCACCGAGATGATCCACAACATGGTCGGGCATCATGAAGGGGTGAGCATCTTCTGCGGCATAGGCGAGCGCTGCCGCGAAGGTGAAGAACTGTATCGCGACATGAAACAGGCTGGCGTGCTGCCGAACATGGTGATGGTGTTTGGCCAGATGAACGAGCCGCCGGGCAGCCGTTTTCGCGTGGGGCACGCGGCGTTGACGATGGCGGAATATTTTCGCGACGACGAACACCGCGACGTGCTGCTGTTGATCGACAATATTTTCCGCTTCATTCAGGCCGGTTCCGAGATCTCCGGTTTGATGGGGCAGATGCCGTCTCGTCTGGGTTACCAGCCGACGATGGGCACCGAGTTGTCGGGATTGGAAGAGCGCATCGCCAACACCGATACCGGCGCGATCACCTCGATTCAGGCGGTGTATGTGCCTGCGGACGATTTCACCGACCCGGCTGCGGTGCATACTTTTTCGCACCTTTCCGCGTCCATCGTGCTGTCGCGCAAGCGGGCGAGCGAGGGGCTATATCCGGCCATCGACCCGCTCAAATCCAGTTCCAAAATGGCCACGCCCGGCATCGTCGGCGAACGCCATTATCTGCTGGCGCAAGAGATCAGGCGCACTCTCGCCCAGTATGAGGAACTCAAGGACATTATCGCGATGCTGGGCCTTGAGCAATTATCACCGACAGATCGTGCCGTGGTCGCCCGCGCCCGGCGGCTGGAACGTTTCCTGACTCAGCCCTTTTTCACCACCGAGCAATTTAGCGGCATCAGCGGCAAACTCGTCAGCCTCAAGGACTCACTCGATGGTTGTGAGCGCATCCTGAAAGACGAATTCAAGGATGTTCCGGAGAGCGCGCTGTACATGATAGGGGCGATAGACGAGGCGCAGCAGAAGGCAAAAGAGGTGCCGCCCGAAATTCAGGCTAGTCTCCAACAGGCGGTCGAACATGAAGCTTAAAGTGCTGCTGCCTTTTCAGGTCTTCGCCGAGATAGACGGTGTGAAGCGCATCGTCGCTGAGACACACCAGGGTTCGTTCGGACTGTTGCCGAACCGGCTCGATTGCGTGGCGGTGCTGGCAGCGGGGATACTGACTTTTGAAACTGAGGCGGCCGACGAAGTTTACGTGGCCGTCGATGAAGGTGTGCTGATCAAGGCAGGTAGTAACGTGCTGGTCTCGGTGCGCAACGCGATGGGCGGTATGGATCTCGGTCAACTGCGCGAGGCGGTGGAGCGGGAGTTTGTCAACCTAGACGAGGGGGAGAAGCAGGTGCGCGCCGTGTTGGCGAAACTGGAGAGCGGATTCGTGCGCCGGTTCGCGGAGTTTCATCGTGGCTGAAACGCCGAAAACAAAAGAAAGCGAGGCCGCCTTCATCCGGCAGGTCGGCGCGAAGGAGGTGCGAAAGCTCCGTGCGCAGAGCAAAGTCACGCAGACCGTCTGGTCCGGCTTGGGTATGATGGGTCTGGTCGGCTGGTCGGTGGCGGTGCCTACATTGCTGGGTGCGGCGCTCGGTATTTGGCTGGATAAGCGCTATCCGGGAATTCATTCCTGGACGCTGACGCTGCTGATCATCGGTCTGGTCATCGGCTGTTTGAATGCGTGGCATTGGGTGGCGAAAGAAGACCGGGAAATGCGCGAGGAACTGGAGACGCCGAAGAAAGGGAGACATAAAGATGAGTGAGATTGTGCAGATGACGCTGGCGTTGCTCGCGGGCATGGTGCTCGGAGCGATGTTTTTCGGCGGCCTGTGGTGGGCGGTGCAAAAAGGCCTTGCCTCTACAAGACCGGCGCTGTGGTTTCTTGGTAGCCTGCTGCTGCGAACCGGCATGGTGCTGGCCGGATTTTATTTTGTCTCGGGCGGAGACTGGAAGCGGTTGTTGGCGTGCCTGTGCGGCTTCGTTGCCGCGCGCCTGATCATAACCCGGCTGACAGCGATGCCGATGAGCAAGGAGATAAGTCATGCACCTTAGTTCAGACGAGCTGATCCTGTGGCAACATGGATTTTTCAAACTCAACGCGACGATAGTCACGACCTGGGCGCTGATGCTGGTGCTGGTCGTCGGAGCCCGCCTCATCACGCGCAAGCTCGCAAGCGACGTGCATATCTCGCGCTGGCAAAGCCTGCTCGAAATCATCGTGGTTACTATCCGCAAACAGATCGAAGAGGTCGGCCTGAGTCATTCGGAAAAATACCTGGGCTTCCTGGGCACGTTGTTTCTGTTCATCGCGCTGTCCAACCTGTGCACGATTTTCCCCGGCTTCGAGCCGCCGACCGGATCGCTCTCGACCACGGCGGCGCTCGCGCTGTGTGTGTTCGTTGCGGTGCCAATGTTCGGCATTGCGGAAAGTGGCCTGAGCGCATATCTTCGCTCCTACACAAAGCCGACCTTCATCATGCTGCCGTTCAACATCATCAGCGAACTGTCACGCACGCTGGCGCTGGCCATCCGCCTGTTCGGCAACATGATGAGCGGCACGATGATACTGGGTATATTGCTGACCATCACGCCGTTCATTTTTCCGATCGTGATGAGCATGCTCGGCCTGTTGACCGGCATGGTGCAAGCCTACATATTTACGATACTTGCCACGGTCTACATCGCGGCAGCCACCCGAGCCCGGCAGGAAGCCGAAGATTGAACAATCACTTTTAATACGAAAGGATGCATCATGGATAGCATGACACTCATCGCAATGGCTTCGATCATCACCGCCGGGCTCACAATCGCGATCGGCGGAATCGGCCCCGCGCTCGGCGAAGGACGCGCGGTCTCGACGGCGTTGAGTTCGCTGGCCCAGCAACCCGATGCCGCCGTCACGATCACGCGCACTTTGTTTGTCGGGCTGGCGATGATCGAGTCCATTGCGATCTACTGTTTCGTGGTCGCGATGATCCTGATTTTCGCCAACCCGTTCTGGAATCATGTTATCGCTCAAGTAGCAAAATAATTATGCTGATCGATTGGTTCACTGTTGTCGCGCAAGCCATCAACTTCCTGATCCTGGTATGGTTGCTGAAGCGCTTTTTGTACCAACCCATACTCAACGCCCTCGATGCGCGCGAGCAACGCATCGCCGCTGAACTCGCCGACGCCGATGCGAAAAAGGCCGAAGCCCAAACGGAGCGCGAGGAGTTCAAGCGCAAGAACGATGAGTTCGACGGGCAGCGCACTGAGCTGTTCAATCAAGTGACGATCGATGCAGCAACTGAGCGCCAGAGGCTTTTTGATGCAGCGCGAAAAGATGCGGACAGCTTGCGCACCAAACAGCAGGACACGTTGCGCAGCGAGTACCAGAATTTGAATGAAGAGATCGCGCGCAGAACGCGTGCCGAGGTGTTTGCGATTGCGCGCCAGGCTCTGACGGATCTTGCCGGGTCGAGTCTGGAAGAACGCATGGTTGAGGTGTTTGTGCAGCGCCTGCATGAGCTGGATGTTGAGGAAAAGAAAAAGTGGGCGCTTGAATCCTCGTCCGCCACTGTTCTCGTGCGCAGCGCATTCGACCTTTCAACCGCGCAGCGCACCACAATTGAAGGCGCGGTCAAAGCAATGTTGACTGCGGAGACTCAAGTCAAATTCGAGATGGTGGCCGATCTGGTCAGCGGCATCGAACTCCTCATGCAGGGAAAAAAAATCGCATGGAGCATATCGGACTATCTGGTATCGCTGGAAAAGGGTGCCGGCGAACTGCTCAAAGAGAAAGCCAAACCCGAGGCTAAAACCGAACCCAAACCTGAAACAAAAAGCCGATGATCACGGCCCCTGAAAACTTGCAGAGTGTTTTCGATCAAACCTTTGCGGGCATCAGTCAGGCGCGGGAAGCTTACACGCCGCAACTCATCCCGCGCGAGGTGGGCACGCTCACCAGCCTCTCCACCGGTATCGCCAGAGTATCGGGCTTGCCCGGCGTGTGCTTCGAGGAAGTGGTGAAGTTTCCCGGCGATTTGTACGGCATCGCATTCAACGTCGATCAGGATGAAGTCGGTGTCGTGCTGCTCGGCGATTACTGGCAGTTGCATGCAGGCGATGAAGTCGAGCGCCGGGGGCATGTGATGGACGTGCCGGTGGGCGACGGTCTGATCGGGCGCGTCGTCAATCCACTGGGTCGGCCACTCGATGGTCATGGGCCGGTGATATCCGATAAGCGTTTGCCGATAGAGCGTCCCTCTCCGCCCATCATGGATCGCGCGCCCGTCACCGTGCCTTTGCAGACCGGCATCAAAGTCATCGATGCGCTCGTGCCGATCGGGCGCGGTCAGCGCGAGTTGATCCTGGGTGACCGGCAGACAGGCAAGACCACAATCGCCATCGACACGATCCTCAACCAGCGCGGCCAGAATGTGCTGTGCGTTTATTGCGCGATCGGTCAGCGAGCATCTGCAGTGGCCAAAGCGGTTGCAGACCTGCGCGAAAATGGCGCGATGGAGTACACCGTCGTCGTCGTGACCGAGGGCAACGATCCGCCCGGCCTTTCCTATATCGCACCTTACGCCGCGACCAGCATCGCTGAGCATTTCATGGAAGCGGGCCGCGATGTCCTGATCGTATATGACGATCTCACGCATCACGCGCGCGCCTACCGCGAACTGTCGCTGCTGCTGCGCCGCCCGCCCGGTCGTGAAGCCTATCCCGGCGACATCTTCTACATCCATTCGCGGCTGCTGGAACGCGCCACGCATTTGCGCGCTGAGCTTGGCGGCGGCTCGCTCACCGCGCTGCCCATCATCGAGACCGAGGCGCAGAACATCGCCGCCTACATTCCAACCAACCTGATTTCCATCACCGACGGACAAATCTATCTTGCGCCGAAGCTGTTTGAACTGGGCATCTTGCCCGCCGTCGATGTTGGCAAATCCGTGTCGCGCGTCGGTGGCAAGGCGCAGTTGGCGGCCTATCGCGCGGTGGCTGGCGATCTAAAACTCGCCTATGCGCAGTTCGAGGAACTGGAAACCTTCGCCCGCTTCGGCACGAGGCTAGACGAGAACACCCGCAAGATCATCGAACACGGGCTGCGCATCCGCACCTGTCTCAAACAGCCGGAATTTACACCCGTGACCGTGCCCGGACAAATCACCGTATTGCTGGCGTTGACGGCAAAGCTTTTCGACAGCGTGCCGCTCGATAAAATGCGCGATGCCGAACTCGCGTTGCGCAAAACGGCGGCAGAGCTGCCGGCAGAGCTCATCGGGCGATTCAGCTCAGCCGATAAATTGAGCGACAGTGATCGTGAGGTGATCTTGCAAATTGCGCGCGAGACGCTTGCGCCGTTTCAGCAGGCGACATGAGCGTGAGTGATTCGCATGGGATTAATAGCAGCCCACGCCAATGATTTTGTGTATTAACTTATTTGTAGTAACATAACGCCATGCATATCAGCTTTGAATGGGATGAGGATAAGGCGCGAGCCAACCTGAAAAAGCATCACGTCAGCTTCGAGGTCGCCGCTCGCGTCTTTTTAGATCCGCTGGCGCTCGCATATCAGGATTGCATCGAGAATGGGGAACATCGCTGGCAGACGTTTGGCATGGTAGAGGGTTGCCTGTTGTTACTGGTGGCACACACGGTGCGTCATGACGAGGATGGCGAAGTAATCCGCATCATTTCAGCTAGACGTGCGGACAAGAAGGAGAAAAAACATTATGAAAAAAACTGTTAAACACACACTCGATACAACCCAGCCTTTGCCATTGACCAAAAAGCAAAAGGCCGAAATCAAGGCGTTATTTGAATTGCCGGATAGCCAAATAGATTACAGCGATATTCCAGCGCTGTCAGGCGAGTTTTGGAAGAACGCGGTGAACAATCCGTTTTATAAACCCACCAAGACATCCACCACTGTCCGGGTGGATTCGGACGTGTTGGTCTGGTTAAAGTCGCAAGGGAAAGGCTACCAGACGCGGATGAACGCGATTTTGCGCGCTGCCATGTTGCATGAAATAAAGCATTAGACTGAACAAGTCTCATAATTTTCGCCCGATGGGTAATGAAATGATCGACTCTCTGGAAAGCATGCGCCACAAGATCGAGGGGGCTGCCGAGCTCGGTTCGGTGGTGCGCACGATGAAGGCGCTGGCGGCATCCAGCATCGCGCAATACGAGCGCGCGGTGCATTCGCTCGACGATTATTATCGGACCGTGGAACTGGGGCTGGTTGCCTGCCTGCATCAAACCGGTGCGGGCATACACCCACAGGCAGGCGTGCAGGGTGGCGGACGCGGCGCGACAGGCGCGGTGGTGTTCGGCTCGGATCAGGGGCTGGTCGGCCAATTCAATGAGGTGCTTTCAGATTTTGTTGTCCATGCGCTGGGCGACATGCCGGGCAAAAAAATTATCTGGGCTGTTGGCGAGCGCGTACAGGGACACCTGAGCGATGCCGCATTGCCGTTGACGGGCAACTTCGCCGTGCCCAATTCCATCGCCGCGATCACGTCGCTGGTCGGGCGCATACTCATCGAGATTAACGCGATGCACGAGCGGGGCGAGGTCGCGCAGGTTTATCTGTTCCACAATCGCCCCAAGTCCGAAGCGGTGTATGAACCCGTCATGCAGCGCCTGCTGCCACTGGACGATACGTGGCGTAGCGCTCTGGCCAAACTTCCCTGGCCGACGGCCAACTTGCCCGAGGCCATGAACGATAATGAGGCGACGTTGCAAGCGCTGATACGCGAATATCTTTTTATTTCGCTATTCCGGGCCTGCGCCGAATCGCTGGCGAGCGAAAATGCCAGCCGACTGGCCGCGATGCAGCGCGCCGAGAAAAATATCGACGAGCTGCTGGATGAACTGAACCAGAATTTTCACCGCCTGCGCCAGAACGGAATCGACGAGGAGCTGTTCGACGTCATCTCCGGCTTCGAGGCGCTGGCAGAGCCTCGACGGGTTCAAACAATAAACTAAAAAAACAAATAGCCACAGAGATCACAGAGAAAGCGTGATAGGCAGGGATGGGCAGTTTGTTGCCCAACTCGTAAAAACACTTAGTAATAACGCCGTTGAAAGTCACTTTTTGAGTGAAGCCGCGAATAGTGGTGAAATCACTTCTCTCTCTGTGTACTCTGTGATCTCTGTGGCTTGATTTCAGTTTTTAGCTTTTAAAGGCCCCGACATGAAAATAAATATCAAGGATTACCGTGTTCCGGCGAAGAATAAGATCAATCTCTCCAAGTGGCCGACGCGGGTTGAACCTGTGTATCAGTCGAAGCAAGAATACAAGGAGCTCCTTGCAAAACACATCGTGGAGCTGAGTGCACAACAACAGCTTCACTACGCATCCAACCGTTATGCGGTGCTGCTGATTTTTCAGGCGATGGACGCAGCCGGGAAGGACGGTGCCATCCGGCATGTGATGTCCGGCATCAACCCGCAGGGCTGCCAGGTGTACAGCTTCAAACATCCGAGCGCGGCGGAACTGGAACATGATTTTTTGTGGCGCACCACGCAGTGTCTGCCGGAGCGCGGCCGGATCGGCATCTTCAATCGATCTTATTATGAGGAGGTGCTGATCGTACGCGTGCATCCGGAGATTCTGCAAGCCCAGCGGATTCCCGATGAGTCACCGAATCAGAAAACCATCTGGCCGGAGCGCTATCGTTCCATCGTGGACATGGAGAACCATCTTCACCGCAACGGCACGCGTATCATCAAATTCTTTTTGCATTTATCGGAAGAAGAGCAGCGCAAGCGCTTTCTCGAACGCATCGACAAGCCCGCAAAAAACTGGAAGTTCAGTCTCGCGGATATCGAGGAGCGGAAATTCTGGAAACAGTATATGCACGCCTATGAAGAATGCCTGAGCGCGACCAGCACTAGCGATGCGCCCTGGTACGTCGTTCCCGCCGACGACAAGGCGAATGCGCGGCTGATTATTTCCCAGATCATTCTCAATACGTTCAAGTCTCTAGCATTGGCTTACCCCAAGTCCAGCGCAGAACATCAGCGGGAATTGAAGTTAATACGCGAACAACTTGTAAAATAAAAGTGCGGGGATGAAATGATGGCGTTTTCGTTTCAACTTCACGACTATCGTAGCAATGTCCTGCTTCCGGTCGCCGCCCTCTCCTGCGGTGACGCAACGCATAACCAGATTAATCAGTTTCCCGTTGTGAGTGAGGCCGTCACCGGTTACGTCACAAGCCCTGTTTACCTATGCTTCTATCCGAGAATTTATATTTGTGTGCGCTAGCGCACGGAGCGTTGCGGGCGAAAGTGGAATAGTGTAACTGGTGTGGCTTGTGCAATAGCTGATGAAACTAACGCAAGTCACTACTTATGCGGTTGGTCAGATGGCTAGTGCTTTTATCAGTAGCTCTACCAGGACAATTATCAGCCAGGAGTCGGTCGATGACACCGGTGTTATTTTGGATCACATAAAGAGGAGAAGAAAATGAACAGATTCGAAAATGTTGCTAAACCATTGTTGTGGTCCATGCCATTGTTGCTGACCGCTATTGTGGCAGGATGCGGCGGTGGTAATGGAACCGCAAGCGTAAATCCAAGCGCTGGCTCAGGCCCAACGGGAATAGTCTGTGCGGGAGCGAACTGCGTATCGCTTGGTAAGGCCGGCAATTATGTGATTCTCGCAAAAACGGGTGTCTCAACCGTTCCAAACTCCGCAGTGAAAGGGAATATTGGATTGAGTCCAAGAGCCCGGGTTGGCTTAACTGGATGGTCATTAATTACTGAACCCACGGATACATCCTTTACATCTGCTCAAGTGGCAGCACCCGGAAGATTATACGCAGCCGATAATGTGGGAGGGACGACTGCTGTTGATCTGACCACAGCAGTAAGTAATATGCAAACCGCATACACTACCGCTGCCGGGAAAACCCCAGGCGCAGGAGCCTTTTTTAATGCAGGAGCCGGTAATATTGGCGGGAAGACGCTTGCCCCTGGCGTTTACACCTGGAGTACCGGTGTTACCATTCCGACGGATGTCACTCTCAATGGTACGGCAACAGATGTATGGGTCTTCCAGATTGCGCAAGGTCTTACTCAGGCTTCCGCGACGCGCGTGATCTTGACGGGAGGTGCATTGCCTCAGAATATTTTCTGGCAGGTCGCTGGCGTCGTGGACATGGGAACGACCGCACACATGGAGGGAGTGATACTGGCGCAAACAGCAATCACAATGGGGACGGGTGCGACGATCAATGGCAGGCTGATGGCGCAAACTGCGGTCAATCTTGATCATAACGCGGTTACCGTTCCGTAGGGCTCTCAGTATAGGTTGTGAAGCCGTTAAAAAAGGCCGTCTCGAGACGGCCTTTTTTAACGACGAGAACTTCCGCTGCTCAACGAGCCATCAATGATCAACTTCAGTATTGCGTTCCTCAGGGTGTTCGGTCATAACCTGCGACTTGGCGAGTGTTGTTTGCTCACTTAGTCGAATGGCTAGTGTTTCTTTAAAAAGCTCATCTGCACTTGGAGAGCGAGTTGCTGAAGACAGGAATTTCAAACCGAAGGTAAGAATGGAAGGATAGAGGTACAACAAGCGCCATCCCTTCTGTGCCAAGCCGATAATACCGTTGTGGCGCAATGCCAGAAGGCCTGTCACGCCGCCGGCCACCCATGCGGGATGGTTGTGCATGAAACGCACCGCCTTCAGCCCGGTATCAACCAATGCCAAAGGTTTTTGCCAATGCTGGGAAATGTCGGCCACCTCCATACGCTGGGCCTCGATTTTCTCCAACAGCTTGCGGCGGCGGTGAGCAAGGTCTGCAAGACGTTTTTTCATAGTCATTTTTTCATTGACGTGGAGCAAGTAGGTCGCGGTCATCGGCCAATTCGGCCAGGCTGGCGGAAAATAGTTTGGACTTTTTCTTGGCCACACGGCGCAACGCATTCAATACCAGAAGCCCAGCAATGAAAAATAACGCAGCAAGACTACCCAATACCTGCAGACGGTAGCTGTCCCAAAACACCACCACGATAAATGCCGTCAGTAGCATGATGGCCAAGCCAAAGAAGAACAGCGCAATGTTGCCATAAAGCAACATTTGCCCGATGCGTAGGCGCTCCTCCTCCATCTCGTTGGATAGGAGCTCAAGCCGTGTCTGGCAGATGGAGAGCAAGGTGCTCGCCATCCGCTTCAATGACTCCAGCAGTCCAGTTGATTCAGACATATCTTAGCGCCGTGCGATCAGTATACCGATGACTGCACCCACGCAGGCCGAGATACCAATTGCCTTCCAGGGGTTATCGTGAACATATTGGTCAGTGACTTTTGCAGCCTCTTTGGTGCGCTCAATCACGGCGTCTTCGGCATCAATCAGGCGCCCCTTAACAATTTGCAGGCTTTGCTGGATGCGTGCACGCGCGGCAGCTGCTCCTTCACCCGCTTGGTTGGTGGTAGCGCGCAACAGTTCTTCAGCATCCGCCACTACCAGACGTAAATCTTCCATGAGTTTATCCTTGGAAGCTGCAGGGTTTGCATGTTTAGAGCCCATCGTTTTCGTAGTCATGACTTAATTCCTTAATTAAAATTAAACTTCAAAGTAATTCATCATCAAGCTTTGTTGGCGTAACCTGCCATTTACTTTTTGAGGTGTTTTGTCGTGCAAGTCACGGTAGCGACAGAATTTTTAATGCCAGTTCCAATGGTTATCGTGAATGAATTGACCAGGGATTTTGGCGGCCTGTCGGGTGCGTTCAATCACGGATGTTTCGGCTGCAACAAAGCGCTCCTTAACAACTTGCAAGCTTGTCAGGAAACGTACGTGGGCAGTTACAGCACCTTCACCCGCTTGTTCGGTTGTGGCATGCTGCAGCTCCTCGGTATTCGCCACCTCCAAACGAAAATCATCCACAAGTTTTTCCTTGGAGGCTGCGTTGTTTATGTTTTTAGAGTCCATCGTTTTCGTGTTCATGACTTAACTCCTTAACTAAAAGTTAGACTTAAAAAGTATTCATCATCAATTACTATTGCGGCAACTAGCGTGCGCCTGACGTTGAATTTTTAAGGCAACATCACAATCGTCCCAGCAGCAATAGAATGATCACGATGATCAATACCAGACCGAGCCCACCGCTCGGGCCATAGCCCCATGTCCTGCTGTGAGGCCAGGCCGGAATTACACCGATCAGCATCAACACCAGAATGATTAATAGAATGGTTCCCAATGACATTTTGTTTCTCCTTGTGACGGCATCTAAAATAGACGCCTTGCTTTTACCGTATAGCCCAGGCTTCGTCGTAAATGCTTAGCGTGGAGCGATGTTGCCGTTGTTGTCGGAGAGGATGATTTCAACGCGTCGATTCAATTGACGACTGGCAGCTGAGTTGTTGCTGGCAACCGGAAATGCCTCACCATAACCGCGCGTGGCGACACGGTCACTTGTGATACCCATGTCGAGCAAGGCAGACCGCACGGCATTGGCGCGTCGTTCAGATAGCTTCTGATTGAGGCTGTTACTGCCGGTGCTGTCGGTGTAGCCTTCAACCAACACCTTATGTTTCGGGTATTGCTTGAGAAAGTCGGCCAACTTTTGCACGCTGCGCATACCGCCTGATTTCAGTTGCGCCTTGTTGGTGCTGAACAAGACATCGCCCAGTGTGATCACCAGGCCGCGTTCCGTTTTCTTGGCATTCAACTCCTTGAGCTGAATTTCCTGTTGAGCAATGAGCGCTTGGTCACGTTCTGCATTGGCGCCGGCAGCCGCCAATGCGGCAGCTTGCTGAGCAGCAGTTTCCTGCATGGTGGCCACCTGCTGTCTGGCCGCATCAGCTTCAGCCGTTCTCGCTTCAAGGCGGGCTTGGTCACGTTTGGTGCTGGCGTTGGTGACCGCTAATTCAGCTGTTTTTCGCTTGGCGGTTTCCTGCGCGATACTCACTTGCTGATTGGCTATATAGGCCAGTTGATTGACTGTTCCAGTGCTCTCGCCTTTGCTCAGGGCATAGTCCGCCTTGTTCAGAGAGTCACCGGCTTCTTTCAATTCAAGTGCTGACAGATTCGTAACCTGGGGGTTGCTTCGTGCGCTGTCATAGTTACTATGCGCTGCATCGAGGGATGAGTTTTTAGGTATGGAACTGCAGCCAGATAAAATCGCGGCAACGATCAGGGTCATAGGAATATATCGGTTTTTTTGCATGATGAACTCCATTTGTGATTACTTGGTTTTACGGTCGATTTCCTGGCGCAGTACTCGACTATCTTCCTGCAATGCGTCCGCCGCTTTCTGGGCTTTAACTGAACGCGTAGTCGCCTCAGCTAGCTGGGCGTCGACCTGTGCTTGTTCTGCCAGTTGCCGGGCAAGTTCATAATTTTTATCGGCCATAGCACGCTCGGCACCATCCATCTTCTCCGTTGCGGACTTGAACAGGAGCGGCGCAAACTCATTGCTCCCGGCGCTACTTGCATTGCTGACTGCAGCTCTTGAAATGGCCATCTGCTCTGTGGGTGCAGGAGTGCTTGCGCAACCCGTCATAAAGAACACAGCGGCCAGGGTTAAAATTATCCCGAGCATCGGATACAGTTTTAAGGAGTAAAATTTTTTCATCATTTTTTATCCAGTGAGTTAAACGCGAACTTAATCGTTGCAATAACTATTTATTGCGATTGCAACGATTCCCAATTTCCCTAACAGCAGCCGGATCAAAATCTGGATGACCTTGATTGGGAAATATTAAACTGTGAGAACCATCCGCAATAATTAGACTCTTCTTAGCAGGCACGCACCGTGCGCTAACGCACATAAATGCGATCTAGCGAGAAATAGTGCTCGATTTGCAGAGAGAGATTTTCAATCCGTCGGCGCGAAAATAAATATTTAAGTTCATGCTGATACGCATTCCGGTCTATTTTGAGAAAATGGAGCCGGGTAGGTATTTCTGATCAGCGCTGGAAAATAAGCAGTAGGTAGGCAAAAAACAACAATAAGTGGACCGCGCCGAGGAGAACGTTAGTGCGGCTGTTCGAAAATGTCATCGTGCTTAATACCAAAGTCAACGACAGCATCGTGATATCGACAGGTTCCAGCCCGAGAATAATCGGTTTGTGCCACAACAGCCCGAATGTAAGAACGGCAGGAATCGTCAACCCAATCGTGGCGAGCACTGACCCTAGCAGGATGTTAACGGATCTTTGCAAGTCGTTGACCAATGCCGCGCGCACTGCCCCGAGCGACTCGGGAGCGAGCACCAGCGTGGCGATCAGGAATCCGGCCAAGGCTACCGGCGCGCCTAACACGCGAATCGTAAAATCAATCGGCACGGCGAGGTGCTGGGTAAGGATCACCAACAGCCCCATATACCCCAACAGCAGCAACACGTGATACGGAACCGAGTGAACCTCATGGACAATACGCCATTTTCGTTTCGCATTCTTCGTTTCCGCTGTCGGGCGCGCAGGTCGAAAGTAGGCACGATGACGTCCGTTTTGGATCGTCAGAAAAATACCATACAAAGCCACTGATACTATGATCAGGAACGCTGTCTGGATCAGAGAAAAGGTCTGGTCAGGTGACGAGCTCGTGTAATTGGGTAGCACAAGCCCGATCACAGCCAGCGGAAGAATGACCGCCAGGAAGGAATTGGCGCCCTGAAGATTGTAGTCCTGCTCCTTGTACTTTAATCCGCCGATCAGCAGCGTTAGGCCGACCTTGCCGTTCAGTACGATCATGATTACCGCAAACATCGCATCACGGGCCAGCGTCGGGTTGCCCTTCCCGGTCAACATTGTGGCGATGATAATCATTACCTCGACGGCGGTAACGGACAACGTTAATACCAATGTGCCTAGAGGTTCACCGAGTTTCTCCGCAAGGCTTTCCGCGTGCCTTACAACCGCGAAAAGCGAAGAAAGGATTATGAGTAATAGCCACGTCAGTATGAGCGTGAAGCGTGCTGGGTGTGAAAGGTCGGCGAGCAGGCTTTGGCCGAAGATGAGGAACACCAGCGTGGTGATCAGATTAACTAATAGCGGCCATTCCTTCAGCAGTCCCAGACCCATTTTCCCAACTGGGTTCACTCGTTTGATCATTTCATTCATATGAATTTTTCATGCGTAGCGATGTGTCAGACACGATGGATCAACCGGTAATCGTATCGCTGCCGTACTGCTAACGCATAAGCCGTGCGACATGCTTCATTAACCTCGATTGCGGTTGGACGGCAAGCCGTCTTACACCGCGAACCTTATTTGATTGATAGGTTGGTTTTGCGAGGAAGCGGTGCAATTATTGTATTTGCCAAGCTATTTCAAGGCTTGAAAAATGACAAAATAGCCACGCGGAAGCGTTATCCGTTAATCACTCTCAGCAAGACAATCACGATAGCGATCACCAGCAGAATGTGAATGAAACCGCCCATGGTGTAGGAGGTAATCAGACCCAGCAGCCACAAGATGAGCATAACGACGGCAATGGTATAGAGCATGATATTGACCTTTTATTTTATGGTTTATTTATACGTTGCGCCCGTACCCGTTAGGCTGAAACAGCAGTTACGTAAATGACTGCGATGTTTTTTTCAGATTGTGTATCTACGATACCGCCGCATAATCTGCTTGCCCCCTAGGCAAAACTGACTTCATAGTCAGCCCTTTTAGAAGGCTTGTAGCGCGCTTCGAGCTCGGCCTTCGCGACCTTTTCAGTGCGCTTCGCTACGACCCTGCAGATATCCTTGGCGCTATGGGAAAATGAACCACAATCCGCCATGAAAGACTCGAACTCGGCTTCGATGTTTTTTTCGGCAGCCTTGTATTCGCTATTCGACATGTCTTGCGCCATCGCACCCGTGCTGAAAGAGAGGCGGGTTATGGCCAGGATTGCGGTAATGTACGGTTGGTTCATTGTTGTTCCTTGAGAGGTTATGAATTGAGCATTGATGCATGGCCTGCGGCGCTTGCACTTGCGTTATGTTGTTAGGTCTATATCGCTTGTCGTGTTCTGTTTTTATCTGGCACGTTTGCTATACGGCAAGCGGATCATCGTCCTTTATCAAGACCTTTTCCGTGCGCTAGCGCACGCAAAGAGCACTTATAGTTGCCGTCGCGGTTATAGTTATTAACGCCCAAGCAACTCGCCAATCGGTTTGAGCGATTCGACCCGGTCACAGATCACTTTGGCGATGGCGACCAGCGGCCCACCGAGCAGCAGGCCCCATACGCCCCAAAGCCAACCGAAGAACAGCAAGGAGATGAACAGCACGGCGGCGTTCACGCCCGCAAATCGGCTCTGCAGCCACGTTGCAAACCCGAGCCCGACAGCGATCGACACCAGCAGCGATACGCCCGCTACGGCGAGCGCATGGAGCAGCGATCCGAACTGCAAGAAACCCGCCATGCCGCCTATGAACGCGATCAACGCCGGGCCCAGATAGGGGACAAAGTGCAGCACGCCCGCTGCGACGCCCCATACGCCCGCCTGCTCCATGCCAAGCGCCTCGAATGCAAGCCAAGTTCCGACGCCAACCAAGGCGTTCGACACGAGCATAGACAGCAGGTAGCGTTGAATTTGCACGTCAACCTCATCGAGAATGCGCACGGCATCTTTCTTGCGCGCCAGCGATGGCCCGACCAGCTGCACCAGCTTTCGACGAAAATGCGCGCCCGAGGCCAACAGGAAATAGGTGAGCAGCAAGATGATTGGCGCTTGGGCGGCAACCGCGAATAGCAGTGCGGATTGCGCGAGCGCGTAGTCGCGCAACCATGCGGTGGGCTCGCTTGCCTGGACGGCGACCACGCGCGCTCCCGGCTTTGCGCCCGCGTCAGCGGCGGCCCCCTCGAGTTGTTTGGCGGTTTCCTGCATGTTCTGCAGCGTGGTCGGACCGCTGGTACGTGCTGCGCTCAGGTTCTGCCGCAACTTGAGTGCAGCATCGGGAAATTTGTCGATCATGGCCACCGCACCATCGCTCAACGAAAACGCGATCCACGACAGGCTTCCGACCAGCACGACCAGCACCAGCGCCGCTCCCGCAGGACGCGGAAAGTGAAATTTATTCAGCCAGTCCACCACCGGGCTCAGCGTGTAGGTCACGAGGATGCCGAGCAGCAATGGCACGAAGAAGGCGCGCGCCAGATACAGAGCAGCGGCCAGCGCGATGGCCGCCAGTATGCCGAGCGACACATTCATGCGTAAATAACGGGTCGTGCGGATCGTGATCGCTGCGGAATCTGCAGCCAGGAAAGCGGCTTCGGACGCGACCTTGAGGTCGGCCTCATCAGGGTGATCAGCTCCATCCATCGCGCCAACAGATGTTCCAGAATCCACACTCTTGTGGGTCACTATCTTGCGGTGTTTGCTTCGTTGATCATGCGACATTCTGCGCACCTGACGAGGATCGCTGACAGCTCGTCAGGCATGAACATGCCGCCGAACCGCCGAACGTGATCAAGTTCAAATCAGGGCTGAGCACAATCCCGGCGCTACTGAACATAAGTGCTACGGTGCCAGAGATTAAACGCAGTGGACACGAGAGCTTATTGGTTTTTGATTTCATCATGTGGCAATTTTCCTTCCCGCCCAGGATGCCCTCTGTGCGCTAGCGCTCATAGCGCGAAAAACACCTTAGTCTGAACGGCGCTTAATGACGTGGGTACAGAGCCTGATTGAAATCCCAGGGTCGTCCTGTTGTTATGTCCGGATCGGGTAATCCATTTCGTTAGCATAAACCTAGATAATCCATTAGGGAGGAAACACCGTTGTCCGAAAAACTTTTGGCCGGGCACCTGTAGGAGCGCAAATTGTTGCGCGATGGTTCTTGATCGCCCGACAAGTCGGGCTCCTACAAAGCACGAATGGTCTAGCGGACAATCTGGGATAAAACTCGTGTGGCGAGTTTTGGCCACCTTGCCCAGATGGCTAGCGGCCCTACCAGGGGTTCCATTGGGCTGTCTTCAAAAAAATTGATTTTATGTGCGCCAGCGCACGGAGCTAGGTGGACGGAAGTGGAATAGTGTAGTTGGTGTGACAAATTGCCTTGGCTCCGGTTGATCCGATTTTGCAATGGAGTAAACCAAGTTGAGGCTCGAATGTAACTCATGGTTATGGCGTAGCACACTAGGATAAGTACCAGTCAAGGGGCCGGTCGATTGCACCGATGTTCTTCTGGATCAGATATTAAGGAGAAACAAAATGAACAGATTCGAGAGCGTTAATAAACCACTGATGTGGCTTATGGCATTACTACTGGCCGCTGTTGTGGCCGGATGCGGCGGTGGCAGAGGAACCGCAGTCATAGCAGACACCACCGCGCCCACCGTGAGTTCCGTCGTCCCTGCGAATGCGGCCACGGGTATACCACTCAATGCGAGCATCGTCGCCATCTTTAGCGAGGCGATGAAACCTTCAACGCTCACCACGTCGACCTTTACTTTAAAGCAAGGGTCCACGGTTGTTCCAGGTGCAGTGACCTATGCGGGTGTCACCGCGACCTTCAAGCCGACCAGCGCTCTTGCTGCCAGCACGGTCTATATCGCCGCGATTACCACCGGGGTTACGGATCTGGCAGGCAATGCATTGGCGGTCACTAAAACATGGAGCTTTACCACCGGCTTGGTTGCTGACACCACACCGCCCACCGTGGCATCCACCGTCCCTGTAAATGCGACCACGGGGATAGCAATCAACGCGAACGTCACCGCCCTCTTTAGCGAATTAATGGACCCTGCAACGATCGTTTCACCCGCAACCAGTTTCACATTGACTGGACCCGCAGGTGCCGTAGTAGCAGGCGTAGTGACTTACTCGGGCAGTACCGCGACCTTCAATCCGAACGTTGATCTTGCCATCAGCACCCTCTATACGGCCACGCTGACCACTGCGGTTAAGGATCTGGCTGGCAATGCAATGGTTGCTAATAAAATCTGGACCTTTACCACCGGTCTAGCGCCAGACACCACCAAGCCAACCGTGCTTTCCACCGTCCCTGCAGATTTGGCCACGGTAGCGATCCCCACGACCATCACGGCCACCTTTAGTGAGTTGATGGATCCTGCAGCACTTAATGCATCACCAGCAGTCGCATTTACGCTGGCAGCGCCTGGCCCAACTAACGTACCAGGAGTCGTGACCTATACGACTGGCAACACAGCAACCTTCGCTCCGGGCAGCGTTCTTGTGGCTGGTACCGTCTATACGGCCACGATCAGCACCGCTGTCATGGATTTGGCTGGTAATACGATGCTTGCCGCTAAAACATGGAGCTTTACCACTGCGGCAGCGGCACCCACGCTCACGCTCACTACTAATGCGCCGATCGTTACCAACCCTGCTACCGGCACAAAAGCGATGACCTTCGTGCTGACGCTGGGTAGCGCGCCGGCCACACCTGTTTCGGTCAATTATGCGACGCAGCTCACGGGTAGTGCCATATCCGGTACTGACTTCGTAGCCGCCACAGGAACGGTCAATTTTGCCACAGGGCAAACGGTTGCTACCGTGTCCATCGTGGTTAAAAGCGATAACGTTGCCTTGCCCGATCAGACGGTTAAAGTGCTGTTCTCCGGCACCAGTCTGGCGGCCAGCGTGACGGGCACAGGTACGATCCTGGCACACGGTACTGCTGGCAACACTGTCGCGCTCACTGCTGGTGTGGATATCTTTACTCCTACCGCGACCAGTTTCGCTTCAGTCAGTACCGCTAATGACGACACAGTCAACACTGCTGTACCTAACGTACTTACTTCTGCCGACACTATCGCTACAGGCGCTGGCTTCGACTTGCTGTCTATCACCCCCACCATTAATGTTGCATATACACTGGCTGACGCCATTTTCACTAATGTTAGCGGTATCGACAAGATTGTGATTCTCACGTCAGGGACTGGCGCACAAACCCTTACCACAGGTGCTTCGTTTAACGCCGCATTCGATGCGGCAGGTGCAGACCTGCAGACGACATCCACCTCCGGTGCGCAGACCATTAACATGAGTGCGGTAACCGGGCCTGCAACGCTCACCTCAATATCCGATGCAAGTATTGCGGGTAATTTTATTACAATGGGCGCAGGTGTTACCACAGTGACAGCAACCACCACTACCGGTCCGATGACTATTAACAGTGCTTCTGCCGTTGTTGCCACAGTGACAGTAACAACGACCTCTGGTGCCGTTACGGTGACAACGGGTGCAGGTGCGGATTCTGTCACCCTGACGACAGGAAACACCGCAGGCAATGTAATTACCACGGGTGCAGGCAACGATACCATTACTGCTACTGCTGCTGCCGCGACGTCCAATGGCAACACCATTACCGGCGGTCTGGGGTCTGATACCATCGACATTACCGGCAATACCGCGCCAGATACTATCGTGATTGCTGATGGCGATTCCGGCATTACTGTTGCCACAGCGGATAGCATCACTGGCTTTGATACTACCATCGACAAGCTGAGTATGGGTCTGCAAGGAACCAGTGCCAACTATGTTGCGGCCAGTGGACCGGTTGCCAACTTTGCGGCTGCGCTCACTGCGGCCAACCTTACCTTTACTGGTACTGTGCGGTACTCGTTCCAGTTCGTTGGCACCGGCGCTACTTTGGTCGGGTATCTGTTCAAGGACACGACTGGAGCCGGTACCGCTGGCGAGGTTGTTGTGCTGGTCGGTATTAATAATACCGGCATCGCTTTTGGAAATATCATCCCGTAAGGCATGCAGTAAAGATGTAAAGCAGTAAATAAAAGGCCGTCGCAAGACGGCCTTTTTTACGCCCCAAAGTTGTGTGCGCCAGCGCACGGAGCATGGTGGGCGAAAAGAGGATAAGGGTGAGTAATAGGTCGGTCGATTGCACCGATGCTTTTCGGGATCAGCTATTTAAGGAGAATAAAGTGAACCACTTCGAAAGTATTAAAAAATCACTGGGGTTGTTTATGGCATTACTACTGACCGCTGTGGTGGTCGGATGCGGAGGGGGTAATGGAACCGCAGCCCCGGCAGCAGACACCACTGCGCCCACCGTGAGTTCCACTACCCCTGCGAATGCGGCCACCGGTGTAGCGCTCAATGCGAACATCACCGCCACCTTTAGCGAGGCGATGACGTCCTCTACGGTTAGCACGGCGACCTTTACCTTAAAGCAAGGAGCCACCGTTGTTACAGGCGCAGTGACCTACGCGGGCAACATGGCGACCTTTAAACCGACCAACGCTCTTGCCGCCCTGACGACCTATACGGCCACGATAAGCACCGGGGTCAAGGATTTGGCCGGCAATGCAATGGCGGTCAAAAAATCATGGACCTTTAACACTGCGGCACCCGCCGTCATCACTGCGCCCACCGTAATTTCCATCGTCCCCGCGAGTGGGGTCGCTAATGTGGCGCTCAATGCGAACGTCACTGCCACCTTTAGCCAAGCGATGGATCCTTTGACGATTACCGCTACGACCTTTACCTTAAATCAAGGGCTCACGGCTGTATCAGGCGTGGTGACATCCCCTAGCTCAACCACCGCAACCTTTACTCCGAACGCCAACCTCGCTGCAAGCACCACCTATACGGCCACGATTACCGCCGGTGTCAAGGATCTGTCCGGCACTGCAATGGCTGGCCCTAAAACATGGAGCTTTACAACAAGTGCATCAGCACCACCGTCGCCAGTGGCAGGTTCAGGTGCAGGTACAGCGCCGGTAGTCCTTGGCACGGCCGGAAATTATGCGATTCTGGCAAAAACCGGTGTCTCAACCGTGCCAACCTCGCTCGTGACTGGGAACGTGGGAGTAAGTCCATACGCCAGGGGTTCCTTAACAGGATGGTCATTGATCAGTGAACCCACGGATACATCTTTTACATCCGTTCCTCAAGTGTTCTCACCTTTCAAGTTATACGCAGCCGATAATGTGGGAGGGACTACTTCTGCTGACTTGAGCACAGCCGTACTCAACATGGGAACCGCATACACCGATGCCGCCGGACGGAAAGCGACCTCGGCCGCCACGACCAATGTGGGTGCCGGAACGCTGACCAGTTTAACCCTTGCCCCTGGCGTCTACGAATGGGGTTCCAATGTGACCATACCCACGGACCTCACGCTCAATGGCACAGCAACCGATGTGTGGATCTTCAAGGTGGCGGGTACGCTCGGCATGGCCGCTGCCAAGAACGTTATCTTGAGCGGTGGTGCACTGCCTCAGAACATCTTCTGGCAGGTATCCGGTGCGGTGACCATTGGAGCGAACA
This sequence comes from Gallionella sp., assembly GCA_017880865.1. Lineage (GTDB taxonomy): Bacteria > Pseudomonadota > Gammaproteobacteria > Burkholderiales > Gallionellaceae > Gallionella. The sequence goes on from JADGRL010000007.1 coordinate 67,394, forward strand.
CGCACTTTGAGGGAATCATCCTGGGTATGACATCGATCACGTTTGGGAATCTCTCATCGATCAACGGCAGGTTACTGGCGCAGACGGCGGTCGTCCTGGATGCGACTACGGTTACGCAGCCGTAAAGCAAGCCGTATTCGCATGTAAACCAGAGGCCGTCGAGAGACGGCCTTTATTTATTACCCCTAAATTTTCTTAAATGTGCGCTAGCGCACGGAGCATTGTGGGCGGAAGTGGAATAGTGCAAGTGGAGTGGCTGGTGCCTTGGTTTAGATTGATTCGATTTTGAATAGGTGCAGATCAAGCTGAGGTTCGCATTGCCGCCAAACAGGTCAAAAGCGAATAAATATTAACGTAGCACACTGAGTACCAGCAAGAGATCGGTCGATTGCACCGATGTATTTCTGGATAAGATATTAAGGAGAGGCAAAATGAACAGATTTAATAGCGTTATAAGGCCAGTGACGTGGTTTATGGCATTCCTGCTGATAGCTTTTGTGGCTGGATGCGGAGGTGGTAGAGGAACCGCGCCGACCCCAAGCTCTGACAAGGCCATTACCTCCTATTCGCTTAACGGTGCTACAGGAACTATAAACGAACCGGCAAAAACCATAGCGGTGACCATGCCGTACGGGACAAACGTAAAGGCCCTGGTTGCGACATTCCCGACCACAGGGGCAGACGTAAAGGTTGGAGCGACAATTCAGGCGAGCGGTGTAACAGCGAATAACTTCACCAATCCGGTGGCGTATAAAGTAACGGCTGCCAACGGCACAACAGCGACCTATACCGTCACCGTAACCGTGGCCTCAATCACGGACAAGGCCATTACTTCCTATTCGCTTGCTGGGGCTTCCGGAACGATCAATGAAGCGGCAAAAACCATAGCAGTGAACTTGCCGTTCGGGACAAATGTGACGGCGATGAAAGCAACATTCACGACCACAGGGACCAGCGTAAAGGTTGGCGCGACGGTGCAGAAGAGCAGTGCAACAGCGAATAATTTCACCAGTCCGGTGGCCTACACGGTAACCGCTGGCGACAACACAACGGCGACCTATACCGTCACCGTGACCGTGGCCTCGATTACTGCCAAGGCTATTACCGCCTATTCGTTTGTCGGGTATACCGGGTTTGCAGGAACGATCAATGAAGCGGCAAAGACCATCGCGGTGAACCTGCCATCCGGGGCAAACGTAACGACTCTGTTTGCGGCATTCACAACTACAGGAGCCAGCGTCAAGGTGGGAACAACGGTCCAGGCGAGTGGAGTAACAGCGAATGACTTCACAGGTCCAGTGGCCTACAAGGTAACTGCTGCCGACGGCTCAACGGCGACCTATACTGTAACCGTAACCGTGGCGGCGAACTCTGCCAAGGCCATCACCGCCTTTTCGTTTGTCGGGTATACCGGGGCTACCGGAGTTATAACTGAACCGGCGCACACCATTGCGGTGACCGTGCCGAATGGAACCGTCGTAACGAATCTGATTGCGACATTCACAACCACAGGGGCAGCCGTAGAAATAGTCGCGGCGGCTCAGACGAGCGGAACAACGGCGAATAACTTCACCAATCCAGTGGCCTATATCGTATCCGCTGCCGACGCCACAACGGCGACCTACACCGTTACCGTGACTGTGGCAGCGATCTCTGACAAGACCATTACCGCCTATTCGTTTGCTGGGCTTGCCAACTCAACAGGAGTTATAACTGAACCGGCGCATACCATAGCGGTGACCGTGCCGAACGGGACAAATGTAACGGCTCTGGTTGCGGCATTCACGACCACAGGGGCAAATGTCAAGGTGGGTACGAAGGTCCAGACAAGCGGAGCAACAGCGAATGACTTCACTAATCCTGTGGCGTACATCGTAACCGCTGCCGACGGTACACAGGTGACCTATACCGTAACCGTTACCCTCGGGAAAGGCCCGGCTCCCGTGTTTCTTGGCTCGGCCGGGAATTATGTGATTCTGGCAAAAACGGGAGTTTCAACCACTGGAACTACCGCAATTGTTGGAAATATTGGATTGAGTCCAGCCGCAGCGAGTTACATAACAGGATTTGGACTGATTGCAGATTCCACGAATGTATTTTCAACCTCGTCTTTAGTGACCGGAAAAATATACGCATCCAACTATGCTGTGCCTACGCCTAGTAACTTGACCACAGCTATAGGTGATATGCAGCTTGCGTTCACCGATGCCGCCGGGCGGTCATTGCCTGATCAGACTGAACTGGGCGCAGGTAATATTAGTGGGATGACGCTTGTTCCTGGTCTTTACAAATGGAGCAGTGGAGTTTCAATATCAAGTGTCGGTGTCACGCTCAAAGGTGGCCCAAATGACGTCTGGATCTTCCAGATAGCGCAAAACCTCACCGTGGCCAATGCGGCCATGATTACCTTGGCCCCAAGTGTTCCCGGCGGCGCAATGCCGCTGGCCAAGAACATCTTCTGGCAGGTCTCTGGTCAAGCGACCCTTGGAACGACGGCTGACTTCAAGGGAGTTTTGTTGAGTCAAACGCTGATCTCGCTGGCTACCGGAGCGGTGGTGAACGGAAGGTTGCTGGCACAGACTGCAGTCACGTTGCAGGCGAATGCGGTGACACAACCAGCGCAATAAGGCATGCTGTTTTGTATGTGAAGCTGTGAATAAAGGCCGTCGAGAGACGGCCTTTTTCATGTGTACCCGGCATGGGCGCGAAATGAGAAGGACTTTCCGAATATCTTTTGGAAATATCGTTAATTGTTAAGTTGTTGCCCTTCATGAATAGCGGTTCTGCCTTGAGGTGAAATAAATTACGCACGGCTTTCCCAAGCCTTTCCCCAAGATAAATTGCGCTATGTGCGTCAGCGCACGGAGCATTGCAGGCGGAAGTGGAATAGTGCAGATGGTGTAACTAGTGCCTTAGCTGATGAAGCTACTAAGTATTGACCAACCGGTATGAAGCCACCGCAAGTCACTACTTATCCGGTTGATCCGATTTTAAATTGGCGCGGATCAAATCGAGGCTCGAATATAACCAATTAATGGACTGTCGTTTTTTGACAGTTTGGTCAGTTGGCTAGTCGTTTCATCAGTAGCTCTAGCAGTATAAGTACTAACAAGGGGTCGGTCGATTGCACCGATGCTTTTCGGAATCAGATAAAGAGGAGAGGCAAAATGAAAAGATTCGAAAGCGTTACGGGTGGAACTGCTAGCCATTCCACCAGGTTGCCAAACAACGGTAACCAAGTGGCTGGTTTCAAGCCACTGATGTGGTTTACGACATTACTGCTGGCCGCTGTTGTGGCGGGATGTGGTAATGGAGTAACCGATCCCGTTTTGGGCGGAGGAGGTGCTACAGGTTTGCCCACGGTGACTGCCGTCACCCCGGTCAATAATGACACCGGCGTACCGATCAACAGAAAAATCACGGCCACCTTTAGTGAGCCGATGGCGCCGATCGCCAGCGCGAACTTTACACTGACCTGCGCATCACCTTGCGTAAATCCCACAGGGACAGTAGCCCTTGACGTCACAAAAAGAATTGCCACCTATACACCCGCAGCCAACTTGGCACCAACTCAACTCTACACGGCTACGATTACTACCGGGGCCAAAAGCCTGGCTACCGGTCGCACATTAGCGAGTTCCAAAGTATGGAGCTTTACGACAGGTACAGCGGTGGTGAGCATGATTCCGCCCAGAGTGACATTAACTGTTCCTGCCACAGCGACTCCTCCGACAACTAATGTAGTGACCAACACGACCATCAGCGCAGTGTTCTCGAAGGATATGTATCCTGCAACGCTCGTTTCACCAGCAACCAATTTTACGGTGACATGTGCAGCACCTTGCGTATCTCCTGCAGGCGCCGTGAGCTACGATGTCGGCAGCAAAACAGCAGTCTATACGCCAACGGCGGCACTTAAAGCCAGCACGACCTATACCGCCACGATTACCACGGCGGCCATGGACTTGATCGGCAATGCGCTGGCAGGCAATCAAGCCACCTTGCCTAATAACTATGTATGGACCTTTACCACCGCAGCAGGCCCAGTCGTAGCGGCACCTGTCACGGTGCTTTCCACAAGCATAAGCCCTGCCGCTGCAGCCGTTGGTGTGTGTCCAGATGCGAGCATCAACGCGACTTTCACGGTGCCCTCCGGTTTGCGGATGGATCCTGCAACGGTCAACACAACAACGTTTACCGTGACAGGACCTGGCTCGACTGTGGTCACGGCAGCATCAGTGCTTCTGGATGTCGCCACAGGTCGCACTGCAACCTTTACTACAAGTGCTGCTCTCACCAACGGGGTCACCTATACGGCCACGATTAAATCAGGTGCCAGCGGGGTCAAGGATATGGCAATCCCGGCTAATGCAATGGTAAGTGACTACACTTGGAGCTTTACAGCGGGTCCCGCGACAGGGGTTTGTGCGCCACCAGTTGTTATAGTAAACCTCGGCAAGGCATCGACGTTCGGGATGGCGGCTAGCGCAGGCGTAACCAACACCAACACCGCTCCTATTACGCATATCAACGGGGATGTGGTGCTGACGGCAACGCCTACTTGTAATGCTGTGGCAGTGGATAACGTGGGCGGCTTTGGTCTTTGCGGAAGCAATGGCTCAACTCCAACCATCAACGGAACCGTCATCACTCCCGTGTATCCGGACACAACCACGGCCACTGCTATCATGAACGATTTGCGAGCAGCGTTTCTCAGTATCACACCTCCCGCCGGGCCACCAGCCGCCGGTTCTCTAACTGCAAACGTCAATTTACCGGCTGGCACTACATTGGGAGGCGTGCCCGGGAGCGCGCTTGTGCAGGGAACTAATTATTTTGTTGCCAATAGCTATCAATCCACCACGACGATCCTGGTCACGGGCGATCTCACGCTTGACGCTCAGGGTAACCCGAATGCGGTCTTCGTCTTCCAGTCATCGGGCTCAGTCGGCACAGCAGCCGGAGCCCCCGGGGCCTGCACCCCCTCGACGTGCGCACACACTCGTATCCTGCTGGTTGGCGGTGCCAAGGCTTCCAATGTCTGGTGGCAGGCCGGCACAGATGCGACGCTTGAGTTGTATTCTGAGTTCCAGGGCAACATTCTGGCCTCGAGAACAATCGCAATGAAAACCGGTGCAACCTCGTGCGGCAGATTGTTGGCCGGGGCGTTTACGAGTGGCCAGTTTACATTTGACTCTAATATCGTTTCCGTGCCGGGTCAGCCGTTTGCACCACCTGCCGGATATTCAACAATTTGCCAGTAACAGGGCTTGAGGTATTCGCTGTGCAAGCAGGACAAGTGACATCAGGAAATACTGGACGCTCCCCTTCACGGGGGAGCAAACAGTAACCGATGACTTTAAATTGGTGGCGCTCGATGAGTTGCACCAAGATATTTTGGAGAACAACATGAAAAAAATAGCTAAAACCGTAGGGACACTCGGTCTTGTGGGATGTGCTGTAATGAATAGCTCATTTGCAGTGGCGGCTGATTCATTCTGGTATGGCGGGGCCAACATTGGCCAGTCAAGAGCGAATATAGACGATGCGCGGATCAACTCCCAGCTTCAGGGAACAGGCCTGGCAACCTCGATCGCCAATGATAACCGCAGCACCGGTTATAAGATTTTTGGCGGGTACCAGTACAACAAGAATTTTGCTCTTGAAGCGGGCTATTTCAATCTGGGGCAGTTCGGTTATACGGCAACCACGCCCCCGTCGCGGACCTTGACCGGGAAGATCAAGCTTCAGGGCTTGAATCTCGATGCGGTCGGCATGCAGCCTATCAACGACAGGTTTTCTGTGTTTGGCAGGTTGGGCCTGAATTACGCGCAAGCCAAAGACAGTTTCACCAACTCTGTTTCCGCACCGACGAATCCGAACCCCAGCAAAGACTCTATAAACTACAAGGCTGGCGTGGGGGTTCAATATGATTTCAACAAATCGCTCGGAATGCGTGTCGAGGCGGAACGCTACCGGATCAATGATGCCGTCGGCAGTAACGGCGACATCGATTTGTATTCGCTCGGACTGGTCTATCGATTCGGCGTGAAGAAATCTTCCCCCGCACCCGTGGCGGTCATCGTGCCGATGAAGGTAAAGACTCAGCTGTATTGCAGCATTCTCGACATTCCGTTCGAGATTAAGCAGGGCGACATTCAGCGCGAGGATAAGGAGAAACTCGCTGTGGTGGGAACCTACATGACTAAATACCCTGATACCACTGCCGTGATCGAGGGTCATTCCGATGATGTAGGTACGAGTGACTTCAATCTGAAATTATCCCAAAAGCGGGCAGATAGCGTGGTGAGCTACTTGGTGAATGACCTCCATATCGCCCCTTCGCGTCTGATGGCAATTGGGTACGGAGATACGCGACCCATCGCTGACAATAGCACTGAGGAAGGGAAGCGGATGAACCGGCGTATCGATGCGGTCATAGCGTGCGCGACGGATATCGCAGGGCTCAAGGTGGTTCCTGCCAGGTTTACTGTGGCCATGGAGATTGAATTTGACCCATACAAGGCCACCATTGATCCTCTTTATTATGAGGGGCTAACCCAAGTTGCGAATTATTTGAAGGAGAATACCTCCATCACCGCAACGGTGGAAGGACACGCTGGCGGATCCGTCGGCACTGGCTCCAAAAAAGAGCGGGTGACACCTGAGGAAGCGATGGAAGTCTCTCAACAACGCGCTCAGTCCGTGGTGAATTATCTGGTGGATAACCTGGGTGTCTCTCGTTCGCGCCTTTCCACATCGGCATTCGGCTCGACCCGGCGTGTCAACTACGGTACCAGCTTAGAGGGGCAGCAGGAAAACCGCAGGGTTAACATCGTGTTCAACTACGCAAAATAACGGCTGAACTGGGCTTCGGTGCAATTGCCGAAGCCCTCTCTTCGTGGTGGATGCCTAAGCGTATACAACGGCAGGAATGCAAACAGGAAAGGGAGACCAATGAAAGCTTCAGAGAATTTAAAATTAATCGGCGTTTCGCTGCTAGTCATTGTGGGGCTTACTGCATGTGACAAGCCGGGGCCTGCAGAAACCGCAGGGAAAAAGATAGACCAGACGGCTGATGCAGCCGGCAGAAAAATAGGCGAAGTGACCGAAAAAGTCGGTGAAAAACTGGACGAGCAAGGCACGAAAGCCGGAGTGGCTATTGATGATGCTGAAATTACGACCAAGGTTAAAGCGGCCATTTTTGCCGAGTCGGGTCTCAAGACGCTGCAAATCAGTGTTGATACCATAAAAGGCGTGGTGACATTAAGCGGGTCGGTCGATTCGTTGTCAAAGAGCCATAGGGCTAAAGAACTGGCAAGTGCGGTAGCGGGCGTAAACAAGGTTGAAAACCGGCTGGTGCTGAAGTAGGTCAGATTGGATTGAGTTGTCACTAAAAATTTAAGGAGTAGATCATGGAAATTAAAAACGCATATAAACAAAAAATGGCAGCACAACTGAAAGAATGGAACGCCCAAATTAATTTATTGGAAGCCAAGTTGGAGAACGTGGGAGCTGATATAAAGGTCAAGCGTGCCGAGGAGCTTCATGAATTACGAGCCAAACAACATGCAGCCTCCGAAAAACTGAATGAGCTGGAGAAGGCCAGTGGCGAAGCATGGGAGCAGGTCAAAAAAACGGCTGATAAAATCTGGAGTGACCTTAAGGCGGGCATAGCTGACGCCCATGCCAAATTCAAGTGAAGTAGTGGCAGGTGCTACGCCCAGACCACCTGCAACCTCAAAAGCCTTTAACAGGCTGCTTGAGAAGCTTTTAAAATGAATTAAAAACTTATACTGATACTTGCCCTCTCAATTTTTACGGTGTTATTTGTCGCTCAAAATATCGCCGTAGTTGAGATTGAATTTTTATTCTGGAGAGCTTCATTGCCAAGCGCGGTAGTAATATTTTTTTCATTGATGATTGGATTTCTTTCAGGTTGGTTCTTGCATGGTTACCTTTTGTATAGAAAATCCAAGTCTCGCAATGCAAAATGGTGCATTACTCAACAGTCACAGATTTTGCGAGATTCCTAGGTTTGTCCACATCAGTCCCCTTTTGCAGCGCGACGTAATAGGCCAGCAATTGCAAAGGGATCGTATGCAGAATCGGGCTCAAATATCCCGCGTGTTCGGGCATCTGCATGATGTGGATACCGTCTGCTGCATGAATATGCGTATTCGCATCCGCAAACACATATAGCTCGCCGCCCCGCGCACGCACTTCCTGCAGATTGGATTTTAGTTTTTCCAGCAGCGCGTCATTCGGCGCAACCGAGATCACCGGCATGTCCTTGTCCACCAGCGCCAGCGGGCCGTGCTTCAACTCGCCAGCGGGATAAGCTTCGGCATGGATATAGGAAATTTCTTTGAGCTTGAGTGCGCCTTCCAGTGCGATCGGATAATGCAAACCGCGCCCCAAGAACAGCGCGTTATGTTTGTTGGCAAATTTGACCGCAAGCATCGCGATTTGCGGTTCCAGTTCGAGTACTTTTTGCACCGCGCTGGGCAGATGCCGCAACTCGTGCAGATGTTGTTGCTCCTGCTCTGCGGTCAAACGACCGCGCTGTTTAGCGAGTACCAGCGTCAAAAGAAATAGCGCGGCCAGCTGCGTGGTAAAGGCTTTGGTCGAAGCCACACCGATCTCAGGACCCGCGCGTGTCAGCATGCGCAGTTTGCACAGTCTGACCAGCGCGCTTTCCGCAACATTGCAGATCGCCAGCGTGTGACCGTGTCCCAGCGACTTGGCATGGTTCAACGCGGCTTGGGTGTCGGCTGTTTCGCCGGATTGCGAGATGACGACGACCAACGACTTGGGATTGGGCACGCTGGTGCGATAACGGTATTCGCTGGCGATTTCCACGTTGCATGTGATTCCGGCGATTTCCTCCAGCCAGAATTTGGCCACCAGTCCCGCATGGTGACTGGTTCCGCAGGCCAGGATCAGGATGCTGTTGATATCGGCAAAAGTCGCCGCCGCTTCCGCGCCGAAAATACCCGGCACCAGCGACTGGCTGTTGCACACCGATTCGAGCGTATCCGCTAATGCCTGCGGCTGCTCATGAATTTCCTTTTGCATGTAATGGGTATATTCGCCCAACTGCACGCTCTCGTTGCTCATCTCGCTGGTCTGAACGGCGCGCTCTACGCGCGCACCCGTCGCATCGAATATTTGATACGCAAGCCGTCCCAGCTCGACCACATCGCCTTCTTCGAGATACACAACTTTGCGCGTCACCGGCAACAGCGCTGATACATCAGAGGCGATGAAATGTTCATCGATACCCACACCCAGCAACAGCGGACTGCCGCGCCTCGCGCAAATAAGCTGGTCGGGATTGTCTGCCGCGATCACGCCGATCGCGTAAGCACCCACCAACTCGGTAAGCGATGCCTGCGTGGCCGCCAGCAATGAAGTGCCGTGCGCATAGTGACTGTGAATCAAATGCGCGATCACTTCGGTGTCGGTATCCGACGTGAATTCATAGCCTGCGGTGGTCAGGCGCGAGCGCAGTTCCTCGTAATTTTCGATGATGCCGTTATGCACCACGGCGATGTGATTTTTGCTGATATGCGGGTGGGCGTTGCGTTCGCTCGGCACGCCGTGCGTCGCCCAGCGGGTATGTGCGATGCCGATGTGACCTTGAGTCGTTGCGCTTTTTTCGGTGAGGTCGACCACTCGCCCGGTGCTGCGCACGCGCTCCAATTTTCCGTCATGCACTACCACTAGGCCGGCCGAGTCATAGCCGCGATATTCCAGTCGTTGCAACCCTTCCAGCAAGATCGGTACAACATTGCGTTGTGCTACAGCACCTACGATTCCACACATAATTTATTCCCGAATTTTTAGTTTTGTAATTTTAACAAGATGATTAAAGGGAGGGCTTACTTTTTCTTGACCGGTCGCTTCCAGCCGGCGACGGTCAGCTGTTTGCTGCGCGACAACGTAAGCTCGCCTTCCGGTGCGTTGCGGGTAATGGTCGAGCCCGCACCTATCGTCGCGCCCCGGCCCACCGTCACCGGTGCGACCAGTTGTGTATCCGAACCGATGAATACGTCATCCTCGATGACCGTGCGGTGTTTGTTTGCGCTATCGTAATTGCAGGTGATTGTACCGGCGCCGATGTTCACGCGACGACCGACCGTGCTGTCGCCGATATAGCTCAGATGATTGGCTTTGCTGTTCGCGGAAATTTCGCTGTTTTTGACTTCGACGAAATTGCCGATATGCACCTCTTCATGCAGCCGGGTGCCGGGGCGCAGCCGCGCATAGGGTCCGATATGGCAGTTAGCCCCAACTTCGCTGCTGTCGATGTGGCTGTAGGGCGCGATGTCTGTGCCTGCGGCGATGCTGGACTTTTTGATCACGCTGTATGCGCCCACACGCACATTGTCGCCCAGTGTCACTTCACCCTCAAAGATGCAGCCGACATCGATCTCGACATCGCGCCCGCAGCTCAGTTTGCCGCGCACGTCGATGCGCGCCGGATCTGCCAGCGTCACGCCGTGCGCCAACAAACGTGACGCCTCGACCCGTTGCCAGGTGCGTTCCAGCACCGCCAACTGCGACTTGCTATTTATCCCGTGGATTTCCCATTCCTGCGCCGGTTGAACGGTATGGACCGCAACGCCTTGCTGTACGGCCATACTGACGATGTCGGTAAGGTAGTACTCACCTTGCGAATTATTGTTCTGCAATTTCGCCAGCCAACCGCGTAGTGATTTGGTCGGCGCGAGCAGGATGCCGGTATTCACCTCATTGATTTCGCGCTGTTCTGGCGTCGCATCTTTTTCTTCGACGATGCTGAGCACATCGCCCTGCGCATCGCGCACGATGCGCCCATAGCCGGTGGGATTGGGCAGATTAACTGTCAGCAGTACTAGTCCATCGCCCGTCTGCAGCATTTGATGTAAGGTATTGTGCTGAATCAGCGGCACATCGCCATACAGCACCATTGTTTGACTATCGTCGCCAAGATGCGGCATCGCCTGCTGCACCGCATGGCCGGTGCCAAGCTGCGGCTCCTGAATCACGAATTGCGCGGCATACTGCTGCATCGCTTTCGGCACGGCTTCGCCGCCATGCCCATATATCACGCAGATCTGTTTTGGTTCGAGCGAGGCGGCACAGTCCAGCACATGCTGTACAAGCGGCTTGCCCGCCAGCGCGTGCAATACCTTGGGCTTGTCGGAATACATGCGCGTGCCTTTTCCGGCAGCGAGGATGACGATATTCAACGGGATCATGTTCGGCTTTCTGAAGATAGCCGATTATAAACAAAACCGACTATCCGGTGCGCGGTAACGTGCAACTACCTGTCCGGTGCGCTGAACACGCCCATGCCGCCACGATTCAGGTCTGGGGATAGATCATCATCGCGGGAATATGCTGTGACTGTGCAGGAGTGGTGCGTGTTTCGTATTGTGTTGGCAACAAGAATCAAAAACTCTACCCATCGCGCCCTTAGCACAGACCGTTAAATGCCTTGCACAGCTTGGTCACTGGTTATCGGGCGGACGATGGATTTTTAGTGCAGCGCCTGATTGACTTTGCTCAAGTCTTCTTCGCCCAGCGAACCCGCTGCCTGTTTCAGGCGTAGCTGGCTGAGAAGATAATTATATTGAGCCTGATACAAGTCACGGCGAGTGGAGAAAAGCTGTTGCTGCGCATTGAGCACATCGAGATTGGTGCGCACGCCGACTTCATGTCCCAGCTTGCTGGCTTCCAGTACGCTTTGGCTGGAAGCGAGTGCTTGTTGCAACGCCTGAACCTGGGCTACACCGCTGACCACACCCAGATAGGCTTGGCGGGCTTGCTGCGCGACGTTGCGACGTGCATTCTCCAATTCCTGTCGGGCGCGCTCGCGATTGGCTTGTGCTTCGCGCCATCTGGAATTCACCACGCCACCCTGAAACAGCGGCATATTCAGTTGCACGCCGACGCTCTTGTTGGTGGTATCGCTGCCCACGCCGAAGCTGCCGCCGTTGGCGTTGTTTTGTGAATAGTTGGCCACCAGGTCTATGGTTGGGTAATGGCCGCCGCGATTACGTGCGACTTCTTTGTCGGCAATTTCGGCGCCCGCCTGCGCGATGGCAAGCTGCAAATTGCTCAACTGTGCATCATCCACCCACTTCTCCATGTCGGCAGGCTGCGGAGTTTCCAGCTTGAATTCCTTGCCAAGCGGCTGGAGGTCTTTCGGCATCGCGTTGATCAGTTGCTGCAAGGCGCTGCGTTTTATTTCCAGGTTGTTCTGCGCGGCGATCTGCTGCGCGCCGGTCAGGTCGTAACGCGCTTGCGCCTCGAGGGTGTCGGTGATCGTGGCGCTGCCCACCTCGAAATTGCGTTTGGCTTGCTCGAGCTGTTCGGAGATGGCGGTCTTTTGCGCCCCGACCAGCTGCACACTGTCATCTGCGATCAGCACATCGAAGTAGGCTTGTGCCACACGCAAGATCAAATCCTGTTCGGCGATTTTGAGCTGCGCATCGGCTTGTGCGACCTGCAATTCGGACTCGCTATAGGCCTGCCAGTTTTGCTGGCGGAACAAAGGCTGCACCAGCGTCACGCCGTAACCGTGGGTGTTGTAACGAGTTGTGCCTCCCATGAAGAAGGGAGGCATAGCTGGACGGTATGACGTTGTCAGGTCGTTATACGCGCTGTTCGCATTGAGATTGATTGAGGGTGCCAGCAACGAACGGCCTTGAGGTAATTTTTCCTGGCCAGCTTGCTGCGTGGCGCGCGCAGCGGCAAACACCGGGTCATTCGCTTGCGCGGCATGGAAGGTTTCCAGCAAATCGGCTGCCTGAGCCCAGCCGCCTGTGGCTAGAAGTGTTGCCAAAAAAAGTGGTTTTAATTTCATCAGTTTTGCACAACCAATATATTAGAAGTTTCTAATATACAGCTTATCGCCGCCACGCGCAAACTCGAATTCCCGCAAATCCTTCAATCGCAATCTGAGTCCGAAATGCCCGATACATAATTCAGAACAAGCTCAGAACACGAACCGCTTGGGCTGCAGCGCATTTTTCAGCGGCGCGACGCAGGTTTCCAAGATATTGATAGTCTCGAAGGTATCCGCTGCGACGCGCGTGATCAACCGGGCTTCCATAGCCGGTGCGTCGCCGACGATAGCGAATAATCGCCCGCCGATATTCAGACTATTCTGAAACGCGGTCGGCAGCACCGGTGTTGAACCGGCCAGCACGATGACATCATATTGCGCGCCGTTGTCCCAGCCTTGTGCCGCGTCGCCGATCTCCAGCGTGATGTTGTCGCGGTGGTAAGAGTGCAAGTGCTGCCTGGCCATCGCACTCAATTCCGGGATGATCTCGACCGATGTTACATGCCCCGCCAGCGCGGACAGCAGTGCGGTCAGATAGCCGCTTCCGGTGCCCACTTCCAGTACATTGTCGCGGCGGGTCAAGTGTAACTCCTGTACCGTGCGCGCTTCAAGCTTGGGCTGCCACATGGATGCGCCATAGCCCAGCGGGATTTCCATATCCATAAATGCCATTCCGCGCTTGCCTTCCGGCACGAAATGTTCGCGGCGCACGTGCTTGAGCAATTCCAGAATCCGCCCCTCCAGCACTTCGCATGGGCGTATCTGTTGCTCTATCATATTGAAGCGCGCCTGTTCCATATCTAGCATTCCCCTCTCCTAAATCCGGCATCATTACTGAGTATTCGTCCGGGCAGTATAGCAAGGCTGCCTCGGCTGCTCAATGACAAAGGCTGTGACGATAGTGCAAGCATACTTGCTTTTGGCTGATCTTTGCTTTACCTTGCGCGTTCAGCTAGGGGTCTTCGCCGACATCTCAACTAAAGGCGGAGTGAGATACACCCTTCGAACCTGTGCGGGTAATGCCGCAAAGGGAAGCATCTGCCGATGCTCCCCGTTATTTTGGAGCATCACAATGAACGCCAATCCCAAGTTTCTCAGCCAGTCCGCGCACGTCGATGCAGCGGCAATCAAGCCGTTGCCGAATTCGCGCAAGATTTATGTCGAGGGTTCGCGACCCGATATCCGCGTGCCGATGCGCGAAATCTCGCAGGCTTCGACCCACACCAACACGGGCGAAGAAAAAAATCCACCTATCCATGTGTATGACTGCTCCGGCCCTTACACTGACCCGGCTATAAAAATCGACATTCGCTCCGGTCTGCCCGCGATGCGCGAAGGCTGGATTGCCGAGCGCAACGACACCGAGCAACTGTCTGCGCCGAGTTCGGATTACGGCAAGCAACGTCTGAATGACCCCGAGCTGGCCGCGCTTCGTTTCAACCTGCAACGCGCGCCACGCCGCGCCAAGGCGGGCATGAATGTTACCCAGATGCACTATGCACGTCAGGGCATCATCACGCCTGAGATGGAATACATCGCGATACGCGAGAATCAGAAAACCGAAGGGCTCTCAGAACTGCTGAAATCCCAGCATCACGGCGAGCGTTTCGGCGCGCCGATTCCAAAAGTCATCACCCCCGAATTCGTGCGCGACGAAATCGCCCGTGGCCGCGCGATCATCCCGGCCAACATTAACCACCCCGAAGTCGAGCCGATGATTATCGGCCGCAACTTTCTGGTGAAGATCAACGCCAACATCGGCAACTCCGCACTGGGGTCGAGCATTCAGGAAGAAGTCGAGAAGATGACCTGGGCGATCCGCTGGGGCGGCGACAACGTGATGGATCTCTCCACCGGAAAACACATCCACGAGACGCGCGAGTGGATCATCCGCAACTCGCCCGTCCCGATAGGCACTGTGCCAATTTATCAGGCGCTGGAAAAAGTGGATGGCAAAGCCGAAGACCTGACCTGGGAAATTTATCGCGACACGCTGATCGAGCAGGCCGAGCAGGGCGTGGACTACTTCACCATTCACGCCGGCGTGCTGCTGCGCTACATCCCGATGACCGCGAAGCGCCTGACCGGCATCGTGTCGCGCGGCGGTTCCATCATGGCGAAATGGTGCCTCGCGCACCACAAGGAAAGTTTCCTCTACACGCATTTTGAGGACATCTGCGAAATCATGAAAGCCTATGACGTGGCGTTCAGCTTAGGCGACGGCCTGCGCCCCGGCTCGATCTACGACGCCAACGACGAAGCGCAGCTGGGCGAATTAAAAACCTTGGGCGAACTCACGCAAGTGGCGTGGAAGCACGACGTGCAGACCATGATCGAAGGCCCCGGCCACGTGCCAATGCACATGATCAAGGAGAACATGGATCTGCAACTCAAGTGGTGCCACGAAGCGCCGTTCTATACGCTCGGTCCGCTCACGATGGACATCGCCCCCGGCTACGACCACATCACCAGCGCGATCGGTGCGGCGATGATCGGTTGGTATGGCACCGCCATGCTGTGCTACGTCACGCCGAAAGAGCATCTGGGCTTGCCGGACAAGGACGACGTCAAGGAAGGCATCATCACCTACAAGATCGCCGCCCACGCCGCCGACCTCGCGAAAGGACACCCCGGCGCGCAAGTGCGCGACAATGCGCTCTCCAAGGCGCGCTTCGAATTCCGCTGGGACGACCAGTTCAACCTCGGCCTCGACCCCGACAAGGCGCGCGAATTCCACGACGAAACCCTGCCCAAGGAATCCTCCAAGGTCGCGCACTTCTGCTCGATGTGCGGCCCGCATTTCTGCTCGATGAAAATCACTCAGGACGTGCGCGACTACGCCGCGACTCAGGGCGTGTCCGATCAGGAAGCGCTGGAAAAAGGCATGGCAGCCAAGTCGGAAGAGTTTGTTAAAGAGGGCGCGAGCATTTACCGCAAGGCCTGACAATGAAATGCCGCTCGGGCTGCGGTGCCTGCTGCATCGCACCCTCAATCACTTCCCCGTTGCCCGGCATGCCAAACGGCAAGCCCGCCGGGGTGCGCTGTGTCCAGCTTGCCGATGACAACCGCTGCGCGATATTTGGTCAGCCCGAACGCCCGGTTTTTTGTACTGGCTTGCGACCCTCAACAGAGATGTGCGGTGAGTCGCGCGAACAGGCGCTGGCATGGCTGACCCGGCTGGAGATGGCCACACGGCCAACGGTATAATCAGCATCATGCACCTGCATTCCCCGTCAACTCCGCTTGAGATTTTCACCGAAGGTAGGCAATCCACTGATGGAGCAACTAGCCATCCCACTAAGCAACCCAACGACGGTTGCCAAATGGTTGGTTATGTTCAACAAGTTGAACGTGAAATTGTCACTACCGAATGTCCCTGTACCGGACATTGCACCACGGCCTTGGGCGACGATGTTTGTCGCAGTTGTTTGCGCACCTTCGACGAGATCACGCGCTGGCCGCTGATGAGCGAAGAGGAACGGAGCGCGGTGAATCGCCGTATTGCGCAGAAGTAGTGGCGAAGTCTGTGTTATTTAATGTGAAGAAATACGTTTTTCACGGGCAGTGTTTATCTGACACACAGCCATCAGTAGTGCATTGAATTGCAACTCTCTGTCGGTGCGTGATGACACGGACCGACAGGTCAATGCTCATAAACACAACCCCATGGCTCTAACTTTAAGGCTTAAATGTGCCTATTGATCGGTTGGTGATTCAAGAGTAGGATTCATCGTATCGGTCACGTCTTTGCCGATTCCGCGGTAGCCGGTAAAGCGGCCGGAAAGATCGAACATGGGTTCTCCGCTCACCATTAAATATTGCCGCGAGCCGTCTGGATTGGTCAGGCTGTAGACGAAATCCAGGAATGGTCGTCTGGCGGTCAGGTTGGCCTCGAGTATTTCTCGCTCGGCTTCATTCCAGCGCGCCCCCTGATCTTCACTTGTTTTGCTCAGCGCGCCATCGACCTGAATACCAAGCATTTTAAGCACCGGACCGGAAATCTTGGTGAAATGCCCGTTTTCGTCCTGCTCCCAATACCAGTCGGACGACAGTTCGGTCAGGCGGCGAAAACGCGCTTCGCTTTCACGTAGTTCGGCGGTCCGTTCCAGCACCGTCTGTTCCAGCACCTGATTGTAATTCTCGAGTTTTCTGTACAACAGCCGCACTTCCAGCATGTTATGGATACGCGTCTGTACTTCGACCAGATCAAACGGTTTGGCTACGAAATCTTTCGCGCCGGCAGCCAGCGCACGCAGCTTGTGACCAGGTTGGGCGGTGATCACGAGTACCGGAAGATATCCGTCTGTTTCAACCGTCTTAAGCTCCGCCATCACCTGGAATCCATCCATGCCGGGCATTAGCAAATCGAGCAGTATCAGGTCATAGCGATTTTTGCGATGCAGCTCGCAGACCGCATAGGGATCTGTCGTCGACGTAATGCAAGCATAGCCGGCATCACGCAACAATTCGCTTAGAAGAAGCACATTGGCTTCCTGATCGTCAACGATCAGAATGCTGGCGTTAAGAATTTCATGTTCGTTAATCATCGTATTTGTCCGCTTTCTATTATTTGATCTGAGACGCTGTTTTATGAACTCAGGTTACGTCAACTACTCGCCATCGCCAACAGGTCGGTGCACGATGCGATGCGATAATCATTCTTGCCTGTGCGCTTTGCCTCATACAAGGCCAGATCCGCGCTCTTCATCAGCGTCTCCACCTCATCGCCATGCGTGGGATAAATGCTGACGCCGACGCTGGCGGTCACGCTCACGTTGCAACCCTGTATGATATAGGGTTGTGATATGGCTTGTATTACTTTTGACGCCAGCTTGACCACCGCCTCGGCGTGACTTAATTCCCTTAACACGATCACAAATTCGTCGCCACCCAAGCGCGCCACCGTGTCCTCTTGACGCACCGCAGCCACCAGGCGAGCGGCGACCATCCTCAGCAGCGTGTCGCCCGCATCGTGGCCCAAGGTGTCGTTGATCTGCTTAAACCCATCCAAATCCAGATACATCACCGCCATCGAGGACTTGTTCCGGCGGGAATGGGCGATGCCCAATGAAAGCCTGTCCATTAAAAGCCGTCTGTTCGGCAGCCCGGTCAGCGCATCATGCAGCGCCAATGATTCCTGCGCACGACTGTGTTGCTTGAGTTGCTTATACAACAGCCGCACTTCCAGCATGTTGTGGATGCGCGTTTTGACTTCCATCAGGTCAAATGGTTTGCTGATAAAGTCTTTTGCACCGACGGTGAGCGCACGCAGCTTGTGATCTGGTTGGGCCGTGATCACGAGTACCGGAAGGTAGCCGTTCGCATCGATTTCCTTCAGGCCTTCCATCACCTGAAAGCCATCCATGCCGGGCATTTGCAGATCGAGCAGGATCAGGTCGTAATGGTTTTTGCGATGCAGCGCGCAGACTGAATGCGGATCATTGGTCGACGCGATGCACTGATAGCCGACATCAAGCAGCATTTCCTCAAGCAAAATGACATTGGATTGGTGATCGTCAACGATCAGAATGCTGGCGGCAAGCATTTCTTGTTTGCTAATCATCGTATTTTTTCATTTCATTGGCGTCGCCCAATCTCATTTCAGAAATTGTCAGGGCATTGTCCAATGCATCAATCAACTCATGAACCTTGATGGGTTTGGTGAGATAGCGTAAGAACCCGGCCTCCTGTCCCTTCTCGATATCGCGGGGCATGGCATTGGCGCTGAGGGCAATGACGGGGATGTGCATTGTGGTCGAATCTGCGCGCAGGATTTTCAGGGCTTCGAAGCCGTTGATGCCGGGTAGATTGATGTCCATCAGGATCACATCCGGGAGATGGGAGCGCGCCAGTGCGATGCCGTGATTGCCATCGCGCGCGCTCAGCATGTTTACATGGGGGAGATCCGCAATGATTTGTTCGACCAGCATCAGGTTGGCCGGATTGTCTTCCACATAGAGCAAGGTGTACTGCTCAGCATTTTTCTGGGTGTATCCTGTGGCTTGCGGCGAAAGTTCAGCAGGCAGTTTATTTTCGGCGGCAAGTTCTACGGACAGCGCATATTCAACGGCAAGTTCCGGCGCAACGTCTCGGATCAGTTCGATCCAGAACTCGCTGCCCGCACCGACGGTGCTTTCGACGCCGATCGACCCTCCCATCTGTTCAACCAGTTGCTTGGTGACCACCAGGCCGATGCCCGTTCCTTCCTCGACGCCGTGCTCTTGCCCGAGACGGTTGAATGGCTGAAAGAGCTGCTCCAGTTTTTCTGGAGGCAATCCCACACCGCTATCTTTGATGCTGATGCGTATGCGTTCCGGCGTACTCTCTGTGCACTTCACCACGACCGTCCCTCGTTCGCGGTTGTATTTGATCGCGTTGGAAAGCAGGTTGATGATAATCTGTTTTAACCGGGTTTGATCGGCACGGACAAAGTAAGGGACATCGAATTTAGAAAAGGTCAACTTGATATCACGCTGTTGCGCCTGCGGTTCAATCATGGCCTGGCATTCGAGGATGACGTCACTCAGCGACACCGGTTCCCGCGACAGCGATAGCTTGCCGGATTCGATCAGCGCGAGATCGAGGATTTCGTTAATCAGTTCCAGCAGATACCATCCTGCTTTGATAATCTGTTGCAGCCTGACCAACTGGGCGGACGTGGGTGGCGGGGTACCGGTCTCCAGCAACTGTGCGAAGCCAAGCATCGCGTTCAGGGGCGTGCGAAGCTCATGGCTCATGCTGGATAAAAAATCTGATTTTGCGAGGTTGGCTTTTTCCGCCACAGACTTGGCGCTCTCCAGCTCCAGATCCAGACGTTTGCGTTCGGTGACATCGCGCGCGGCGGCGAACACGCCTTGCAGCTTCCTGTCGCGGTCATAGAAAGTGGTCGCGTTATAGGACACCACCGTTTCCTTGCCGTCACGGGCGCGCGCGGTGAGTTCGTAGTTGGTGACTTTCTTTTCGCTCAACACCTGTTTGATGCTCGCTTCTGCCCGCTCTGGATCGGTGAAGTAATTCTTGAACGGCGCGCCGATCAGCTCGTCGCGCGTACACCCGGTGAGCGCCTCCATCTGTTTGTTGACATCGGAAATGATGCCGGATGGATCGGTGGTCATGATCGCGTCGATGTTGGATTCGATCAGCGAGCGCGTATAAAACTGCTGGTCGCGCAGCCGCTGGTCGAGCAGCCGTTGGTCCGCCTCGATCTGTTTGCGCGCGGTGTTGTCGGTGCCGATCAGCAGGTAGCCGATGATGTTGCCTTGATCGTCGCGCAGCGCGGTGACCGACACCACCGCCGGGAAGCGGCTGCCGTCCTTGCGGATATAGGTCAGCTCATAAATATCCTCGATACCGCGCGAGGCCTTGAATACCAGCGCATCGAAACCCGGTGCAATTGGAGTGTCCAGTTCGCTGCTCAATGTCTTGGCACGTGTGATCACTTCCTTAGGATCGGAAATGTCGGCCGGGGTAATCTTGTTCATCACCTCCAAGGCGGAGTAACCCAGCATGCGTTCCGCGCCGACGTTGAAAATCTGGATCACGCCCTTCGCGTCGGTGGCGATACTGGAGAAGTTGGCGCTGTCGAAAATCGCTTT
>JADGRL010000083.1 GCA_017880865.1 Gallionella sp.
AATACGTCAAGGCAAAGGACAAGGTGCTGCTGGTGCAGGCGTCGACCCGCACCGTGGTCGAGCAGATCACCCCTTAAAGACTGCAAACAAGGCAGCGCTGGCAGCAACCGTCGCTATTTGCTCGGTCAACGAGGCGGATAAGACTATTGGCCTGCGCATATCCGAACCTTTCTTCAGGCCGCTCCATCAACATCAAGAAATCCCTTCTTGACTTCGCGCATCTGAATCAGGAAGCATGTGACGTATTAGATATTATACATATGTGTCGACGCAGCGAAATGTTCAAAGCGATCTCAAAAGTAGCCCGGTGCGCCTGCGGTTTGTCATCCCTTCTACTGTTCGATGTGATGTCGCCGGCATTCGGTAAGGACCTTGATGTTCTTATTCGCGTGCTCTATCCGCCATTTTTCGCTGAAATGGGTGCCGTGATGTGCATGGTTCCAAGTATCAAGTTGTTCGACAGCGATCGGACCGTCTTTATAAACGCACATAACTATGCGCAGTTGATTAAGAAAAAAGTCAGCACTGGCTTAAATGACGAAGATGTTCGGTTTGTCTTAAAATCAGCCGCTGAGCAGGCTAGAAGCGAATTGCGTGAAGTGGTTAGAGTGCTGAAGTCATATCCCCCTGATAGAGAATATACCGAATTGTTTCGCTGGTGTGCGGATAACATGAAGACGGTCGCAGAGAAAGTTGTTCGCGCGTACGTTGACGAACCCGACGTCGTCAATAGGCTAATTGAAAATGCCAAACACGATTGAAATGATTCGTTCTGTGATTGGAGGTTTCGGTCGTCAAAAACAACATGATTTATTTTGTTGGATCGGTGGGCACGCCACTGAGCCTTAAGAGCAGAAAACGCAGCAATCGCCAGGTAGGGGTTTAAGCCGCTCACCGCAGCCCTTGCACTCATAGAAGATCTGGCAGGCGTCCGAGGGCATATGCTCGGTCGCCTGCCCGATGCGCTGGACGCTGCCGAAAAGCGCGAGCGTAACGTCTACGGCGAAACCGATGCGGCCGAAATCGAGCGTGTGCTGAAAAGCTATCGCGATTTCGTTGAGCTGTGTGCCCGCAAGGAGCAGGAGACTGTCACGAAAATAACTTTTAAGAACGTGTTTGAACTGGCTTGACATAGAGGTATAAACGCAACGCTAAATTCGTGTGGCGATGAAGCTAGCGTTTGGGGTTTTATGACAGTGCGTCAGTGGCGGTTTATTTATGCGTTTATTTTGATCATTGCGGGTTTGGGTCACGCACCAGCGCGCGCCCAGAATGTATTGCAACCTCAGAACACGGGCCCGAGCAATGCTTCCATCGCCTCCAGTTTGCCGGCGAATGGCGATCCGACCGGTATGCGCAAATGGCTGGAGCAGCACGGGACGACCTTCACCGTGTTCTATACCAATGACGTGCTGAGCAATCTGTCCGGTGGCATCAAGCGAGGTACCATCGACCAGGGCAAGGTCGAACTACAGGTGACAACCGATCTCGACAAGGTCGCTGGCCTGAAAGACCTGACGCTCTATTGGAATGCCTTCCAGATTCACAACACCGGCCGCATCCGGCGCGACTATGCCGGCGGCATGAATACCATTGCGGCAATCGAAGCCAACGGCACCACGCGCCTGTCGGAGCTTTGGCTGGAGCAGAAGATTTTCAACGGCCAAGCGAGCATCAGGGTCGGCCAGCTCGCCGCCGACAGCGAGTTTTTCTTCAGCGATCTCAGCACCATGTTTCTACAAAGCGATTACGCAACAATTTCGGCAGTCAATCAGCCGGGCGGCGGGCCGGCCTATCCGTTGTCAACGCCGGGTGCGCGTCTGAAGTTTGATTTCGGTAAAGAGACCTCGCTGCTGTTCGCTGTGTTCAATGGCGACCCGGCTGGCCCGTGCCCTGGCGATCCCGATACCTGCAACCGCTATGGCCTGAATTTCCGCGTGCGCGATCCGGCTTTGCTCTACGCCGAGGCGCAGTTCAGAAAAAACCAGGAGAAGCACGACACCGGGCTTGCCAGCCAGTTGAAGATCGGCGGCTGGAGTCATCTCGGCCAGTTCAACGATCAGCGCTACGACTATAACGGCGTGTTGCTCGCCAGTCCCGCCAGCAACGGAATTCCGGCCCAGCATCGCGGCGATTTCGGCATCTACGGCATCATCGACCAGCAGCTTTATCGTCCCAAAGGTGGCGACGCGAGCAGCGGCATCTCGGTCTATAGTCGCGTTTCGCTCAGTCCATCAGACCGCAATCTGTTTGATGCTTATATCGATGGTGGCATCGTGTTTAATGGGCTGGTGCCGAACCGGCCGGATGATAAATTCGGCGCAGCCCTCATTTATGCGCGCTTTTCGGACAGCCTGCGGGCGTTCGACCAGGACCAGATCAACTATGGCACCCTGACCACGCCGCCCCGCGACTACGAAGCCAATTTCGAGTTCACTTATGTCGCGCTGGTCGTGCCGGGTTGGACCGTGCAGCCGGTGTTTACATACATTGCGCATCCGAGCGGCACCGGCATCCGCTATCCGGACGCAAAAGTCGCAGGCGTACGCTCGATCATCAAATTCTGAGCGTCTCGGCGTTTGGGCTTGCGTTTGTCAACATGGAATGACCACTAAAAATGGCAATTGCTAATCGGCGCGAAATGCCGGACTGGACCTGGGTGCTTGGCTGTCCTGCTTCGAATGGCAGCTCTTGGCACATCTGTATGGACCGGCCGTGCGTTGCAAGTCGAATATGACGATCTGGAGATAATTGGTCTGGCTCATCTGTATTCGGCCCTTTGAAGGGAGCGTTTTGCTCCCGGCCATCATGGATATCCGCGCACATCCGATCTCATTCGCGTCAAGGCCCTAGAAGGCCGTATGTGCCACCAAATCACGGATGTGACGGTCAGACCGTTTCTCCATCTCCTCAATCCAACTCGCAGACCTCGGCGGGTATCCCATATTCCTGGCTGTTGACGTTAGTGGCGCACTTTCGAGCCTCCTTTCGTAGACCCTATGCTGTTCAATTACGCCGCTGCCGACTCGATGCGCGTTTCGTAACTGCGTCCTTGAACCAAGACGGTCAAAGCGATCCGTGCCAGCTTGTTGGCGAGCGCGATTACCAGAACATTGCGATGTAGGCGCCGCGCCGCAGCCGTGAGCCAGGGTCCAAAGCTATGCTTCGCCCAGCTCGCCGGGCGGAGCAGGATGGCGCGGGCGCCTTGTACGAAGAGCATGCGCAGATAGCGATTTCCACGCTTCGAGATGCGGCCAAGGATCGTGCGATCACCGGTCGACATCTGCTTGGGCACCAAGCCAAGCCATGCGGCAAAGTCTCGCCCTTTTGCAAAGGCAGTTCCGTTGCCGATCGCAGCAACCATCGCGCTTGCAATGATCGGGCCGATGCCCGGAACAGTCATCAACTGCCCACAGCTTACGTCGGTGCGTACCAGGCCTTCGATCTCATCCGTTACCCTCTCGATGCGCTCATCGAGATATTTGCGCATTTCGCTGATTGTGAGCGGCGATTTCAGGCGATCGTGAGCATTTATTTCACGCGATCATGAGCG
>JADGRL010000057.1 GCA_017880865.1 Gallionella sp.
TTTCTTTCGCCCATTTCTTTTGGCCGCACAAAAGAAATGGGCCAGTTGCCGGTCTGCCACCGGCGGTGTTGGTTTTAATTGTTGGGTAGCTTTGCATAGCCATCTGACTAGGCTGTCCAATAACGACAGCCAAGTCATTGGTTATCGCCTCACTCAACCCAACCTACATGCTGAAAGTTAGAGATACACCGTTGAACACTCAGATTGAAAAAAACAAAATCGTCGAAGTTGCGGCTGCGGTCTTGCAACGTGCCGACGGCACGTTTCTACTCGCCCAACGTCCCCCCGGCAAAATCTGGGCGGGCTATTGGGAATTCCCCGGCGGCAAGATCGAAGCCGGCGAGACACCCTACCACGCGCTGGTGCGCGAGTTGCATGAGGAACTCGGCATCACCGTAGTAACCGCTTACCCGTGGGTGACGCGCGTGTTCACTTATCCGCACGCGACCGTGCGGTTACATTTCTTTCGCGTGACGGCGTGGAGCGGCGTGTTGCATCCGCATGAGGGGCAGGAGTTTTCGTGGCAACGACCTCAGGATGTAGTCGTGTCTCCACTGTTGCCCGCCAACGTGCCAATTTTGCGTGCACTGTCTTTGCCGAATCTGTATGCGATCAGCAATGCGCAAGAGCTGGGCGAGGCGGAATTCATGCGGCGGCTGGAAGCCGCGCTGAAAAGCGGTTTGCGGCTGGTGCAGTTGCGCGAGAAGACTTATACGCGCGAGGCGTTGCGGGAGCTGGCGCTGAAGATGTTGCCTCTGGTGCGCCAGCATGATGCGCGTTTGCTCATCAACGCCGACATCGAGCTGGCGCAGGAGATCGGCGCGGACGGCGTGCAGTTGACCGGCGTGCAACTCGCGACGTTGCGCGAGCGCCCCGCTGTGGAATGGTGCGCGGCCTCTTGCCATAACGCGGATGAGTTGCACCGTGCGGAACAGCTGGGATGCGATTTTGCGTTGCTAAGCCCGGTGCTGGCTACGCAGTCGCATCCGGGTGCGCCGCATCTGGGCTGGGAAAACTTTGCCGCCATAGCGGCAGGGTCATCCATCCCGGTGTATGCGCTGGGTGGATTGACACATGCCGACATGCAGACCGCACATCAACACGGCGCACATGGCATCAGCTTGCTGCGTCAGGCCTGGTGATCTGACTCGGCGAAATCCTGCTCGCGTTGTGCTACGCGATAGTCTTCGTTGGCCCATTTGCCCAGATCGATCAGCTTGCAGCGTTCGCTGCAAAACGGGCGAGAGCGGTTGCCGGTATCCCATTGATGTTCGGTGCCGCAATGCGGACAGGTTACGATCGGTGCGGTTTTGGTTTGGTTTCTGAAGTCGGGCATTATTAGGTAGGGATGCAGCAGAAGGTGAGTTCGAACGGGACATCCTGGTCGAACAGGGTGGATTTGGCCGCATAGTCGGCCGCGATGAAGCGGATATTGATCGCGTATTTGTTGGCACCGACCTCGGGTATGCACGGCAGTTTTCTGTCGGTGCTGACCCGCAGCAAATGCGCGACGCGTCCACCCTGCATTTGCTGGAAAGTGCCTTGATGCGCGGTGAACTGAAATGCCTTGCAGTTTTCACGCAGCAGACGCAGGATGATTTTCAAACCGGTATAGAGAGGCAGCAGCGGAGCCAGCCATGAGCGCAGGCTTTCTCGTCGCAAAGCGACATCCTGCTTTTGCCAGTAGTGGTAAGAAGGCAGATCGAATTCGCAGGTGCCGCCCGGCATCACCGCGCGTTGCTTGATACCCATCAGCCATTCGTTTTCGCGCAGGTGCAGGCCGACCTTCCCGTTCATTGCGAGCAATAACCCGGAAACCTGCTCGATCTCGGCCAGAATCTCATCCAGCGCCTGCTCGGAAATGACCGGATTGTTGTGCAGGCTGGACAGCAGCCGTTTCTGGCGTTCCAGTTCCTGCAGCAAATCGGATTTCAAGTCGGCGCGGCTGATGACTTCAAGAATTTCAAACAGCGTGATCAGTGCCGCGTGGTGATCTATGCTTTGATCATGTTCGGTGAAGTGCGACATGCGCGCGAACAAATCCTCGAGGCGCAACAGGGTGCGCACTTTTTCGTTCAGAGGGTATTCGTAGCTGATCACGTCGTTATTGCTAATGGTTCGATTAAATGAAATTGTGCCGTTTCAGGAATATCAGGTGCGAACGATATATTGAATAACCTTGGTTCGTCAATGGTCGAATAAAATGTTCGAGTAGCGCTGATGTAGCACGCTAACCTGCGCTGCCAGATTTTCAAGGCCATCATCGTTGTTTATCACATCGTCCGCCAGTCGCAGCCGATCAGTGCGCGACGTTTGTTGCGCGATGATGGCGCGAACTTCCGCATCAGTCATCCGATTGCGTCCGATGACGCGCGCAATCTGGGTATCCTCTATGCAATCCACCACCAGCACGCGCTGAACCCGTTGCCGGAACGCCGAACTTTCCGCAAGCAACGGCACGACGATGATGACGTAGGGTTTGGCTTGCAGTTGTCTCAATTGCACTTTGACCTGTTCGAGTATCAGCGGATGCAGTATCTGTTCCAGCCGCAGCTTGGCTGCTGTATTCGAAAAAATCAGTTTACGCATTATTGCGCGATCCAATGCGCCGTCATCGGTGATGCACGCACCGCCAAAAGCCGAGCGAATCGCGGCAATCGCATCACCGCCGCTTTTCGTCAATTGGTGTGCGATCACATCCGTGTCAATGATGCCCGCACCCTGTTCCGCAAACAGGTCGGCCACCTTACTTTTGCCGCAGCCTATCCCTCCGGTGAGTCCAACAATGAAACTCATGGCATAGCGAGCAGCTGCAGATAACCCTGTGTCAGCGTTTGCCCCCAGAACAGCGCGATCACCCCGCCGCCTGCCAGATAGGGGCCGAACGGGATGGGGATGTTGCGGCCATGTTTGAGCGCCACGATTAAGGTGATGCCGACCACCGCGCCGACCAGCGAAGACAATAAAATGATCAGCGGCAACATTTGCCAGCCCATCCAGGCACCCAGAGCCGCGAGCAGTTTGAAATCGCCGTAGCCCATACCTTCTTTGCCGGTGGTGAGCTTGAACAGCCAGTACACGCTCCACAGCGCGAGATAACCGACTATTGCGCCCATTACGGCGCTGGGTAAATCGGTCAAGACCCCGAACAGGTTGAACAGCAAGCCCGTCCAAAGCAGCGGCAAGGTGATGTCGTCCGGCAGCAATTGCGTGTCAAAGTCGATGGCGGTGAGCGCCAGCAATGCCCAGATCAGCAGCAGTGCGCCGGCAGCGGCCAACCCGAAACCAAAGTGCCAGGCCGCAAATCCGCACAGCATGCCGCTGATCGCCTCGATGATCGGATAACGCGGCGAGATGGCCGCGCCGCAGCCGCGGCACTTGCCGCGCAACAGCAGGTAACTGATGATGGGTATGTTTTCCCACGCGCTGATGGCGTGATTGCAATGCGGGCAGGCGGAGCCCGGAACCATGAGATTGTAAGGTGGAGCGGGTTCGCCCGCCGGGTGTGACGGGTTGTCGCCTGCATTGTTTTGAAGCAGCTCGGCGCATTGCTGCTGCCATCCCCGTTCCATCATTTTCGGCAAACGATGAATCACCACATTGAGAAAACTGCCAACCATCAGTCCGAGGATCAGGCACATAACAACAAACGCGGCAGGAACTGTTTGTAGCAGATCTATGAGACTCATCGGATATCAGGGGGCAGATTGTAGTTTTCCGCTATGCGGCACGTTATATTTAAAAAACCGCACAGCTGCAATAACACATCCGTCTGCTGGTTCATTAAATGACTTCGCCCATCTTGAAGATTGGCAGATACATCGCGATCACCATGCCGCCGATCAGTGTACCGAGAACCACCATGATGACCGGTTCCATCAGGCTGGAGATGGCCGTCACCGCATCATCGACTTCGGCTTCGAAAAAGTCGGCCACCTTACTGAGCATGGAATCCAGCGAGCCGGCTTCCTCACCGATGGAACACATCTGCAGAACCATGCTCGGGAATAATCCGGTCTTTTCCATCGCGGCTGTCAATCCGCTGCCGGTGCTGACTTCGCGTTGAATGGCTTTGGTGGCATTGTAATAAACTACATTACCGGCAGCGCCGGCGACGGAATCGAGGGATTCAACCAGTGGCACGCCGGCCGCGAACATCGTGGCCAGTGTGCGGGTCCAGCGGGCGATCGTGGCTTTGCGGATCAGCTCGCCAAAAATCGGCAGTTTGAGCGTCAATCTATCCATGAAATCCTGCATTTTTACGTTGCGTTTCCAGAAATAGAAGAAGGTGTAAAAACCACCACCGATACCGCCAAAAATCAAATACCAATAGGTGACGAAGACATCGGAAATGTTCATCAGTACCAGGGTCGGAGTCGGCAACTTCGCGCCAAAGCCTTCGAATAACTCCTTGAACGCCGGGATCACGAAAATCATGATCACGGCGGTGATCAGGAACGCCACTACGATGATGGAAATCGGGTAGAACAGAGCACCCTTGATCTTGCTTTTGAGGGCCTGAGTTTTTTCCATGTAGGTCGCCAGACGCTCCAGTAGCGCATCCAGAATACCCGCCGCCTCACCCGCACCGATCAGGTTGCAATACAAAGCGTCGAAATACAAAGGGTATTTCAGAAAGGCCTGTTGCAAGCTGCTACCGGTTTCCACATCGGTTTTGATATCCATCAGCAGTTTTGACACGGAGGGGTTGTCATGCCCCTTGCCCACGATGTCGAAGGCCTGCAACAGCGGTACGCCCGACTTCATCATTACGGCAAGCTGGCGCGTGAACAACGTGATGTCCTTGGCTGTGATGGATTTGCCGCTGGTTTTTACGCGTTTTATTTTGGTGACACTGATCCCCTGGCGGCGCAGATTGGTCGTTGCGACGATTTCGCTGAGCGCGCGCGTCTCGCCCTTGACCGCCTTACCGGATTTGTCTTTCCCTTCCCAGGCGTAAGAAATATCTTTTGATTTTGGTTTTGCTTTTTGATCTTTTGCAGCGACTGCCATAGTGTCTCCCCTGGGTCACTCACTAAATTATTTACGGGCTAATGTTGGCGGGCATCATGCCGAGCTTTACTCCGCTTGTAAAGGCAAGTTTATTATTGCCGATTATTCGGCTGTACAGGAAAAATGCGCGCCACCTTGACGATGCGATCCTGCATCTGGATGATCTCTATCGGATAGTCTGCGATTTTCAGGCTGGTGCCGGTTTCCGGAATGTCTTCAAGGTGATCGAGAATCAGGCCATTGAGCGTCTTAGCGCCGTCCACCGGCAGGTGCAAACCCAGTTTACGATTCAATTCGCGCAGACTGCTGCCCCCCTCGAGCAGAATGCTGCCATCTTCCTGACGCAGAAATTTGCCGGTTTGGGAGGGCGATTGGGTCGTGAATTCACCGACGATTTCTTCCAAAATATTTTCCAGCGTCACCAAGCCGAGTAATTCGCCATATTCATCAACAACCAATCCGAGCCGTGAGTGGCGTTCCTGAAACTGTTGCAGTTGCTTGAGCAGCGGTGTGTCGGAAGGAATGAAATAGGGTTCATTGAGTATTTCGCGCAGTTGCGCTAAATCCAGCGTTGCATCCAACAGCAGGGCCGGCACACGTTTGAGATGTAATACCCCAATGATGTTGCCGGGTGTGTCGGCATAAACCGGCAGCAGCGTGTGGTGGCAGGTAACGATTTGCTGGCGCAACTCGTTTGCGTCGGCATTGATATTCAGCGCTTCGATCTGATTGCGCGGGATCATCACGTCGTTTACGGTGATGCGCTCAAGATCGACCAGATTGAGCAACATCTTCTGATGCTTGCGCGGCAGGAAATGCTCGGCATCCAAAACCAGTCCGCGCAATTCCTCCATCGTCATTTTTTGTTTGCTTTGATCGGTTTCGATCTTGATGCGCAGCAACCACAGCACGCCTTTCACCAAGCCGCCCGCCACCGAGACCACCGGATGGAATAGCGTGATCAGCGGCGTGAGCACATAGCTGGCAGGCAGCGCGATGCGTTCCGGGTAACTTGCCGCGATGATCTTGGGCATGATTTCGCTGAATACCAGAAGCATGAAAGTGATGGCCAGTGTGCCCAGCAGAATCGCCAAATCATTTTGTCCAAACAGGCGCAGGATGATGATATTAGTCACTGCAGCGGCTGCTACGTTGAGCAACGTGTTGCCGAGCAGGATGGAGCCGAGCAATTTATCCACTTTGCCGAGCAGGCGGTTGACCAGTTTGGCGCTTCGATTCCCTTTGCGCACCAGAGTATTCAGTCGATAGCGGTTGATCGCCATCATGCTGGTTTCCGAGCCGGAAAAAAACGCGCTGCACACCAGCAGCATCAGCAGGATGCCAAACAGTGCGCCTATAGAAATGTCGTCCAAAGTTAGACCCTAATCGTTTCGATGGTGCAAATGGTGTGCGAGAGGTTCGCGGGTGTCAAGACGCGCGCCGATAACTAAAAAACATCATCGCTACTCCAACGAGCACCATCGGAAAACTCAGCCATTGTCCCATGCTCAAACCCTGCGACAGCAGGCCAAGAAAATCGTCCGGCTCACGCGTGAACTCGACCAGAAAGCGGAAGCTGCCATAGCCGATCAGGAATAAGCCCGATACTGCACCAATGGGTCGCGGCTTGCGTGCGTAAAGCCAGAGCAACGCGAACAGCAGCACGCCCTCTAAAGCAAATTCATAAAGCTGCGAGGGGTGGCGCGGCAAATTATCCACTTTGGGGAAGATCATCGCCCACGGCACATCGGTGGGTCGCCCCCACAGTTCGCCGTTGATGAAATTGCCTAGGCGGCCAAAAGCCAGACCGGGCGGCACCAGCGGGGCGATGAAATCGGTCAGTTGCAGCCAGCGGATTTGTTGTTTGTGTGCGAACCATACCATCGCCACCAGCACACCGAGAAAGCCGCCGTGAAACGACATGCCGCCCTGCCAGACAGCAAAAATCTCCAGCGGGTGCGCAGAATAATACCCAGCCTTATAAAACAGCACGTAACCCAACCGCCCGCCGAGTATCACACCGAGCACGCCATAGAACAGCAGGTCGTCGAGCAGTTTGGCATTGAGCTGCGGATTGTTTAATATGGTGATGCGCTTGCGTCCCAGCCACAGGAAAGTTATGAAACCGGCGAGGTACATCAGCCCATACCAGTGAATGGCAAGCGGGCCCAGGTGGATAGCGACAGGATCAAATTGCGGATGAACGAGCATGATGGTTTCAGGTAAAATCTCAAACCCGATTATACGTGTGCTTCCAATTTTTAGAGAGACATCATGCCTCAATACCGTTCCCGCACCTCCACTCATGGCCGCAACATGGCCGGCGCGCGCTCCCTTTGGCGCGCCACCGGCATGACCGATGGCGATTTTGGCAAGCCCATCATCGCGATCGCCAACTCGTTCACCCAGTTTGTACCCGGCCATGTTCATCTCAAGGACATGGGTCAACTGGTGGCGAGAGAGATCGAAAAAGCGGGCGGCATCGCCAAAGAATTCAATACTATCGCGGTGGACGACGGCATTGCGATGGGGCATGACGGTATGCTTTATTCGCTGCCTTCGCGCGATCTGATCGCCGACAGCGTGGAATATATGGTCAACGCGCATTGCGCCGATGCGCTGGTGTGCATTTCCAACTGCGACAAGATCACGCCCGGCATGCTGATGGCGGCGATGCGACTGAACATCCCGGTGGTGTTCGTCTCCGGCGGGCCGATGGAAGCGGGTAAGGTCAACTGGCAAGGCAAGGTTAAAGGCTTGGATCTGGTGGATGCGATGGTTGCCGCAGCCGACAGTCGCGTGTCTGACGCCGAAGTGGATGCCATCGAGCGCTCCGCCTGTCCGACTTGCGGTTCCTGTTCCGGCATGTTCACCGCGAATTCGATGAACTGCCTGACCGAGGCGCTGGGCCTGTCCTTGCCCGGCAACGGTTCGCTGGTAGCGACTCATGCCTCCCGCAAGGAGCTGTTCTTGCATGCCGGGCGCCTGATCGTCGAACTGTGCAAACGCCATTACGAGCAGGACGATGTTTCGGTGTTGCCGCGCAGCATCGCCACTTTCGACGCGTTCGAAAATGCGATGACGCTGGACATCGCGATGGGCGGCTCGACCAACACCGTTTTGCATTTGCTGGCCATCGCGCGCGAAGCCGAGGTGGATTTCACGATGAAGGATATGGACAGGTTGTCGCGTCATGTGCCGACGCTGTGCAAGGTCGCGCCATCGTCCGAATATCATTTGGAAGATGTGCATCGCGCGGGAGGCATAGCGGCAATTCTGGGGGAACTGGATCGTGCGGGTTTGCTTCACGGAGAAGTCGGCACGGTGCACAGCAAGACCTTGCGCGACGCGCTGAAACAGTGGGATATCAAACAGAGCAACGATGAGACTGTGAAGAATTTTTTCCGCGCCGCACCGGGCGGCATCAGCACCACGATTGCATTTTTGCAGTCGGAACATTATCCCGACTTGGACGAGGATCGCGCACAGGGATGTATTCGCGATAATGCGCACGCCTATTCGAAAGATGGCGGGCTGGCGGTGTTGCATGGCAATATCGCGCTGGACGGTTGTATCGTTAAGACCGCAGGCGTGGATGACAGTATTTTGAAATTTACCGGACGTGCGCGCGTGTTCGAGAGTCAGGATGCCGCCGTGGCGGGCATCCTCGCCGATCAGATCGTCGCGGGCGACGTGGTGGTGATCCGCTACGAGGGTCCGCGCGGCGGGCCGGGCATGCAAGAGATGCTGTATCCCACGAGTTATCTGAAATCCAAGGGCATGGGCAAAGCATGCGCGCTGCTCACCGACGGGCGTTTCTCAGGTGGGACTTCCGGTTTGAGCATCGGCCACGTATCTCCGGAAGCCGCGAGCGGCGGCGCGATCGCGCTGGTACAGGAGGGCGACAAGATCGAGATCGACATCCCGAACCGCAGCATCAATCTGGCGATTTCTGACAGCGAGCTGGCGCTGCGCCGATCCGCTATGCAGGCCAAGGGTAAGCAAGCCTGGAAACCGGCTGCGGAACGGCAACGCAAAGTGTCGGCGGCGTTGCGCGCCTACGCTGCGATGGTGACTTCGGCAGACAAAGGTGCGGTGCGCGATGTCACGCAAATAGAGTAGCGTTTACGGGTAGATTGAATAACGCGGAAAATCGAATAGTACTGCAACTAAAAGGAAAACAAGCATGACCACAGCACAGCAATTGAATACGCAATTTGGTATCAAGGGACAACTAAGTTTCCGCGACGACGCGAGCGGGCTGATCGTCGCGGAAATCAGCAACCAGCAAGCCAGCGCTTCACTGTGTTTGCAAGGCGCGCATCTGATGACCTGGAAACCGAAGAGCCAGGCCGTGCCGGTGATATGGCTGTCGCGCGATGCCAAGCTGGCAGCAGGAAAATCCATACGCGGCGGCGCGCCAGTGTGCTGGCCGTGGTTCGGCGCGCATGCATCTGAATCAAGCTTCCCGGGACACGGCTATGCGCGCACCGTGCCATGGCAAATGATAGAGTCGGGCACTGAACCGGATGGCGCGACGCGCCTGACATTGCGTCTGATGGAAAGCGAGAAAACGCACGCTCAATGGCCGCATGCCTGCACGCTGGATTTGACCGTGATCGTCGGCGAGACCCTGCGCATGGAAATGTCCACCGAAAACACTGGCGCAGATGATTTCGTGATCGGCGAAGCCTTGCACACTTATTTTCAGATCGGTGACATTGGCGCGGTGCGTGTCACAGGCTTGGCGGGCTGCGAGTATTGGGACAAGGTCGGCGGCTCCACTTTGAAAAAACAAGCAGGCGCGATCAGCTTCTCCGATGAGACCGATCGCGTCTATATCAACACCGCCGCCGAGTGCGTGATCGAAGACGATAAGTTGAAGCGGCGCATTCATGTTGCCAAGTCCGGCAGCCTTTCCACCGTGGTGTGGACGCCATGGACTGCAAAGGCCGACAAAATGGGCGATATGGGGCAGCCGGACGGCTGGCGCGAAATGGTTTGTGTGGAGTCGGTGAATGCGATCGAAAACGTGGTGAAAGTTGCGGCAGGAACGCGGCACACGATGATAGTCGAATACCGCGCCGAGTCGATCTAGTCGCGATATTGGGTAATCATCAGGCATTGCTTAGGTAAGTATTAGCGTCATGGGCCAAATTCGTGCGGCCTAGGTAGTTGGCCGTCAACGTTAATCGGGAGAGCAACGTTGTGTACTTGCTGCCGGAGAAGTGGGTTGGCAAAGTTCACCAGCCTGCATGTGTTGTTGGGGCATTAGACCTTTATAACCAATGCGTACCTATTATATTGCGGGTGTATTTGCCGCTTTAGCGGCTTAATCGAATGGCTATGCAAAGTAGGCGGAGTTGTTTAGAATCTGAAACGGAGGTGAAGCCTTCGCAGTGTTTGGGGAATTTTAATCATAAAAATGGAGAGAACATGAAGTCTATTATCGTAAGCATGATCGCAGCAGCAGGTTTGATGGTTGCAGGTAGCGCAATGGCAACAGATATGCCGGCACTGGCAAAGAAGAGCGGTTGCACCGCTTGTCACTCAATTGACAAGAAGGTGGTTGGCCCGGCTTGGATGGATGTTTCCAAAGCCTACAAAAGCAACGGCGCAACGACTACCGGCAAGAAGGTTTCTGAGATTCTGGCTGAAAACAAAGCCAAGACTGCTTCAGAATGGCTGGCACAGAAGGTAGCCAAAGGCGGCAAGGGCAACTGGGGTAGCGCAGCGATGATCCCTAACTCACCTAAGGTCTCTGATGCCGACATCCACGAACTGGTCGAGTTCGTTTTGGGTCTGGCTAAGTAAGCCAGGAGCAATCCTAGAAAAAGCCGGCGTAAGCCGGCTTTTTTGTTGACTGATGTATCATTTAGTTTCACGCTGAAAAACTTACGGTTTGAGTTTGGCGATATTTCGATGCTTGGCAGGATGTCAACCTTTGCGCGGGGAGCAGCGTTGATTGGCAGGTTAGCAGGGATGTTTGGTGTCAGTGAGCATAGAGCGCAACAGCTAGGCAGCGGCTAGTAGCCTTACATCAGTGGTTTCATCAGTCAAATGGCTATGCAAAACAGTCGGGGTTGTCTAGAATCGCTAGTGGCGCCCAAACCTTCGCAATGTTTCAGGTGTATTAATCATAAAACGGAGAGATGTATGAAATTTATAATCGGAAGCATTGTTGCAGTAGCAGGTTTGATGGTCGCTGGTAGTGTCATGGCAGAAGAAATGCCAGCACTGGCCAAGAAGCTCAGCTGCACCGCTTGTCACGCGATTGACAAGAAGGTGGTCGGCCCGTCTTGGCGTGACGTTGCCAAAAAGTACACCGGCAGCGGCGTTACCAAGTTCACTTACAACGGCAAGGAATATCCTTTGATCGAAGGTCTGGTGATGAAGGTATCCAAGGGCGGTTCGGGTAACTGGGGCACGATGCCAATGCCGGCAAACGACGCAGCGGGCACCAAACAGGCAGAAATCACTGAATTGATCAAGTTCGAACAAAGTCTGCCCACCAAATAACTTTAAAGCATCACGCAGCAAAAGGCCGGCGCAAGTCGGCTTTTTACTGCCCGTAAAATTGACAAGCAGTGCGCCTGCTACGCATAATCCACGCACTTACACTAAGGGATTAACCATGCCATTTCATTCTGCCCGTGTGCTATTGCTCGCCACAATTGCCCTGACCCTGTTTGGCTGCGAAAAATCAGCCACGACCAGTCAAGCATCCGGTGAGCTGGTCGTGCGCATCGGCGCGTCAGCGCCTTTGACCGGACCGCAGGCGCACTTGGGTAAGGATAACGAGAACGGCACACGCATGGCGATAGACGATGCCAATGCGCGCGGCATTGTGATTGGCGGGCGCAAGGTCCATTTCGAGTTGATCAGCGAAGACGATCAGGCCGATCCCAAGACCGCGACCATCGTCGCGCAGAAACTGGTGGACAACAAAGTGAGCGGCGTGATCGGCCATCTTAATTCAGGCACCAGCATCCCTGCGGCAAAAATCTACAGCGATAACGGCATTCCCCAGATTTCGCCTTCTGCCACGGCGGTCGCTTACACGGCGCAGGGTTTTAAGACGGCGTTCCGCGTGATGGCAAATGATGCGCAGCAAGGCCGCGTGCTGGGCGAGTACGCGGCGAAGAATCTGGCGGCTAAAAGAATTGCGGTGATCGACGATCGCACCGCCTACGGTCAGGGCTTGGCGGATGAGTTTATCAAGGTCGCGCAGGCCAATGGCGCGCAAATCGTGGCGCATGAATACACCAATGACAAGGCGATGGACTTTACTTCAGTGCTGACGTCAGTGAAAGGCCGGAAGCCGGATTTGCTGTTTTATGGCGGGATGGATGCGCAGGGAGGGCCGATGGCCAAACAGCTTAAAGCCCTCGCGCTGAATGTAAAATTCATGATGGGTGACGGCGGTTATACACCCGAATTCATCAAGCTGGCTGGGGATGCGGCCGAAGGCAGTTATGCGACGCTGCCCGGCGTGCCGCTGGACAAGATGCCGGGTGGCAAGCAGTTCGGGGCGCGTTTCGTCGCCAAGTACCAGCCGATTCAGCTGTACGCGCCCTACTGTTACGACGCGGTGAATGTGATGATTGCCGCGATGCAAAAAGCAGGTTCGGTGGAGCCGGAAAAATATCTTCCCGCACTCGCTACCATCACGCTCGATGGCGTGACGGCCAAGATTCAGTTTGATGAAAAAGGTGATTTAAAGGGCGGTGCGATCACGGTGTATCAAGTGAAGGGCGGCAAGTGGCAACCGCTGGAAACGCTCGGCGCGACTGTTCCAGCAGCTCAATAACTTAATATTTATAAAACACTAAACGACACGTGCTACGTGCCGTTTTTGTTTGGTGCGCCCGGCAGGGCGCACTTACTTGGAGGTGAAAGTCCTCTACTCGCCCTGCAAGGGGAAGAGTTAGCTGAACGGCAAGGGTGTCGTGGGTGA
>JADGRL010000027.1 GCA_017880865.1 Gallionella sp.
GAATTGCGCTCCTACGAGGATTCTGGGTTGCAATGGATTTTCTTGGATTATAGAGGCAGAACGAAATGACTGAGCTCGCACCCTATGCCGTCACCGAGAATAATTCGAGTGGCAGAATAATCGCCGAGGCCGCACCGCAAGGCCGTAGCGAATTTCAGCGCGACCGCGACCGCATCATCCATTCCGGTGCGTTTCGCCGCCTCGAATACAAGACTCAGGTATTCGTGAATCACGAAGGCGACCTGTTTCGCACCCGTCTGACCCACAGTATCGAAGTCGCGCAAATCGCACGTTCGATTGCTCGGCGCCTGCGTCTGAACGAAGACCTCGCCGAGGCGATTTCGCTGGCGCACGACCTCGGGCACACCCCGTTCGGCCATGCCGGGCAGGACGCGCTGAACGCCTGCATGAAAACGTATGGCGGATTCGAGCACAATCTGCAATCACTGCGTGTCGTGGATATGCTGGAGGAGCGTTATGCCGCGTTCGACGGATTGAACCTGTGCTTCGAAACGCGTGAGGGTATCCTCAAGCATTGCTCGACGGACAATGCCGCCAAGCTGGGCGCGGTGGGCGAGCGCTTCCTGAAAAATCGCCGCCCCTCGCTGGAAGCGCAGGTCGCCAATCTGGCCGACGAGATCGCTTATAATAATCACGATGTGGATGACGGTTTGCGCTCCGGTTTGATCACTTTGGAGCAACTCGAAGCCGTGCCGCTGGTCGCCACACTATTGCATGAAGTGCGTCATGCCTATCCCAATTTGCCGGAGCGGCGCGTGGTGCACGAAACCGTTCGGCGCATGATCAACACACTGGTATCCGATCTGATCCGGCAGAGCGAGTCCAATATCAGCGTGCAAAATCCAATTACGCTCGAAGATGTGCGCAGTGCACCGGCGATGATTGCCTACAGCCCCGAGCTCAACGAGCAACAACGCGTGCTGAAAAACTTTCTGCGCACCCATCTCTACCGCCATTACCGTGTGCTGCGCATGAGTGCCAAGGCGCAGCGCATCATCAGCGACTTGTTCGGCATATTCATGGCTGACAGCCGCTTGCTTCCGCCGCAATTTCAACGGACAACCGAAGCTGATCATGCCCGCGCTGTCGCCGACTACATCGCCGGGATGACCGACCGGTACGCGATTCGCGAGCATCGCCGGATTTTCGCGGTGGAAGAAACGGCATAGCTGCCGAGGCCGCGTTGTTCGGTGCGGTTGCCCATCACCCTCAGACAAGGTAAAATTCCCGCCCTTTCGCTTTTGTATTTTGACGTGGCGGCGTGTGCCGCCATTTTTTTGCTTTAATGTTTTTGGCTAGTTTGAACTGGGGAACACGTGAGTAATTCTTCTTTGCCGTTGCAGCAAGGTTTGCCGATGCAACAAGGTTTGTACGATCCGCGTCAGGAGCGCGACGCCTGTGGAGTGGGTTTTGTTGCCCACATCAAGGGCAAGCAAAGCCATGACATGGTGCGTCAGGGTTTGCAGATTCTGGAAAATCTGACTCATCGCGGTGCGGTGGGTGCCGACCCGTTGGCCGGTGACGGCGCGGGCATCTTGTTGCAAATCCCCGATCAGTTTCTGCGTGAGGAGATGGGCTGGGGCAATATCCAGCTGCCAGCTGCCGGGGACTATGGTGTCGGTATGCTGTTCCTGCCGCGTGATGCGGCGGCGCGTGACGCATGCGAGAAAATCGTCGCCGCGAAGATTTCCGCCGAAGGCCAGCAGCTGCTGGGCTGGCGCGATGTGCCGGTGGATAGCTCGGGTCTCGGCGAGAGCGTCAAGAAGGTGGAGCCCGTCGTGCGTCAGGTGTTCATTGCGCGCGGTGTGAATTGCACCAAAGGTAGGCAATCCGCATCCGACCTTCGGTCGGGCGGAGTTGACACCGCGGATGCCGATGCGTTCGAGCGTAAGTTGTTCGTGATCCGCAAGACCATGGAACACGCGGTGAGCGCCATGCCGAATGGACAAGGCAAAGGCTTCTATTGTCCTTCGCTGTCTTCGCGCACCATCGTTTACAAAGGTATGCTGCTGGCCGACCAGGTCGGCAAATATTACCTCGACCTGCAAGATGCACGCGTCGTGAGCGCGCTGGCGCTGGTGCATCAACGCTTCTCCACCAACACTTTTCCGACTTGGAATCTGGCGCATCCGTTCCGGATGATCGCGCACAACGGCGAGATCAACACCGTGCGCGGCAACGTGAACTGGATGGCGGCGCGCCATGCGGCGATGTCTTCCAAGCTGCTCGGCGATGATCTGGAAAAACTCTGGCCGCTGATCACCGAAGGCCAGTCTGACTCGGCCTGTTTCGACAACGCGCTCGAATTGCTGGTGGCAGGCGGTTACTCCTTGCCGCACGCGATGATGCTGCTGATCCCCGAAGCCTGGGCGGGCAATCCGCTGATGGACGAGGAGCGCCGCGCGTTCTATGAATACCATGCCGCGCTGATGGAGCCGTGGGATGGCCCGGCCGCCGTAGCCTTCACCGACGGACGCATGATAGGCGCGACGCTGGACCGCAACGGCCTGCGTCCGGCGCGCTACCTGATCACCGACGACGACCTGGTGCTGATGGCATCCGAAATGGGCGTGCTGGATATTCCGCAACACAAGATAGTCAAGAAGTGGCGCTTGCAGCCGGGCAAGATGTTCCTGATCGACATGCAGGCCGGGCGCATCATCGACGATGCCGAACTGAAACATCAGCTCGCCACCGCAAAGCCCTATCAGCAGTGGATCGCGCAATCCCGCTACTTCCTCGGAGACTTGCCGGAAGTGGCTGACAAACCGAAATTGAATGCATCGTTGCTCGATACCCAACAGGCATTCGGCTATTCGCAGGAAGACTTGAAGTTCATCCTGTCTCCGATGGTCAACGCCGGCGAAGAGCCGACCGGTTCGATGGGCACAGATGCCGCGCTGGCGGTGCTGTCGAACAAGAACCGCTCGTTCTTTGACTATTTCCAGCAGCTGTTCGCGCAAGTGACCAACCCGCCTATCGATCCGATACGGGAAGAAATCGTGATGTCGCTGACCTCGTTCATCGGCCCGAAACCCAACCTGCTCGGCATCGAAGAAACCAAACCGATGCTGCGTCTGGAAGTGCATCAGCCGGTGCTGTCGAATGACGATATCGCGAAGTTGCGCAACATCGATAAGCTGACCCGCGGTCAATACCGCTCGCAGGTTTTGGACATCACTTATCCGGCATCGCTGGGTGCGGCGGGCTGCGAGCAAGCGGTGCAAGCCTTGTGTGCGGCAGCCGACAAGGCTGTGGCCGAAGGTTACAACGTGTTGATCCTGTCGGACCGCGCGATGTCGGCCAAGCGCATCGCGATCCCAGCGCTGGTGGCGTGTTCCAAAGTGCATCTTCATCTGGTGCATGCAGGACTGCGCACCAGCACCGGTCTGGTGGTGGACACCGGCTCCGCGCGCGAGGTGCATCACTTCGCGTTGCTGGCCGGATATGGCGCCGAAGCGGTGTGTCCGTGGCTGGCGTACGAGACCATAGAGTCGATGACCCTGCCTGCCAAGGTAGATGTCAAAGAAGCCAAGAAGCGTTTCATCAAGGCGATCAACAAGGGTTTGATGAAGGTGATGTCCAAGATGGGCATCTCCACTTATCAATCCTACTGCGGCGCACAGATTTTTGAGGCGATCGGTTTGAACGCGGTTTTCGTCGCCGAGTATTTCACCGGCACAGCGACCCAGATCGAAGGCATCGGCCTGAAGGAAGTCGCAGAAGAGGCGATGCGCACGCATCAGGGCGCCTTCGGTAATGATCCGGTGCTGGCCAACGCGCTGGAAGCGGGCGGCGAATATGCTTACCGCGTGCGCGGCGAAGAGCACATGTGGACGCCGGACTCGATCGCGAAATTGCAGCATGCCACGCGTACCAACAATGCCGCGACCTACAAGGAATATGCGCAGCTGATCAACGAACAGAGCACCAAGCTTAAAACTCTGCGCGGCTTGTTCGAAATTAAGCCTGCAGGTGCTGCCGTTCCGCTGGCTGAAGTTGAATCCGCAAAAGAGATCGTCAAACGTTTCGTCACTGGCGCGATGTCGCTGGGTTCCATTTCGACCGAGGCGCACACCACGTTGGCGATCGCGATGAACCGCATCGGCGGCAAGTCCAACACCGGCGAAGGCGGCGAAGATGCGGCGCGCTTCAAGACCTTCAAGGGCGGCGAAATGCTGTCCGACATCATCGGCAAGAGCCGTATCGAGGCCGATCGCGAAATGCAGCCGGGCGACTCGTTGCGTTCCAGAATCAAGCAAGTCGCCTCGGGACGATTTGGCGTGACTGCCGAATATTTATCGAGCGCCGACCAGATCCAGATCAAGATGGCTCAGGGCGCGAAGCCCGGCGAAGGCGGCCAGTTGCCGGGCGGCAAGGTGTCGGAATACATCGCCAAGCTGCGCTTCTCGGTGCCGGGTGTCGGGCTGATTTCGCCGCCTCCGCATCACGATATTTATTCGATCGAAGATCTGGCGCAGCTGATCCATGATCTGAAGAATTCCAATCCGTCCGCGTCGATTTCGGTGAAGCTGGTTTCCGAAGTGGGCGTCGGTACGGTCGCGGCAGGCGTAGCAAAAGCCAAGGCCGACCACATCGTGGTGTCCGGTTTCGACGGCGGCACCGGCGCATCGCCGGTCTCCTCGATCAAGCATGCCGGTACTCCGTGGGAACTGGGTTTGGCCGAAGCCCAGCAGACACTGGTGCTGAACCAGTTGCGTGGCCGCATCGCGTTGCAGGTGGACGGCCAGATCAAGACCGGCCGCGACGTGCTGATCGGCGCGTTGCTGGGTGCGGATGAGTTCGGCTTCGCCACAGCACCGTTGGTCGTGGAAGGCTGCATCATGATGCGCAAGTGTCACCTGAACACCTGTCCGGTCGGCGTTGCGACCCAGGACCCCGTGCTGCGAAAGAAGTTTTCCGGCCAGCCGGAACACGTGGTGAACTACTTCTTCTTTGTCGCCGAAGAAGTGCGCGAACTGATGGCGCAGCTGGGCATCCGCAAGTTTGTCGATCTGATCGGACGCAGCGATTTGCTCGATGCGAAGCACGGCGTCAGTCACTGGAAGGCGCAAGGGCTGGACTTTTCCAAAGTTTTCCATCAGCCGGATATGCCGCCCCAAGTGGCGCGCCGTCATGCGGATACGCAGGATCACGAGCTGGAAAAAGCACTGGATAACAAGCTGATCGCCCAGGCGCAAAATGCGCTGACCGATAAAAAACCGGTGGTGATTGAGAGCCGTATCAGCAACGTCAACCGCACCGTCGGCACGATGCTGTCGCACGAAGTCGCGAAGCGTTACGGTCAAATGGGTTTGCCGCCTGATACGATCAATGTGAAATTCACCGGCACGGCAGGACAAAGCTTCGGAGCATTTTTGTCGCCCGGCATGTCGTTCGAGTTGCGCGGCGAAGGCAACGACTACGTCGGCAAGGGGCTGTGCGGCGGACGCATCAGCATCATGCCGCCAGCGGATTCCAAACTGGTCTCGCATGAAAACATCATCGTCGGCAACACCGTGCTGTATGGCGCGACTTCCGGGGAATGTTATTTGTCGGGCGTGGCGGGCGAACGCTTCGCGGTGCGCAACTCAGGTGCGATTGCGGTCGTAGAAGGTCTGGGCGATCATGGTTGCGAATACATGACCGGTGGCATGGTAGTCGTGCTGGGACAGACCGGACGCAACTTTGCGGCGGGCATGTCCGGCGGCGTCGCGTATGTGCTGGATGAAGACGGCAACTTTGAGAAACGCTGCAACCTGTCGATGGTGCAACTCGAGCCGGTGCCGGAAGAATTGGCCGCGCTCGACAGCACCGATGCGGTGCCGGAAAGCCATGGTCGCGTACATTTCAACCATCTCGATCAGGCGGATGAGTATGCGTTGCGGGATCAGATTGAAAAACATTTTCGCTACACCAACAGTCCGCGCGCCAGACAGATTCTGGAAAACTGGCAGGCCTATTTGCCGAAGTTCACCAAGGTGATGCCGACCGAATACCGGCGCGCGTTGCAGGAAATGGCGGCGCAACAAGTCAAGCAGAAGGAGGCCGCATAATGGGCAAACCAACCGGTTTCATGGAGTTCCAACGTTTAAGCGAAGCTAGCTTGCCGGTCGCGGAACGGCGCAAGAACTACCGCGAGTTCGTGCTGCACCTGAACGACGAGCAGGCCAAGACGCAAGGTGCGCGCTGCATGGATTGCGGTATCCCGTTCTGCACTTCGGGATGTCCGGTCAACAACATCATCCCCGACTGGAACGATCTGGTGTATCGCGGCAACTGGCGCGAAGCGCTGGACGTGCTGCACTCCACCA
This sequence comes from Gallionella sp., assembly GCA_017880865.1. GTDB lineage: Bacteria > Pseudomonadota > Gammaproteobacteria > Burkholderiales > Gallionellaceae > Gallionella. The sequence continues at coordinate 6,336 of JADGRL010000027.1, forward strand.
ATAACTTTCCGGAAATCACCGGACGCATCTGTCCCGCGCCATGCGAAGCGGCTTGCACGCTGAACATCAACAACGACGCGGTGGGCATCAAGTCCATCGAGCACGCGATCATCGACAAGGGTGGCGAGAGCGGCTGGGTGTTGCCGCAGCCCGCTGCGAAAAAAACCGGCAAGAAAATTGCCGTAGTCGGCTCCGGCCCAGCCGGGCTGGCTGCCGCTCAGCAGCTGGCGCGCGTCGGCCACAGCGTGACCGTGTTCGAGAAGAACAGTCGCATCGGCGGTTTGTTGCGTTATGGCATCCCCGACTTCAAGCTCGACAAACGCCTGATCGATTGGCGCATCGAGCAACTCGAAGCCGAGGGCGTCACGTTTAAAACCTCCACGTTCATCGGTAAGGATGTACCTGCGAACAAAGTGGCCAACGATGCCAAGAAGACTGTCAGCCCCGATGAGTTGTTGAAAAAATTCGATGCGGTGATTCTGGCCGGAGGCGCCGAAACACCGCGCGACCTGCCGGTGCCGGGCCGCGAATTGCAAGGTGTGCACTACGCGCTTGAACTGTTGATCCCGCAAAACAAGGAAGTGGCGGGCGGCGGCAAGAATCCGATTTCGGCATTTGGCAAGCATGTGGTGGTGATTGGCGGCGGCGATACCGGCTCCGATTGTGTGGGCACATCGAATCGCCACGGCGCGCTATCCATTACGCAATTCGAAGTGATGCCGCGCCCCACCGAAAAAGAAAACAAGTCGCTGGTCTGGCCGAACTGGCCGATGAAGATGCGCACGTCCAGTTCGCATGATGAAGGTTGTCAGCGTGACTGGTCTATCGTCACGAAGGAATTCATCGGCAATAACGGCAAGATCGAGAAGCTGCGCGCGGTGCGCGTGGAATGGAAAGACGGCAAGATGTCCGAGATCGCCGGCAGCGAATTCGAGCTGAAGGCCAATCTGGTCTTGCTGGCAATGGGCTTCGTCAGCCCGGAGCAGAAGGTGCTGGATGCCTTCGGTGTGGAAAAAGACGCGCGCGGCAATATCAAGGCCGACACGGAAAATTACCGCACCAGCAAAGATAAAGTATTCGCCGCAGGCGACATGCGTCGCGGACAATCGCTGGTGGTGTGGGCGATACGTGAAGGGCGTCAGTGCGCACGTGCGGTCGACGAGTTTTTGATGGGATCATCGGTACTACCTCGCTAATTCAAACTGGAATAGATAATGAACTTCAAGCTAAAGAACGACACCTTCCTGCGCGCGCTGTTGCGTCAACCAACCGAATACACCCCGATGTGGATGATGCGTCAGGCCGGACGTTTTTTGCCGGAATATCGCGAGTCGCGCAAGCGTGCGGGCAGTTTTCTGGGCTTATGCAAGAATCCTGACTTCGCGACCGAAGTCACGCTGCAACCGGTAGATCGTTTCCCGCTGGATGCGGCGATCCTGTTTTCGGACATCCTGACTGTGCCGGATGCGATGGGCTTGGGGCTGTATTTCTCCGATGGCGAAGGCCCGAAGTTCAAGCATCCGTTGCGCGATGCGGCGGCGATCAAGGCGCTGCGTGTGCCGGACGTCGACAAGGATTTACGCTATGTCACCGATGCCGTGTCGCAGATTCGTAAGTCTCTGGATGGCCGTATTCCGCTGATCGGATTTTCCGGCAGCCCGTTCACGCTGTCCTGCTACATGGTCGAAGGCGGCGGCAGTGACGATTACGCCAAGGTGAAAACCCTGATGTACAACGAGCCCAAGCTGATGCACCACATTCTGGAGGTGACCACCCAGGCGGTGATCGCTTACCTGAATGCGCAGATCGAAGCCGGTGCGCAAGCCGTGATGATTTTCGATTCATGGGGCGGCGTGTTGTCCCATGCGGCGTTCCATGAATTCTCGCTGGCCTACACGCATCGCATCGTCGACGGCCTGATCAAGGAAAAAGACGGCGTGAAAATTCCGTCCATCGTGTTCACCAAGGGCGGCGGCCTGTGGATCGAGAGCATCGCCAACACCGGCTGTGATGCGATCGGTCTGGATTGGACTATAGACATCGGCATCGCGCGCCAGAAGGTTGGCAATAAAGTTGCGCTGCAAGGCAACATGGACCCCACCGTACTGTTCGCCTCGCCCGAGGCGATTCATAAAGAGGTTGAGCATATCCTCGGCAGCTACGGTTTTGGCAGCGGCCATGTGTTCAACTTGGGTCACGGCATCTCGCAACATACCAACCCGGAGCACGTGGCGGCGCTGGTTAAGTCGGTGCATGAACTGAGCCGCAAATACCATTAAAAAACCTTTGCACAGCTACTGGTGAAACGACTAGCCATCTGACTAAGTTGGCAAACTACGCCAACAAAGTCATTGGTTATACGCTTGCTGATACGGCGTTAAAAAATAGCTCAAAATCCGGGGTCGCGTAGCGGCAGGCTAAATGCACATTCCGGTTTTTCACTATTTTTTGCCTTGTCTCAGCTTCGCTCGCTACGTCGTGCAAAGGTTTTGAGGCTGCTGGTTGAACAAAAAGCCGCAGGAGATGCCTGCGGCTTTTGTATTTCTGCGACAATCGCCGCGTTGATTGATCGAGTAACTATGTCTATAGTCCGCGTTGCCCTCGATATTCCGTTAGCCACCCTGTTCGATTACACGGTGGCAGAAGGCGTTGTGGTCGGGCAGCGCGTGATCGTGCCGTTCGGCAAGCGTCAGATGGTCGGGGTGGTGATGGAGTGCGCTACGTCTACCGAGCTGTCGGCGGAGCGCATCAAGCCGGTTTCGCAGGTGCTGCATGACAGCGCGCCGCTGTCGAAGGGCTTGCTCGATCTGCTGCGATTTTGCAGCGACTATTACCGCTATCCGATCGGGCAGACGGTGCTGTCGGCGTTGCCCGCACGCATGCGTTCCGACAAGCCGATTACGATTAAACCTGTCTTGTCGTATCGCCTGAGCGAGAGCGGTGCGGCGCTCGATCTCGAATCTTTTTCGAAACGCAAGGTGGTGCAGCGGCGCATCCTCGCGAAGCTGACGGAGGAGCCGTGCAATCTGGCGCAGCTGAAGGCGTTGTCGGCGACGGTAGGTGCGCAGCTGAAGGCGTTGATCGCGGGGGGGTGGGTCGAAAGTTATTCGGAGGCTCACCTCCCTTCGACAGGCTCAGGCGGGTGCCCGACCAAAAGCTCTATGGGACGAGCGGATAAGAATATTCAAACGCATACATTTGACAATGCGCACACGCTGACCGGCGAACAGCAACTCGCGGTGGACAGCATCACGCAAGCTGGCGGCTATGCGTGTTTTCTGCTGCACGGCATCACCGGCAGCGGCAAGACCGAAGTATATGTTCACTTGATGCATCATGTGTTGCAACAAGGCGGACAGTTGTTGTTGCTGGTGCCGGAAATTAATTTGACGCCGCAGCTGGAGCATTATTTTCGCAGCCGTTTTTCAGATGTGAATCTGGTCAGTCTGCATAGCGGGCTGGGCGAGGGTGAGCGGCTGCACAACTGGCAGCAGGCGCAACTGGGTGTGGCGCAGATCGTGCTCGGCACGCGGCTGTCGGTGTTCGCGGAATTGCCGGGGCTGGCGCTGATCATCGTCGACGAGGAACACGACAGCTCGTTCAAGCAGCAGGACGGCTTGCGTTACTCGGCGCGCGATGTGGCGATATTTCGCGCCAGTCAGCGCGGCGTGCCGATCGTATTGGGCTCGGCGACGCCGGCACTGGAGAGTTACCACAACGCGCAAAGCGGGCGTTATCAAATGCTCAAGCTGACCGGACGTGCGCTTGCCGAGGCGCGCTTGCCTACGGTGCGCTGCGTCAACATCAATCAGACCGTGATGCACCACGGCATCAGCGAAAATCTGCTGCGCGAGGTCGAGCTGCGCATCGCGCGCCGCGAGCAGAGCCTGCTGTTCATCAACCGGCGCGGCTATGCGCCGGTGCTGATGTGTACCGGCTGCGGCTGGCTGTCGGATTGCAAACATTGCGCGGGCAAGATGGTGCTGCATCTGAAAGACCAGCGTCTGCGCTGCCACCACTGCGGCTACCAGATACGTGTGCCGCTCGCCTGTCCGAGCTGCGGCAACGCCGATTTGCATCCGGTCGGCAGCGGCACGCAGCGCGTCGAAGAGGTGTTGCAGCAGCGCTTTCCCGACGCACGAATTTTGAGAGTGGACCGCGACAGCACGCGCAACAAGCGCGCATGGCAGACGATGCGCGAACAGATACACGCGAACGAAGTCGATATTTTAGTGGGCACGCAAATGCTCGCGAAGGGCCACGACTTTCCCGCGCTGACGCTGGTCGGCGCACTCAATCCCGACAGCGCGCTATACAGCAGCGATTTTCGCGCGGCAGAAAAACTGTTCGCGCAACTGGTGCAGGTGGCGGGACGCGCCGGACGTGCCGAAAAATCCGGCGAGGTGCTGATCCAGACCGCGTTCCCGGATCATCCGTTGTTCCGCGCGTTGCAGACGCACGACTTCGAAGGCTGGGCCGCGCAGCAGCTGGCCGAGCGGCAGATGGCGGGCTTTCCGCCGTTCGTGTATCAGGCGATGTTGCGCGCCGAAGGGAAAATAGAAGCCGAGGTATATGCCTATCTCAACAGTGCGCGAGCTGCCGCGAAGGAATTGCAGCATGATGTTGAAATCTTAGGAGTGGTGCCCGCCGCGCTGCCGCGCCGCGCCAATCACCTGCGCGCGCAATTGCTGATACAGGCGACCACGCGCAAAGGGCTACAGCAATTCCTGCGCGCCTGGCAACCGTTGCTGGACGCGCTGCCTGCTGCAAAATTGCGCTGCTCGCTGGACATTGACCCGCTAGAGTTTTAGCGGATAAGTGGTGTCATTGCCGGATGTATAATGCGGCGCGAAAAAATTAATTGCGGAGAGCGGCATGAACGAAATACACAAAACGCATTTGCACGAACTGTCTTTGCCCATCAAGTCACTGTTCACCGGTTACCTGCTGGCGATTGGCGTGGGCTTGTTGATGGCGGGTGTGCAGATATTACTGACCCACGGCATGGCGGACGGCAAGTTTGGCCTATCGGTAGATGATATCGTGTACAGCTATTATGGTGACCGTACCGGCTCCAAACTGGAAGCCAAGCTGAACGGTTCGATGAAGGATAATGCGCCCCCCGAAGCGCGGCTGACGTTGATCAAGTGGGCGCGCGCAGGTTCACCTGAGAACGAATGGGAAACAACCATCAAACCGCTGACCGAGCAGTATTGCGTGGGCTGCCACGCCAACATGCCGGGCATCGTCAACGTCGGAGAAAAGGGAATCATACTTAAAGTCGCGGCCACCGATACCGGAGCTAGCATAACGAATCTGACTCGCGTATCGCACATCCACTTGTTCGGCATCGCTTTCATCTTCTTCTTCGTCGGATGGATATTCAGTTACGCTGGCGGATTCAGTCAGCTCGTCAAAGCGGGGCTGATATTTTTTCCGTTCGCGTTCCTGATCCTGGACGTTGCGGCATGGTGGCTGACCAGGCTTAATCCGGGCTTTGCCTGGCTGGTAATAATTGGCGGCATCGGCTATAGCCTGGCATCGACGGTGATGATTTTCACTTCGCTCTACCAGCTATGGATACCATACCGAACCAACAAAGGCTGATGTCGTCGTCTTGAAATGCCCCGACCGGAGAATCGTTGACTATGGATATTCTTGATGCGTTCATCTCCACCGTGGGTTCCGAAGCCGTATTGACCGGCGACTCGGCAAAACCATATTGCACCGACTGGCGCGGGCGCTATTCCGGCAACGCGCTGGCGGTACTGTTTCCATCCAGTACGCAGCAAGTTTCAGAAATTGTGAAACTGTGCGCCGCAAATCAAATCGCGATCGTGCCGCAGGGCGGCAACACCAGTTTGTGCGGCGCATCCGTCCCATTGGCTGGCGCTTTACAACAAATCGTATTGAACCTGTCGCGCATGCATCAGATTCGCGCGATCGACCCCACCAATTACACGATGACCGTCGAGGCGGGCTGCACGCTGGCTGCCGTGCGCGAGACGGCGGAACAGCAGGATCGTTTGTTTCCGCTCGGTCTCACCGCCATCGCTCCGCATTGCGAGATCGGCGGCAATCTTTCCACCAACGCGGGCGGCATCGGGGTGTTGCGTTACGGAAATGCACGCGATCTGGTGCTGGGTCTGGAAGTGGTGCTGCCGGACGGGCGCGTGTGGAACGGCCTCAGGGCATTGCGCAAGGACAACACCGGCTATGATCTGAAGCAGCTATTCATCGGCGCGGAAGGCACGCTCGGCATCATCACCGCTGCGGTGCTGAAATTGTTTCCGCGTCCTCGGTCCAGCGCCACCGCCTGCGTGGCGATTGCGAACCCGGATGCGGCGGTGCGGTTGCTCGCGCATATCCGCTCAAGCTGCGGTCACAGCTTGAGCGGGTTTGAGCTCATTTCGCGCAGCAGCCTTGATCTTGTTTTCAAGCATATCGAAGATGTGCAAGAGCCATTCATGCGGCCTTATCAATGGTATCTGTTGATCCAGGTCTCCGATGTGTTGCAGGACGCGCAGGATGGTGCAGTGCGCAGCGCATTGTTGAGTTTTGGCGGCGAGGTGCTGGAATTCGATATTGCCGCCGACACAGGTGGTGCGGAAAGTTGGTGGAAACTGCGCAAGAACATCAGCGAGGCGCAGAAGCGAGAAGGCGTCAGCATCAAGCACGACATTGCGGTTCCGGTGAGCCTTGTGGCGGCATTCATCTCGCGAGCCGATGCCGCGTTGCACAAGGCGTTTCCCGGGATACGCATCGTGGCGTTCGGCCATATGGGCGACGGCAACATCCATTACAACGCGTCGATGCCGGATGCCTCACTAAACAAAGTTTTCATCGAGCAACAGGAAGGCGCGGTAAACAAACTGGTGTATGAAGTGGTGCGTGAACTAAACGGCAGCATCAGTGCCGAACATGGACTTGGGCAACTCAAGCGCGACGCGATACGCGAATACAAAGACCCGCTGGAGCTGGAATTGATGCGCACCATCAAGCAGGCGCTCGACCCGCAAGGATTGATGAATCCCGGCAAGGTTGTGTAAGGAACGTTAGCGTGGCGAAGGATGCCAGATTTTAATTAAAATCAAAGAGGAGACTCACATGGCAGCTCAACCTGAAATTACCAACATGGCCTTGTTCTGCGATTTCGAGAACGTGGCGCTGGGCGTGCGCGATGCCAAGTACGCGCCGTTCGACATCAAGAAAGTGCTGGAACGCCTGCTGCTCAAGGGCAGCATCGTAGTCAAAAAAGCCTATTGCGACTGGGATCGCTACAAGGAATTCAAGGCGACGATGCATGAAGCCGCCTTCGAGCTTATTGAGATACCGCATGTGAGACAAAGCGGCAAGAACTCCGCCGACATCCGCATGGTCGTCGATGCGCTCGACCTGTGCTACACCAAAGCCCATGTGGACACCTTCGTGATCATCAGCGGCGATTCGGATTTTTCGCCGCTGGTGTCCAAGCTGCGCGAGAACAACAAATACGTGATCGGCATCGGCGTGAAGGATTCGACCTCGGACCTGCTCAGCGCCAACTGCGACGAGTTTATTTTTTACGACGATCTGGTGCGAGAGCAGGAAGCGAAAAAGAAACAGGCAGCCAAGAAAGCACCCGCCAAGCCCGCTGCCGGAACGACAAAGCGCACTGAAGCAAAGGGCGAGGAAGATAAGCGCCAGGAGGCTCTGGATTTCCTGGTTGAAACGGTTGAGGGGCTGATTTCGGAGCGTGGCTCCGATGAAAAAATCTGGGGATCAATGGTCAAGACCACGATGCAGCGACGCAGGCCGGGCTTTACCGAATCTTCCTACGGCTACCGTTCGTTCAAGGAGTTAGTTGAGGACGCGCAGCGGCACAAACTGCTCCGGGTGGTGCGTGACGATAAATCGGGGCAGTACACTATTCACCTGTCGGCGGCAGACTGATAGCCCTGATGTCTCATTTGACTTCGGGCCACAATATTTATTGATGCACTTGTTTTGCAAGAAGATAAATGCCTTGTATCATAATGTTTCCTGCTTGTGTTAATCCCCAAAAAAATATGCGCGTCCTGCTTGTTGAAGATGACCCTGTTCTTGCTGATGGCCTGATGCGCATCCTGCGCAAATCTGGTTATGTTGTTATGTATGAAGGCAATGGTCAACGTGCTGATCAATTGTTGACCGAGCAGCAATTCGATCTGGTGATTCTGGATCTGGGTCTGCCGGATATGGATGGCGCAGAGATTTTGCGCCACTTGCGCCAGCGCAATGTGCAAGTACCGGTGCTGATTCTGACAGCGCGAGATAAGGTGGAAGATCGCGTGCAGGGGCTGGATTTGGGTGCGGATGATTACCTGACCAAACCTTTTGATTTGCCCGAACTGGAAGCGCGGATACGCTCATTGCTTCGGCGCGGACAATCAGCTAGCAGTGCTCAATTGCAGGTCGGTGATCTATGCCTGGATACGGTTGGTCACCGCGCTACTTCACATGGCATCCCGCTGGACTTATCCTCCCGTGAACTGGGCATCCTGGAAATATTGATGCTGCGCGCGGGCAGAGTCGTGAGCAAGGAGCAGTTGAGCGAACAGCTGTCAGAGCTACACGAGGAAATGACCGGCAATGCCCTTCAGGTATACGTGCATCGTTTGCGCAAAAAACTCGAAGTTGGAAATATCAATATACGCACCATGCGCGGCTTGGGTTATTTACTGGAAAAAGATGAAGCTCGTTAAGTCGTGGTTTGATAAAGACTCGTTGCGCCTGCAACTGCTCCGGCGAGTGTTAGCGCCGATGGTAGTTTTGCTGCTCTTCAATGCGGCATTTTCCTACAAGATTGGTTTGGATTCGTCAGACCGCAGGCATGACCATTTTTTGTTTGATCTCTGCAAAATATTGGTGGATCAATTAAGCACCAATCAAAATGGTGAAGTGGAATTCGTGATCCATGACGGCACGCATGATATGTTGGAGCAAGATAAAGACGATCTGGTGTTTTATTCGCTGACCGGTTTGAGACAGGAATATCTTTATGGCTATGCTGATTTGCCGCTGCCAGCAGAAAAGTTGAGTACCACCCCTATTCATTACGAAGCCAGCTTCAAGGGATATCCGGTGCGCATGATGGCCGTCATGGTTGCAGAACCCGATGTTCCGGATGGATATGTGAATGTCGTCATGGCGAAAACGAAGGTCGTGCATCATGAGCGGATTTGGGAGTGGGTATGGCGCATATTGCCCATCCAGTTGACGATGGTTTTAATTACCGGGAGCGTGTTGTGGTTTGCGGTGGGCCGCAGTTTGCGCCCGCTATCGCAGATGAGCGACGAGGTTGGTCGTCGTTCTGCGCAGGATTTGAGCCCGTTGCCGGAAGATAAAGTGATTGGTGAAATCAGACCGCTCATCAATAATTTCAACGAGTTGATGGGGCGATTGAGTAAATCTGCTGAGCTGCAGCAACGTTTTATTGCCGATGCCTCACATCAATTGCGCACACCGCTCACCGGGCTAAAAGCACAAGTAGAATTTGCGATGCGCCTGAAAGATGAAGCGGAAATCCGTCATTCATTGCAACAGATGTACAAAGCAACGGAACACGCCGCACATCTGGTAAATCAATTGCTTTCGCTGGCGCGTGTCGAACCGAGTGTGCGGATATCCGATAACCTGATTGATCTGGATTTGGCTGCACTTGCAAGAACGACCACCGAGCATTGGGTGCAACCCGCCTTGAAAAAGAATATCGACCTGGGATTGGAAACCGACGGTGATGTTTGCACAATAAAAGGAAATTCATTGTTGCTGGTTGAGATGTTGAATAACCTGATAGATAACGCGTTACGCTATACCCAGCCGAACGGGCACGTGACGGTGCGTATTATGCGGGACGCAACGGCGTTTAGACTGGAAGTGGAAGATAACGGGCGGGGCATTCCAGAAAATGAGCGCGAGCGCGTGTTCGAACGATTTTATCGTGTGTTGGGCAGCAATCAGGACGGATGTGGTTTGGGATTGCCCATCGTGCGTGAAATTGCGCATCGTCATGGTGCAGAGGTTTGCGTGCTATCAGGTTTGGACGGTAATGGAACGCTGATGAGAGTGACTTTTAAGTTACCTTGAATCGCTCGGTTACTTGCGGGATCGCACCCTAAATAAAATTGAAATTCGAGTGAAGTGTTGTCATGAAAAACGGTTGTGGCAAACTGGACATTCGAATTGAACATATTTTTTATCCATTCTGACCGTCCTTTATTGTGTCTAATTCAGCCAATAAATTTCATTATCCTGACTCGGGCGCATCTGCCATAAACAATCCAACCGCACCCCAATGCTATAATTAGCGCTTCGTTTTTGCAGGTGTGCCATGAGCTTCATTCCTTCCGTTAATTTCAAAACCCATCTGGCTGAATTGTTTGCGCAGGCTTTGCGCGAGGTCGCGCCAGAATTAGTAATCGATAGCGCGACACAAACCGAGATACTCATCGAGCGTCCCAAGCTGGCTACGCATGGCGATTACGCGTGCAATCTGGCGATGCAGCTGGCCAAGCCGCTGCGCAAGCCCCCACGTGACATCGCGCAGAAATTGATCGCTGCATTGCCAAAATCCGACGTCATAGAGAAGCTGGAGATCGCCGGTGCGGGATTCATCAACGTGTTCATTACCACAGCAGCCAAGCAGGGCGTGGTGCGCGGCGTGTTGCAGGCGGGTGCGGGCTATGGTCACGTTCACATCGGCGCAGGACGCCGTGTAGGGGTGGAGTTCGTCTCGGCGAATCCGACCGGCCCGCTGCATGTCGGCCATGGGCGCGGCGCAGCGGTGGGGGATTGTTTGTGCAGCGTGTTGCACGCGGCTGGCTGGAATGTGACGCGCGAATTTTACTACAACGATGCGGGTGTGCAGATCGATAATCTGACACTGTCCGTGCAGTTGCGCTGCCGTGGCATCACGCCGGACGATCCCTCGTGGCCGGAAGCGGGCTATCGCGGCGATTACATCGCGGATGTCGCCCGTGCTTATCTGGCAGAGGAGACCGTGGAAGCGGACGATCAGCACGTGAAGGCATCCGGTGATGTGAACGATACTGATGCGATCCGACATTTTGCGGTGGCGTATCTGCGCCGCGAGCAGGATCTCGATCTGCGTGCCTTCGGTGTGAACTTTGACGTGTTCTCGCTGGAGTCTGCGCTGTATACCGACGGCAAGGTGAAGGAGACCGTCGACAAGCTGATCGCCAGCGGTCATACCTATGAGCAGGACGATGCGCTGTGGCTGCGCACCACCGATTTCGGCGACGACAAAGATCGCGTGATGCGCAAGACCGATGGCACTTACACCTATTTTGTGCCGGACGTGGCCTATCATCTGGACAAGTGGCGGCGCGGCTTTACGCGCGTGATCAACGAGCAGGGCGCGGACCACCACAGCACGATCACGCGGGTGAGAGCCGGGCTGCAGGCGCTGGATATCGGCATCCCCAAGGGTTGGCCGGATTACGTGCTGCACCAGATGGTGACGGTGCTGCGCGATGGTCAGGAAGTTAAAATTTCAAAACGCGCGGGCAGTTATGTCACGCTGCGCGACCTGATCGACGAAGTGGGCTGCGACGCGACGCGCTATTTCCTCGCGGCACGCCATCCCGATTCGCAACTGGTTTTCGACATCGATCTGGCGAAATCCAAGAGCAACGATAACCCGGTGTATTACATCCAGTATGCCCACGCCAGAGTCAGCACGGTGCTGGGGCTGTGGGGCGGCGAGCGGCAAGTCTTGCTGGGCGCGGATGTCAGTCTGCTGGATAGCGAGTATGAAACTGCGTTGCTGCAACAGTTGATCGACTATCCGCAAGTAATCGAAAATGCCGCGCAGGAATTGGCACCGCATCTGATCGCTTTTTACCTGAAGGACTTGGCGGCCGATTTTCACAGCTACTATAATGCCTCGCGTTTTCTGGTCGAGGACGAGGCGGTCAAATTGGCAAGGCTGGCATTGATCGCGGCGGCGGCACAAGTGATGCGCAACGGTTTGGCCATACTCGGTGTGAGCGCGCCAGAAAAAATGTAACAAGAGAAAATGTAATGAAAAGGAACAGGTAGAACATGGGCAGAAATACGGGCAACAAATCCGCCGCGCCAAGCCGTGGCGGGAATTCGATGTGGGCTGGTGTGCTCGTTGGCGTGGTGGCCGGCGTAGGCATGGCTGCCGGAGTGGCTTGGTACCTGATGAAGTCTCCCAGTCCGTTCACGAACAAGCAACCGGCGACCGTGGCAAAACCGCAGCCGGACACGACCAAACCGGCTGCCCCTGTTGCAGCCGCTGCAGCAAAAGAGAAGCCGACCGCAACACCGATCGATGGAAAGCCGCGTTTTGAATTCTACAAGGTGCTGACCGATAAATCGGAAGCGAAACTCAGTCACGCAGATAAACCCAAGCCAGTCGACAAACCACAGATCGCCAAAGTCCAAACATCAAAACCCCTGTCGGCGGATAGCAAACCTGCTGCTGTTTATGAACCACAGATATTGCAGGCGGGATCATTTTCCAGTGTCAGCGATGCTGAAAACCTCAAGGCAAAACTGGCCCTGCTGGGTGTTGAAGCCCATATTCAGCCCGCGACCATTCCTGATAAAGGGCTGTGGTATCGTGTGCGTCTGGGACCATATAAAACTGCGGATGAGATGAATCATGCTCGCGGATTTCTGAAACAAAATGGGATGGACAGCACTCCGATGCGGGCGCAATAAGTGTATTTACAATCACGATGAGGAGCGATATATGAAAAATCTGATCAAAATTTTGTTGGTAACAGCAACACTGTTTGTCGGTGGCGCGGCATTTGCAGCTGCGGAACTGGGCAAGGATTACAAGTTGTTGGGCACGGCTCAGCCGACTGGTACCAAAAAAATTGAAGTTTTGGAATTCTTCTTTTACGGTTGCACACACTGTTTTCATTTGCATCCAAAGCTAAGCGAGTGGGAAAAGACCATGCCTCGGGATGTGGAGCTGACCTTGGTACCCACCGTGTTTCGCGATTCTTGGGAGCCGATGGCAAATACTTTCTACGCGCTGGAAAGTCTGGGGCAGCGTCAACAGCTGCATGATGCCCTGTATCGTGCCTGGAACGAAGAAATTGTAGACTTGAGCGATGAAGACAAGATTGCCAATTTTGTCGCAAAACATGGCGTTGATCGCGCGAATTTCACCGCCGCTTACAACTCATTTTCGATGCAAAGCAAGGTGACGCGCGCCAAGCAAATGATACGCAGTTATAACATCAGCGGCACACCCACTCTGGTGGTGGACGGGAAATATGTGATCGAAGGCTTGCAACCGGAAGACACTATTCGCGCATTGAAAGAAGTGATCGTGATGGCGCGCAAGGAACATAGAAAATAAACAAGCTCTCAAGCCAATACAGATATACGCCGCCATGAAAAGTAAAAAATGCCGCTCCGTGTCGTTGTAAGCGGTGCGTCTGGCGGTTTAGGTCTGGCGCTGGCGCGCGATTATCTTGAACGCGGGGCGACAATCTGCGCATTCGCCCGGCGCGGTGAATTGCTGCAAACCCTCAGCGCAGAATTCCCGGGTCAGGTTTATTGCTACGCGCTGGATGTGTGCGATGCGCATGCCGTGCAAAATGCCGCAAACGATTTTATCGCACGCGCCGGAGTTCCGGATGTGGTCATCGCCAATGCCGGGGTGAGTGTCGGCACACTTACCGAGTATGCAGAAGACCTTGATGCCTTTGGGCAAGTGATGGATACCAATGTGCTGGGTATCGTCAAAACCTTCCACCCCTTCATTGCTTTGATGCGTGCGGCCCGGCAAGGTACGCTGGTCGGCATCGCAAGCGTGGCGGGTTTTCGCGGCCTGCCCGGGGCGAGTGCCTACTCGGCCTCCAAGGCCGCCGCAATATCTTATCTGGAATCCTTGCGAGTCGAGCTGCATGGCAGCGGCGTGAAAGTCGTTACGATTTGTCCGGGTTACATCAAGACCCCGATGACCGCCGTCAATCCTTACGCTATGCCGTTCATACTGGATGCCGATGTGGCTGCAAGGCGCATGGTGCGTGCCATTGAGCGGCAAACTTCATTCACGGTGATTCCATGGCAAATGGGTTTGGTCGGGTTCGGACTCAAGTGTTTGCCGCGCTGGTTATATGATGCTTTGTTCGCCCGTGCGCCGCGCAAACCGCGCAGAGCCTCCAAATGAAATTCCGAAAAATCGTTGAGTGATCATCAAAAAATACCATAAGGTTTACAATTTATCGCACTCAATCGCGCCGCAATTTTAATTCTCAACCAGACACAGGAGTTCACATGAAATTATATTATTCCCCCGGGGCTTGTTCACTGGCTTCGCACATCGCGCTGCACGAAACTGGGCTGCCGTTCGAAATCGACCGGCTGATAAAAACCACCAAAATGACGGCCGGTGGCGAAGACTTCATGCAGATCAATCCCAAGGGTTACGTGCCGACGATCAAGCTGGATGATGGCAGTATTCTGACCGAAGGCGCTGCCGTGCTGCAATATATCGCCGACCAGAAGCCTGAATCAGGCCTCGCACCAAAATGCGGCACGATGGAGCGTTATCGCCTGCAGGAATGGCTCACTTTTATCAGCAGCGAGATCCATAAATCCTTCAGCCCCTTCTTCAACAAGGACGCGACGGAAGAGGTAAAAACCAACTCGCGCAATCATCTGATCAAGCGTCTGGCTTATGTCGAAACGCAGTTGGCGAACAACCCCTATTTGATGGGCGACCATTTCACTGTGGCGGACGCGTATATGTTCGTCGTGGTGAACTGGAGCAATCACGTCGGCTTCGATCTGGGTCCGTTCCCAAAAATACAGGAATACTTGGCGCGCATAGCGGTACGTCCTGCGGTGCAGGCGGCGATGAAAGCGGAAGGTTTGATCAAATAATTTAACTTGCCTTGCCGGGATTTTGTAGGAGCCCGATTAATCGGGCGATTCGGCACGCAGGCAATCGCGCAATACCCACAGGGTACAGAACCTCTTCGAGGTCAATTGCGCTCCTACAGCGTCTGAATTTAACCGGCCAGCTTTTTCTTCAGCACGTCATTCAACTGCGCCGGGTTGGCTTTTCCCTTGCTGGCTTTCATCGCGAGGCCGACGAAGAAGCCGAACAGCTTATCCTTGCCGCTGCGATATTCCGCAACCTTGTCGGCGTTGGCGGCGATGATCTCGTCCACGATCTTCTCGATCACACCTGAGTCGGAAACTTGCTTTAATCCCTTCGCTTCAATGATGGAATCGGCATCGCCGCCTTCCGCCCACATCGCGCGGAACACCTCCTTTGCACCCGCGTTGGAGATCGTGCTGTCAGCAATGCGTTTCAACATGCCGCCCAGTTGTAGCGGTGTGATCGGGCACTGCGCCATTTCCAAATCATCGCGATTTAACTGTGCACTGACTTCGCCGATCAGCCAGTTGGCGCAAATCTTGGCTTGGCCAGGAACGTCGCTTAAGGCTGCTTCGAAAAAATCCGCCATCTCGCGAGAGGCAGTGAGGCCGTTGGCATCGTAGGCTGAGAGTGCGTACTCGCTGGTGTAGCGTGCACGCTTGGCTTGCGGTAACTCAGGCAACGTGGCACGCACTTGTTCGAGCATCACGGGCGTGATGTCTAGCGGCAGTAAATCGGGGTCGGGGAAATAGCGGTAGTCGTGCGCGTCTTCCTTGCTGCGCATCGCGCGCGTCTCGCCGGTATCCGGGTTGAACAAGATGGTCGCCTGGTGAATCTTGCCGCCGTTCTCCAGCGTGTCGATCTGCCATTGCACCTCGTAGTCGATGGCCTGCTGCATGAACTTGAACGAGTTCAGGTTCTTGATCTCGCGGCGCGTGCCTAGCGGTGCGCCGGGTTTGCGTACCGACACGTTCACGTCGCAACGGAACGAACCTTCCTGCATGTTGCCATCCGAGATGCCGATCCAGCGCACCAGCGAGTGCAGCGCCTTGGCATAGGCCACCGCTTCGGCGGCGGAGCACATGTCTGGCTCGGATACGATTTCCAGCAGCGGCGTTCCGGCACGGTTCAGGTCAACCCCAGTCATGCCTTGCGATGCGCCATGTACCGACTTGCCCGCGTCTTCTTCCAGATGCGCGCGGGTGATGCGCACCACTTTTTCGTAGGTTTGTCCTGAGCCCGTCGAAGGACCGGATAGCGGCTCGACCTGTATCGTCAGCGCGCCCTGTCCCACCACCGGCAGATCGAACTGGCTGATCTGGTAGCCTTTGGGCAGATCGGGATAAAAATAATTCTTGCGCGCAAACACCGAGCGCGGCGCGATGTGCGCGCCGACCGCGAGGCCGAACTTGATCGCGCGTTCCACCGCGCCCTTGTTCAGCACCGGCAACACGCCCGGCAACGCGATGCTCACCGCGTCTGCCTGGGTGTTCGGCTCGGCACCATAAGTGGTGGAGGCGCCCGAAAATATTTTGCTGTTGGTCGAAAGCTGGGTATGCACTTCCAGCCCGATGACGATTTCCCATGCGGGTGCCCGGACATTAGTTTTATGTATCATAATGTTCCCTTACAGCTCGATGTTTTGCGGGGCGCGACCGTGATGGTCGGTCGCCAGTTGATATTGATGCGCGACGTTCAACATCTGCGCTTCCTTGAAATAATTGCCGATGATCTGTAGTCCGACCGGGCGGCCATTGCTGCCAAAGCCCGCTGGAATCGACATGCCGGGCAAGCCCGCCAGATTCACCGCGATCGTGTAAATATCGGACAAATACATCTGCACCGGGTCGTCGCCCTTGGAACCCAAGTCAAACGCGGTACTCGGGCTGGTCGGCCCCATGATGACATCGCATTGTTTGAACGCATTTTCAAAATCCTGCGCGATCAGGCGGCGGATCTTTTGCGCCTGCAAATAATAGGCATCGTAATAGCCGTGGGACAGCACATAGGTGCCGATCATGATGCGGCGTTTTACTTCTGCCCCGAAGCCTTGTGCGCGGCTTTTTTCATACATGTCGGCGAGGTCGGTATATTCCGGTGCACGATAGCCGTAGCGCACACCATCGTAGCGCGACAGGTTGCTGGAGGCTTCCGCCGGAGCCAGCACGTAATAAACCGGCACCGCCAGCCTGGAATTCGGCAGGCTGATGTCGACGATAGTTGCACCCAGCTTCTTGTATTCGGCAATTGCCTCGTTCACGCAGCTGGCGACATCCTGCGATAAACCTTCCGCGAAAAATTCTTTTGGCAGGCCGATCCGCAAGCCAGCCAGCGGTTTACTCAGGTCGCGCGCGTAGTCTTCCTTATCGCGTTGCAGGCTGGTGGAATCGCGTTCGTCGAAGCCGGTCATCACATTCAACATTAGCGCCAGATCTTCCGCGCCGCGTGCCATCGGCCCTGCCTGGTCCAGGCTGGAGGCGAAGGCGATCATGCCGTAGCGCGAAACGGTGCCGTAAGTCGGCTTGATGCCGGAAATGCCGCACAGAGCGGCGGGCTGGCGTATCGAGCCGCCGGTGTCGGTGCCGGTCGCCGCCGCGCAAAGCCGCGCGGCGACCGCACAGGCCGCGCCGCCGGAGCTGCCGCCGGGTACGGCATTTCGATCCCAGGGATTTTTGACCGCACCGAAATGCGAGGTTTCGTTGCTTGACCCCATCGCGAATTCGTCCATGTTGGTCTTGCCCAGATTCACCGCGCCTGCGTTGTTGAACTGCTCAATCACGTGCGCATCATAGGGTGCGATGAAATTTTCCAGCATCCTAGAGCCGCAGGTGGTGCGCCAGCCTTTGGCGCAAAAAATATCCTTCTGCGCGATTGGAATGCCGGTGAGCGGCTGGGCCTTGTCGCTGGCCAGCAGCGTATCGGCCGCACGGGCCTGCGCCAGGCTGCTCTCAAAGTTGGTGGTGATATAAGCATTCAGCGCGGGATTGAGCGCATTGATGCGATCGAGATAGAGCTGCGTCAGTTCGACGCTGGAGATTGTTTTGGCGCGTAGCGCGCTACCGAGTTGTAGCAAACTTGAATTAAGCATGATTATTCGATGACTTGTGGGACGAGGTATAAACCCGCTTCGATTTGCGGAGCGATAGCCTGGAACAGCTCGCGTTGATTGGCCTGGGTCACGACATCCTCGCGCAAGCGCTGAGATAAATCCTGGGCATGGGACATCGGTGTTATGCCTTGGGTGTCGACGGCCTGCATCTCGGCGATCAGGTCAAAAATACCGGAAAGCTGTGTACGGGCGGCATCGATTTCCGCTTCACTCATCGCCAGCCGGGCCAAACGGGCAACTTTCCGGACATCTGCATTGGCCAAGATCATTGTAGGGGACATAGTAAAAGCTTTATTGAAATGAGGCTAATAGGGTATCATAGATGAGTTTACCGGCGCACCTCTTTGACTACAGGACATGACATGTTTGGACTTTTTAAAGGTTATTTTAGTAATGATTTGGCGATTGATCTTGGTACGGCGAATACGCTGATCTGGGTGCGCGGACAAGGCATCGTGCTCGATGAACCTTCTGTGGTAGCGATACGCCAAGAGGGTGGTCCGAATGGCAAGAAGGTGATCCAGCAGGTGGGCATTGCTGCCAAGCAGATGATGGGGCGCACGCCGGGCAGCATCACCGTGATCCGTCCGATGAAGGATGGCGTGATCGCCGACTTCACCGTCACCGAGCTGATGCTCAAGCACTTCATCCGCAAGGTCTACAAAGCGGGAATTTTCAGTCCCAGCCCGCGCATCGTGATTTGTGTGCCGTGCGGTTCCACGCAAGTGGAGCGGCGCGCGATTCGTGAATCGGCTGTCGGTGCTGGCGCGCGCCGTGTGGAGCTGATCGAGGAGCCTATGGCTGCCGCGATCGGTGCCGGCTTGCCGGTTGAAGAGGCGACCGGTTCGATGGTGGTGGACATCGGCGGTGGCACCACGGAAGTCGGCGTAATGTCGCTGGGCGGCGCGGTGTATTCCGGCTCGGTGCGCGTCGGCGGCGACAAGTTCGATGAGGCGATCATCAATTACATACGCCGCAATTACGGCATGCTGATTGGCGAAACCACTGCCGAACAAATCAAGAAGACGATCGGCTCCGCTTTTCCGGGCTCCGAGGTGCGCGAGATGGAAGTGACCGGGCGTAATCTGGCCGAGGGCGTGCCGCGCAGCTTCACGATTTCCAGCAATGAAGTGCTCGAAGCGATGACGGATCCGCTCAACAATATAGTCAGCGCAGTCAAGACCGCGCTCGAACAAACCCCTCCGGAACTCGGCGCGGATATTGCCAATAAGGGCATGGTGTTGACCGGTGGCGGCGCACTGTTGCGCGATCTGGATCGCCTGCTGATGGAAGAAACCGGTTTGCCGGTGTTGATCGCCGATGATCCTCTGACCTGTGTGGTGCGCGGTTCCGGCATGGCTCTAGAGCACATGGATAAGTCGACCAGCATTTTTACAACCGAGTAATTTCGTTATCTGATTATTCAAATTTGCGATGGAATGTAGTTGATAGACGGCACGCAATCCTTCCGGTTTTTCAACCGCGGCCCCAGTTCGGTGGCGCGGCTGGTTTTCTTTTCAGTGCTCTCATTGTTGCTGTTGTTCGTGGACGCTCGTTATCGCTATCTGGAATCGACGCGCAGTGCGTTGTCGGTGCTGGTATCGCCGATACAGGGGCTGGCGACCTTGCCTGGCGCCATGTGGCAACAGGCCGGCGAGTTCTTTATCACGCAGAGCACGCAACGCGGTCTGATAAAACAGAATGATGATTTGAGTCAGCAGCATCAGAGCGATGCCGCGCAATTGCTGCAATTGCAAGCGCTGCAAATGGAAAACCAGCAATTGCGCAATCTGGTCACGCTGCCGATACGCAATGAATTTACGACCCAATTGGTCGAGGTCGTTTATGCCGAGCGCGATGTATTCAAGCGTAAGGTGCTGATCAGCAAGGGGGCGGATGCCGAGGTGCGGATCGGCCAAGTGGTGATGGATGACATTGGTATCGTCGGGCAAATCACCCGCGTCTATCCGTGGCTTTCCGAAGTCACCTTGATCACCGAAAAAGATCACGCCGTGCCGGTGCAAGTGCTGCGCAATGGATTGCGCACCATCGTGTTTGGCGCGGGAGATACCAGCCAGTTGTCGTTGCGCTACATGCCGACCAGTTCGGATATTCAAAATGACGACATGCTGGTCACCTCTGGTATAGACGGCATCTATCCGCCGGGCATCCCGGTCGCCCGTGTGGTCAAGATCGAACGCGATGCAGCCTACCCGTTTGCGCGTGTTACCTGTTTGCCGCTTGCGGGAGTGGATAAACACCGCCATCTGCTGATTTTATCCAGCCTGCCCAAGTTGCCTGAGCGTCCTGAAGAAAAGTCGGCGGCGATTGAAGCCGCCAAGCGTGTGAAGGTCAGGAAAACTAATTAAATGGCTCTTTACATGCACACCAAACCGGAAATTCAGCGTCCTGTCAGCGGCGCCTTCATCGTGTCGAGCATACTGGCCGCGCTGTTTTTGAACGGACTGCCCTGGGAGGGCATCTGGCTGATGTTGCGCCCGGACTTTGTCGCGTTGGTCATGCTGTATTGGTGCATGCACAAACCGCTGCGCGTCGGCATCGGATTGTCGTGGGCAGTGGGGATATTCGCCGACGTGGCGGATGCCAGTCTGTTCGGCCAGCACGCGCTGGCGTATACCTTGCTCGCTTTTGGCGGTGTGGTGCTGCATCGCAGGTTGCAGATGTTTGATCTGCGCCACCAGACCATTCAGGTGTTCGGGATATTCGCGCTGACTTACGCTGTGTATGCCCTGGTGAACTGGCAGGTAAATGGTTATATGGTGTGGTTGTATTTTCTCGGTTGCATCACTTCAACTTTGCTGTGGATGCCGCTCAGCATCATGTTCCAGACGATGAGGCAGACAAAGAGTGGATCGTAATCGCTCATGAAAAGGCGCGTTGAGTTTAAAAACCATCTGCGCGAGATTTTTCACTTTCAGTTGCGGTTGGTCATTGGCATCGGTTTCGTCTCGATACTGCTGGCGATTTTGCTGGTGCGTTTTTTCTATCTGCAAGTTGCACGCCACAATTATTATCAGACTCTGTCTGAAAGTAACCGCATCGCGATCGTTCCGATCGTTCCCAATCGTGGTCTGATACTCGACCGTAACGGCGTGGTGCTGGCGCAAAACTATTCCGGCTACACGCTGGAGATCAATCAGAGCAAAACGGCGGATATTGAGGCCACGATAAACGATCTGTCCACGTTGGTCGAAATCACCAACAAGGATCGCAAACGCTTCAAGAAGCTGCTCACCGAAAGCCACGATTTTGAAACGTTGATGATTCGCAATCGCCTGAGCGATGAAGAAGTCGCGCGCTTTGCCGCGCAGCAATATCGCTTCCCGGGTGTCGAGATCAAGGCGCGATTATTTCGCGATTATCCGTTCGGTGAAAAGACTTCACATTTGATCGGCTATATCGGGCGCATCAACGATACCGAAGTGGATCAGCTTGAAGAAAACGATCTGGCGGCAAATTATCGCGGCTCGGATTACATCGGCAAGACCGGACTGGAGCAGAGCTACGAAAGCGACCTGCACGGCACCACCGGTATAGAACAGGTCGAGGTGGATGCGGGCGGGCGGGCGGTGCGTATGGTATCGCGCACTGTGCCGGTCTCAGGCAATACGCTGGTATTGAGCATCGATGCAAAGTTGCAGGAAATCGCCGAGCATTCGTTCGGCGACTATCGCGGCGCATTGGTTGCGATAGACCCGAATAATGGCGAAGTGCTGGCCTTCGTCAGCAAGCCGGGTTACGACCCCAACCCGTTCATCGACGGCATTGATACGCAGAGTTGGGATGAGCTGAATAACTCACCCGATGTGCCGCTCAATAATCGCGCGTTACGCGGCCAATATCCGCCCGGTTCAACCATCAAGCCTTTCATGGCACTTGCCGGATTGAATTTTCACACGCGCAAACCCGAGCAACCCATCAGCGATTCGGGCGTCTATTATTTGCCGGGCAGCAGCCGACAATATCGCGACTGGAGAGTGGGTGGCCACGGCAGCGTCAATATGTTCAAGGCCATCCAGGTGTCATGCGACACTTATTTTTATGGCTTGGCTACCGAACTGGGCATAGACAATATTTCCAATTACCTGTCGCGCTTTGGTTTTGGCAAGAAGACCGGCATCGATCTGGAGGGGGAGACTTCCGGTTTGCTGCCTTCACAAGAATGGAAAATGAAGCGCTATCAGCAAATCTGGTATCCCGGCGATACGGTATCGGTCGGCATCGGGCAGGGATATAGCTTGGTCACGCCCTTGCAACTGGCGTTCGCAACCGCCACGCTGGCGAACAACGGTGTGGCATACAAGCCCCATCTGGTAAAGGAAGTGCAAAGCACACGCAGCAGCGAACACCGTTTCATCGCCCGTGACCCCCTGTACGATTTGAATATTTCCCCCAAGGATCTGGATTTAGTCAGGCGTGCCATGGTGGCTGTCACACAGCCCGGCGGCACTGCGGTATACGCATCGATGGGCGCGTCGTATCAAATCGCGGGCAAGACCGGCACGGCACAGGTGGTTGCGATGAAGCAGGGTGAAAAATATGATGCTAACAAGATTGATGAGCGGCATCGCGATCACGCCTGGTTTATCGCCTACGCTCCTGCCGAACATCCAAAAATTGCGCTGGCGGTATTGGCCGAAAACGGTGGACACGGCGGCGGCACGGCCGCACCCATCGCGCGCAAGGTGATGGACTATTACCTGCTCGGCAAAGTGCCGAAGCCGTTGACCGATTCAGAAGTGAAGGAGGCTGCCGAACATGACTAGGCGACAATTTTGGTTGAGTTTCATCGCGCATCTCGACCGGCAACTGCTGCTGGGTATCAGCCTGCTGCTGCTGACCAGTCTGGTGGTGTTATACAGTGCCGATAATGCCAGCTGGAACCGCCCACTGAACCAGATGCGCAACATTCTGGTGGCATTTACTTGCATGTGGGTCATAGCCAATCTGCCGCTGCATTATTTGATGCGCACCGCCGTGCCGATTTATGTGTCGGGCATGGTATTGCTGATCGGCGTGGCGCTGTTCGGCGATATCAGCCACGGTGCAAGGCGCTGGTTGAATCTCGGCGTGACGACGATACAGCCATCCGAACTGATGAAGATCGGCGTGCCATTGATGATGGCCTGGTATTTCGAGAAGCACGAAGCCACGCTGACGCTGAAAAATTATTTCGTCGCAGCGTTGCTGTTGCTCCTGCCGGTCGTGCTGATCGCACGCCAACCCGATCTGGGCACGGCGTTGCTGATCACCGCGAGCGGGTTTTATGTGTTGTTCCTGGCGGGCTTAAGTTGGCGCGTGATAGGCGGGTTGTTCGTCGCGGCACTCGCCGCCGCGCCGGTGCTGTGGTCGATGATGCACGATTACCAGCGCCACCGCATCATGATGCTGTTTGACCCATCGCAGGACGCGCTGGGTAACGGTTATCACACGATACAGGCGACCATTGCGGTGGGTTCCGGCGGTATTCTCGGCAAGGGCTATTTGAACGGCACGCAGACTCATCTGGATTTTCTGCCGGAGCGCACCACGGATTTTATTTTCGCGGTCTATTCCGAAGAGTTCGGTCTGATCGGTAATCTGATCCTGCTGGCGATGTATTCATTTGTGGTGTGGCGCGGCTTCATCATCACCTCGCATGCCTCCACCTATTTCACGCGCCTGATGGCCGGCTCAATCACGCTGACCTTCGCCACCTATGCGTTCGTCAATATGGGCATGGTCAGCGGCATCCTGCCGGTGGTCGGCGTGCCGCTGCCACTGATCAGTTACGGCGGGACATCCATGCTGACCCTGTTGCTCGGTTTTGGAATGCTGATGAGCATAGAGACGCACAAGAAACTGGTTAAATCCTAAATAGATCGCACGAACACATGGAAATCGCATGAATATAAATACCGCAGCCCTGATTTTGGTAACCTTGATGCTTGCCGCCTGCAGCAGCACACCGCATCGCAAGGCTGGATCGAACACCGCAAACGCGCCACATGGTGGCGGCTATCTTGCCGGGGACGGACCGGGTGCGGATGCCCCGGTCAATCTTGATGCGATACCTGATGCGGTGCCAAAAAACGAACCGTTGAACCGTTATGCCAATCGTCCCTATGTCGCACTGGGCAAGACTTACACGCCGCAGACCGTCGTTGGGAATTTCAAAAAACGCGGTATCGCCTCATGGTATGGCAAAAAGTTCAATGGCGAGCGCACTTCGAGCGGCGAGATTTATGACATGTATGCGATGACCGCCGCGCATCCCACGTTGCCGCTGCCCAGCTACGCGCGCGTGACGAATCTCGCCAATCAAAAATCGGTCATCGTGCGCATCAATGATCGTGGTCCATTCCTGCACGATCGCGTGATTGATTTGTCCTATACCGCCGCATACAAATTGGGCATCCTGGGCGAGGGCAGTGCGGAAGTCGAAGTGGAAAGCCTGGCTGCGAATGCCAGCCTCACCCCGCTGGCCGCCCGTGAACCGGTGCAAAGCCTGCCGCTGGAGGGCGGCACACCTGCCGCTCCTGTAACGGCTGCCCCGTTGTCATCGCTCCCGGTGGTCGCATTGGCATCGCTGGCAAACAGCGACTCCGAGGTATATCTGCAACTCGGCGCATTTGAATCAAAACAGAATGCCGAGAGCTTTCTGGTGAGGATGCGTACCGAAATGGCCAACACCGGAAAGCAGTTCAAGCTTTCCACCACGAAAGACGGATTGGTGCGCGTGCATATCGGTCCGTATGCCAACCAGACCGAAGCGCGCAGCAGCGCGGAAGGGATGCAAGGAAAGCTGGGGTTCAAGCCTATGGTGAATTTGCCATAGTGAAGGGCGTGCCGAGGATAGCCTGACGTAGTTATTTCTGAGTTACTTTCCTGACTTCGGCGCATCAGCAGGCTTGGGAATGATGATGTGCTTTTGATACGGCCAAGTGGTGGCCATAAACGAGTCCAGCGAATCTTTGACGATGGCCTTCATGAAGGCGCTGTCTATTTTTAGCCAGCGCTCACGCAACGCGTCGGCTACACCCGCCTGCTTGATGGCCTCATCCAGTAAAGCGCGGCGAATCTCAAACAGCTCCTGCGTGATATACATCGTCTCGTGAGCCGCTTTGAGATCCTTGCCCATATACACGACATCACCGCCCATTTTTTCGGCCATGAAAGAAGTCTGTCGGTTTTCGATGGCTTCCTGGCTATGACCGGCGAAGAAGAGTTTGAGCCAATCGTGGGCGTAAACCTTGTCGTAAAATATTTTGTGCACCCGTTGCAGCGTGGGCAGTCCGCCGACGGCATCGAACAAGGTTTGTTTCATGAGCAGTCCGCCACCCGCAACACCAAGCCCTTCAAGTACGCGCCTTCCGGAAAACTCAGTAGCACTGGATGATCGGCGCTGGCGTGCAGGTGATGCACGATCTGCGCATCCACGTCGGCATCGAGCGCCGCACCGGCGATGATTTTCTGGAACAGGTCTTCGCTGATACCGCCGGAGCAGGAATAGGTGCAGAGCAGGCCGCCCGGCCTGAGCAGCTTGAAGCCGAGCAAGTTGATGTCCTTGTAGCCGCGTGCGGCTTTTTCTGCGAACGCCGCGGTGGGGGCGAACTTCGGTGGATCGAGAATGATCAGGTCGAACTTGCGACCTTGGTCGCGCAGCTTGCGCAGCGCCTGAAACACATCGGCCTCCTGCCATTCGGCGCGCGCAGCATCCAGACCATTAAGCGTCAAATTTTCAGCCGCGATGCGCAGCGCGTCTCCCGATGCGTCGATCGATAATACCGATGTGGCACCCCCGCGCAGCGCATACAGCGAGAAGCCGCCGGTGTAGCAAAAGCAATTTAAAACGTCACGGCCAGCGGCCAGCGTTTCGGTCAACGCGCGGTTGTCGCGCTGGTCGAGATAGAAGCCGGTCTTTTGTCCATTCGCGACATCCACGTTGAAGCGCAGGCCGTGCTCGATCACTTCAACACTGTCGGGCAACGTGCCGCGCAGCACGCCGCAGCGCAGCTCCAGGCCTTCGAGTGCGCGAGAATCGGAATCGGAGCGCTCAAAAATGCACACAGGCTTGCACAGTTCCTGCAGGATGTCGGCGATGGTGTCGCGCCAGCGTTCCCCCCCCGCGCTGCCGATCTGCACCACCAGCACGTCGCCGTAGCGATCGACGATCAATCCCGGCAGCCCGTCCGATTCGGCGTGGATCAGGCGCATGCCACTACTGTGCTGCACGAGGTTGGACATAGTGCGCGCCGATAGTGCATTGGAGATTTTGCTGCGAAAAAATTCCGCATCAATATTTTGTTCTTCGCGCCATGACCATACCCGCGCGGTGATTTGCGAATCCGGATTGTAGGCTGCCCAAGCGAGGAATTTTCCTTGTGTATCGCGCACCGGCAGCGTGTCGCCGCTGACAGGCGCACCATCGACGCGCTCGACTGCGCCGGAGAATATCCACGGGTGACGACGCAGCAGGGATTTTTCGCGACCCTCATTGAGGATGATGCAAGGTTGCGCGTTAGCCGCGCCATGCACAACACTGCGCGGCGTGGCTTCACGGGCTTCAGACGGCTTCGGGTCGCGCCGGGTTCGGTTGCGAAAATCCCGGTTGCCTTGCGACGGGCGATGCGGAGTCGAGGGCGATCTGGTTTGCTGTGATTTGGTCTTCGGGCTGGTCATATATTTTCTTAGAGTTTTCTCTTGGCGCGCGGATGCGCCGCGTCGTAGATTTTGGTGAGGTATTGAAAATCGAGGTGGGTATAAACCTGTGTCGTGGAGATGCTGGCGTGACCAAGCATCTCCTGTACGGCGCGCAGATCACCGGAAGATTGCAGCAAATGGGTGGCGAAAGAATGGCGCAGCAGATGCGGATGCACGTTGCTGGTAATGCCCTGTTTGATGCCCCATTGTTTCATGCGCAGCTGGACCACGCGCGGCGAGATGCGCGACCCGCGCTGGCCGACGAATAGCGCGGTCTCGTCAATTTTGGCCAGTTGATTGCGCACCGCCAGCCAGGCTTGCAGCGCGGTGATCGCAAACTGACCTAACGGAACGATGCGCGTCTTGCTGCCTTTGCCGGTCACGCGCACCTCGCCTGAAATCAAGTCGAGTTGCATTGGGTCGAGATCGACCAGTTCGGCCAGCCGCAGTCCAGAGGAATAAAATAATTCGAATATCGCCTTGTCGCGTACCGCTTCGGTGGTGTCGGTCGGCAGGTCGACCATGCGCGTCGCCTCGTCGGGCGACAGGGCTTGCGGCAGGGTCTTCGGTGACTTCGGCGCGCGCAGTCCGACGCAGGGGTTGTCGGTCAGGCCGTGATCGCGCATCAGGTAATTAAAAAAACCGCGCCAGGCCGACAGCATGCGCGCCAGCGAGCGCCCGCCCAGCCCTTTGCTGTGCAGTTGCGCGATGTAGCGGCGGATTTGGTGAATCTTGAGACTGTCCAGCGGCGTATCGCCGGTCAGCTCGAACAGATGCTTGAGGTCGCGTGCGTAATTTTCTGCGGTCAGTTCTGAATATTGCTTTTCGTTGCGCAGCCACGCCAGATAGCCATTTAGAAATTTCTGATTAGGCCCTACGGCATTAATCAGGATAGGCCCTTCGACTGAGCTCAGGACAGGTGTGGCAGCATCGGTCATTGCATTAATGATTTAAATACGGATGTAACGCGCTGCTCGCTGCTTCAGCGATGCGTTGCAGAAACACCGTGCCCATCTCCGGGTAGAAGCGCTGCTTGTCCTCACTGGCTAGCACCAGCAGTCCGATGGTCTCATTGCCCGCATGCAGTGGTAAATAAGCATAGGAATGCAATTGCGCGGCACGCTCGCCGAACCAGGCTGCGGTGTCGTGTGCGGCATGATGCAGGCAAACCGGTTGCGCTTGCGCATCCGCAAAGGTCAGCACTTCCGCGCTGGGCGGACTGGCCTGCCATAGATGCAACACGGTGTGCGGTATCGCGAAAATATCATGCAATAAATGCGGGATCATTTCCTGCAACGTGGCCAAGTCGCGCGCGGCAAAAAGAGCCACGACGAATTCATGCACCTTGTGCTGCAGCGCATCGTTATCTTGTGCGAACGTAATCATTTCGTGCAGTTTTTTTTCCAGCTCTTTGTTCTTTTCACGCAACGCGAGCAGCTGTCGTTCGCTCAACGAAATCGTGCGCCCGCCATGCGGGTGCGGCAGGCTGATGTGCGCCAGCGTCTCGATGTGCTGTTCGAAAAACTGCGGATGGTCTTGCAAATATTGTGCGACTTCTTCGTCTCTCATCGTGACTTTCTATAAATTTATTTCGCCAGTAAATACGGTAATTGCCGGGCCTGTCATCAGCACAGGCTGGCTCTCGCCGTCCCACGCGATGGTCAACAAGCCGCCACGTGTGGCAACATTCACAGGACTGTCCAGCAATCCGCGCCGAATGCCGGCTACGACAGCGGCACAAGCCCCGGTCCCGCACGACAGGGTTTCCCCCGCGCCGCGTTCGAACACGCGCAGCCTAAGCGAGTGGCGATTCATCACCTGCATGAAACCGGCATTGACGCGTTTTGGAAAGCGCGGGTGATGTTCAATCAGCGGCCCTGATTCTTTTACCGGCGCGCTGTCGATATCTTCCACCACTTGAACCGCATGCGGATTGCCCATCGAGACCGCGCTGATAATCAACGTTTCACCGGCGAGTTCCAGCGGCTCGCTGATCGCGCCGCTGCCGCCTTCGAATGGAAGGCGCGATGGTTCAAAAATCGGCGCGCCCATGTTGACTGTCACGCGCCCGTCCGGTTCGAGACGCGGACTGATCAATCCACCGTGTGTTTCAACCACGATTTCACGCTTCGGAGTCAGTTTCTGGTCATGCACAAAACGCATGAAACAGCGCGCCCCATTGCCGCACTGCTCGACTTCCCCGCCATCGGCGTTGAAGATGCGATATCGAAAATCGGCCTCCTTGGCCAGGGCTTTTTCGACCAATAAAATCTGGTCGCAGCCGACGCCAAAATGTCGGTCTGCCAGCAGACGCAGCTGCTCCGGAGTGAGCTTGATGTGTTCGCGCACGCCATCCAGCACGACGAAGTCGTTGCCTGCACCGTGCATTTTGGTAAACTTCATTAACATTTGTTTTATCTAAAAATTAAAAAAATCTGGTCCATCAATCAATCGCCCGACGAATCTGGCTCCTACGAAGGGCGTAATTCATCGTACCTGAAACAATTTGTCGTGTGGTCATTGACCATGCCGGTCGCCTGCATATAGGCATAGCAAATCGTGCTGCCAACAAATTTGAAACCGCGCCGTTTCAATTCACGGCTCATCGCGTCAGACTCGGGCGTGTTCGCCGGAATCTCTGCGTGGTTGCGCCACGCATCCTGTTTGGGTTTGCTCCCGACAAACTGCCAGATGAAATCAGCAAAACTGCCGAATTCATTCTGCACCGCCAGGAATCGCTGCGCGTTGACGATAGCGGCTTCTAACTTTAAACGATTGCGAACGATGCCGGGATTCTGCAGCAGCGATTCTATTTTATTTGCGTCGTAAGCCGCAATGCGCTTCGCATCGAAACAATCGAATGCTGCGCGATAATTTTCGCGTTTGCGCAAAATGGTGATCCAGCTCAAGCCCGCCTGCGCACCTTCCAGAATCAATAATTCAAACAGGCGGTGATCGTCATGCAGCGGTATACCCCATTCCGTATCGTGATAACTTTGGTATAGCGTGTCATCGCCCGCCCAGACGCAACGCTGCTTTTTCATGGCACCGCGCTTATGACCGGTAAGTTTATGGCTGCTGGATTCATGACGGGCGTGCGCCGAACTGTAGCGCATCGCGCCACATGCAACGATCCATCACCACGTTGATACCGGCTTCCCTGGCGCGTTGCGCGGCGGCTTCGTGAATGACGCCATCCTGCAGCCAAAGGTTTTTAATGCCGAGCTTGATGCAGCTTTCCACGATGTCGGGGACGAATTCTGGGGTGCGAAACACATCCACGATGTCCGGCAACTCGGGCAGACTTTCCAAATCAGGGAATGCCTTCTCGCCCAATACCTCGTCAACTTTCGGGCGCACGGGAATGATGCGATAGCCCAAACCTTGCAGACCCTGCGCGACGCGAAAACTGGGGCGTGCCTGATTCGGCGACAATCCCACCACGGCAATGCTGCGCACGCTATGCAAAAGCTGACTAATTTTTTCTGGTTCTGGATTGATGAAAGTCATGGCATGTCGAGCAGGTAATGGTTGAAGTTGCCAAGATAGCACTTTTTCGTCAAGTCGTGACATGGACTGTCAGGTGAAAAACCGCTATGCTGCGCGACTTCACAGAATGCGCCCGTAGCTCATTTGGATAGAGTATTGGTTTCCGAAGCTTATGGTCATTCGGGCGTGGTAAGGTAAAATGACCTCTGGTCTCATCGCTGTTTTCTGCACAAAGCGCCCGTAGCTCATTTGGATAGAGTATAGGTTTCCGAAGCCTAGGGTGGTGGGTTCGAATCCCGCCGGGCGCACCAAATAAGGCTTTCAGGCCAACCTGGATTTTCACAGGTAAACTTCCAATTCAAATATTTTAGTCGGTCAGCGTGACTTTCGCGTCACATACGCGGAAGTGACCAATACTCATGAAATTCTGGATATCTTCCGCCGTGACCAAACCGTGACTATTCTGTGACTAAACCGTGACCAAATTTTTTGTCGAGGTCGCTTCCGCTATCTACTTTTGACTATTGGTCACCGTGACTATATTTACGAGTATTGGTCAATATGAGTAATGGTCATTCAGCTCCGCCATTTACCTTGACTGCTGGTCACCGTGACTAACCCGTGACCAAGCTTTTTGTCGAAGACGCCCTCATTTTTTTTGACTATGGTTTCCCGGAATATTTTCTTCGGGGATATGTTCAACGAGCTGCTCAATCCGACATTTGAAATAACTACATAAGCGGTCAAGGACATCCGCCGTCGGATTTTGTCCGCGATGATTGGCAATTTTCGACAGAGTTAAGCGGTGAATGCCTGTGGCGTTTGCAATCTCAATCATCGTTATGACCCGACCCTCACGAAATTCCTTTTCGGCAATCAATTCCTTTAGTCGATATCTAAGCATGTTGCACTCTTAAGTCATGTGACATGTAAGTATATCAAAAAATAACTGGGATTTTGCTTGTGTTGTGTATAGTAAATCTAAGCGGTGCAAAAACATTGCTTGAGCAATATAAACAACATGGGAGATATAAAATGAACTTGACTTATCTAACCACAGAAGGCCTATCCGAACGCATCCATTATGACCAACGGACAATCCGTGAACGCTTGAAAGACAGCGTTCTGATAGAAGGAGTGCACTATATGGCAGGGGTAAGTACTAACGCGGATGAGGTGGCGGCAGGCTCGACCAAAACAGAACTGGCGAGGGTGGAACATGAATAAATCTAATCGAAGGACTCATGTCACTTCTGCTTTTGCGTTTTGCCATGACCCCCCGCCTCGTTGCGACATGGAATCGGCGACTTTCCGTAAATGGCACTTAATCGGAAAGTTCACAGCCGGCTATTTGAAGGAAACTTGGGAAAATTTTCCGAAAATCAGGAGTAATATATGAGCGAAGATAAATCGTTGGAACAAAATCTGTTGGCTGTTATATCTGAATTGGAAAGGCATCCAAATATCTGGAGTTCCGCATCTGTGGAAGCCGAGCCGCAAAAGTGGCTAGAGTCA
The DNA here is from genome assembly GCA_017880865.1 of Gallionella sp. Classification (GTDB taxonomy): domain Bacteria; phylum Pseudomonadota; class Gammaproteobacteria; order Burkholderiales; family Gallionellaceae; genus Gallionella. Next base: position 38,066 of record JADGRL010000027.1, read on the forward strand.
TGGCAGGTCTTCAAAATTGTGAAAACAAACGGTTTCGAAGATCGCTTCGGACTGCATTTTGCTGGTCGGAATTGCAG
>JADGRL010000058.1 GCA_017880865.1 Gallionella sp.
GTCTTCGATTTCACGCTTGGCGCCGGAGCCGATATCGACCATTTTCGCCGTTTGGGAAAAATGGTCATCGACTTCATTGCCCGACTGGCGACAAGCCTCCATCGCCTTCTCGATAACGCGTTTGAACTTGTCCCAGCCAGCATATTCCAGCAACGGCTGCAAGTCGCGCGCTCCCCAATATTCGTTACCCTCCGCATCTTGCTGGAGGACACTCTCAAAGGTGGCGTGATGCTGATTGGCTATGCGCTGGGCGTTCATGGCGACTTTCCGGCTAGGTAAGCATTAAAGAATTGTACGGGGAACAGCTCATTAAAGCATCCCGCTGAACGCCTGATGCAGTAGCGACTTCTTCAACTCATCGAGGGCGGCGAGCTTGCGCTGGTAGAGGGATTCGAGGCGCTGGGTTTCTTCGCGGAGTGCGTCGAGTTTGTCAGCAATGTGTCTTTGCTCGCCGAGAGGCGGCCTTGCAAACTCGAAGTCTTGAATCTGTTGCCCGCTGATGTGAGGAACACCAATCCCCGTCTGAACGCCAAGAATATGGCTAGTGAAAGCCGCGCTCCCGATGAGAAACATCAAAAAGCGGTTATCGAGATTTTCCCCACCACGAAGGCGAGCTGTTCGCTGAACGAGCAAACAGGGCAGATCATCAGCAGTGATAATCGCATGCTTCAAGCCTGCCTTGACCCAAGGTCGATCCATCGCCAAGACGACATCGCCTTCGCGAATCTGGTATCGGTCGTAGGAGGCTGTGTCGTTGACAGGCCATTTCTTAACTTCGTCCCAACGTAGGCAACCTTGAATGATGTTGTCGCCTCTGAGTAAGCGAATGTCACCATCGTTATTCGTGTATTGGGCACTCTTAAATGCAAACCCTGCGAGAAGATCAATTTCCGATCCGAGCGTTGTTGTCACCCACCCCTCGCCACGCCCTTCGACGCCGCTCAGGGGAGCCTGGGTGAAGACAGATTGCAGGTGGCTTTCAAATAGCGCGCGGGCGTTTTTTAGGTTCTTTTCGGCGTAGGCTTTGGCGGTGGCAATGCCGTCAAACGCTTCGTCGAGAATGCCGACGATGCGCTGCTGTTCGGGAAGCGGCGGAAATTGGATTCTAATTTGCAGCAAATCCGATTTCACCAAACTTGGTATTGTTGTTCCTTTGTTATGAACACTGAAATCATAAGATAAGCAGAAGTAATACAGGAACCGAGAATCCAATCCAGTTTTGGCTGCCAATCCAAATGCAGTATCAACATTCCAAAAGTTTGTTTCCGTGTAGATTGGGGTATTGATATTCCCTTTTCTTCCAATGATGGTGGTTCCAGCTTCACAGATATAAGAGGTTGCATAACCCATTACATTGCCTGCGCTACCGTAAATTGGATACGTACCTTTATCAGACTCAACACCTTTCTGATTTTTTCCATTTTTAATATCCAAAACATCACCGAGATGTTTTATCTGCCACCCTGCCTTCATCGCACGCCACCCAAAGAACCGTCATTCCCGCGCAGGCGGGAATCCAGTGGGTTTAAACAAAAGGCATTTTTTAATGACTGGATTCCCGCCTGCGCGGGAATGACGGAGAGGGCGGGAATGACGAGCGGGGAGGTTTGAATTTTTCTCATAGCAACGCTCGGATGCCTTGCAGCACTTCCGCGCTTTCCGCATCCAGCGCGGCAATCTCGTCCATGATGTCCTGCGGGCTACGGTGCACCACGGCTTCGCCGCCATTCGGATTCTTCACCGAGAGGTCGAAGGTCACGGGGTCAATGGTCTTGGCATCCACGCTCCAGCTCTTCGCTGTATCCGTTTTGGTTTTTTCCAACTCAATAAACTGGGCGAGGTCGGCATCGTTGAGCGGGTTGGTTTTGCCCATGTTCCTGCCGGGGTCGAGCTGGTAGTACCAGGTCTTGCGAGTCGGTGCGCCCTTCTCGAAGAACAGCACCACGGTCTTCACGCCCGCGCCCTGGAACGTACCGCCCGGACAATCGAGGATGGCGTAAAGATCGCAGCTTTCCAGCAGCAGTTTACGCAGACTCACCGAAGCGTTGTCGGTGTTGCTCAGGAAAGTGTTCTTGATGACCACGCCCGCGCGGCCTCCGGCCTTGAGCATCTTGATGAAGTGCTGCAGGAACAAAAACGCGGTCTCGCCGGTCTTGATCGGGAAGTTTTGCTGCACTTCGGGGCGTTCCTTGCCGCCGAACGGCGGATTGGCGAGGATCACATCGTGGCGGTCCTTGTCCTGAATGTCGGCGAGGTTGAACGACAGCGTGTTGGCATGCACGATGTTCGGCGTTTCGATGCCGTGCAGGATCATGTTCATGATCGCGATGACGTAGGCGAGACTCTTCTTCTCGATGCCGTAGAAGGTGGACTCCTGCAAGGTCTTGAGGTCTGCTGCTTTTTTGGCCTGCGGGCGCAGGTAGTCGTAAGCCTCGCACAGGAAGCCCGCGCTGCCCACCGCGCCGTCGTAGATCGTCTCGCCGATTTTCGGATTGACCACGCGCACCATGGCGCGGATCAGCGGGCGCGGCGTGTAGTATTCACCGCCGTTGCGCCCGGCGTTGCCCATGTTCTTGATCTTGGCTTCATACAGGTGCGACAGTTCGTGCTTCTCGGCCTGCGAGTTGAAGCGCAGTTCGTCGATGTGGTCGATGATGTCGCGCAGGATGTAGCCGCTCTGGATCCGGTTCTTGATCTCGCCGAAAATCTGGCCGATCTTGTATTCGAGCGTGTCCGGGCCGGTCGCCTTCTGCTTGAAGCCGTGCAAATAGGGAAACAGCTTGCCGTTGACGAAGTCGATCAGGTCGGGGCCGGACAGCGCCTGGTTGTGGTCGAGCTTGCCGTGCGCATCTTTGGGTGCGGCCCAGTTTTCCCAGCGGTAGGCCGCATCGAGCACGAAGGAATATTTTCTGCCCTCCAGCTCCGCTTCCATCGCCTTCTGGTATTCCAGCGCGGCCAGGTATTTCAGGAACAGCAGCCACGAGGTCTGCTCGGTATAGTCCAGCTCGCTGGCGCAACCCGCTTCTTTCCTGAGTGCGTCGTCGATATTTTTGAAAGCTTGTTCGAACATTATTTTCTTGGTTTAGGCGGTTTGAATCCGCTTGTTTATATGAACGCTGCAAAAACCCATAAAGCGTGTCGCAGTTTACCGCACGTTGGCTCCGCAAGCATCAATACACCACATCATGGTCGCCGACATTCACCGGGATGATCTCTTCATCCTGTATCAACAGTTCCAGCGTAATGCGGTATGAAAGGTTGATGGAAACCGAATGCAGCCCTTGCAGCCTGCCACTCAAGGCATGCAAACGCAGCGAGGGGTGGTGCGGGTTCAGCTCCAGCAGTTGCAGTACCTTGAGGTATTGCTTTTCCAGTTCGGGATGGCGCTTGAGAAAGCGCGCGGCGCGTTTTGTGTATTGCTCGGTGAAGATCAGCGTAAAGCTCATGCGTCAGAAGCGCCTGCAATCTTCTTTGCCCGCTTGACGTGCGCCGCTGGCGATTCTTTCACGAAGCGTCCCGCCTTGATGTCGGCGCGCGTTTCGGCCAGGGCCGCTTCCAGCTCGCACTCGCGCAGGTAGTGATATTGCGCGATCTCCATGACCACGAAGCGATCCTTGCCACGCACCGAAACAATCGCCTCTGGCCGTTCCGCCAGCACGGCCTCGATGGCGGCGATCCCTTTGGTTTTAAGATCGTTGGCAGTCAATTGGGACATGGAGAATCTCCTCATGGAGTTGTTTATAGTGCGTTAAATAATACGCTCGATAGTGCGATTGATCAAGCGCCGGATAGTGGATAAATCCGCTATGACGAGTCCAATATGTTGCCCAGCATCAGCGCGCCGTGCCCCGCTCGTATAGACAAGCAATTTACTCAGGTATACGATAGTTCAAAGATTACCGCAGGAGGTTATGATGAACACAGCATACGTTTCTGATTTCGAAATTTTCATGGGAAATTTCCTGAAGGATCATCCCGAAGTGGTCGAGGAGCAGCGGCGCGGGTGGAGCTCGTTCTGGGACGTAAAAATCGATCCTGCCGCATCGAAATTCAGCAAAGAGGACCTCGTCACGGATGACCATTACGGTTTCAAATGATGCGAGGCCGATGCGGCGATTGCATCCGGCGATCCAGTCGCCGCGACCCGATTGAAGGGGTCAGCATGATGGCTGACTTTTAAGCTGTGCCCAATGTAGAATACCCGCTGCACTTTTTAACCCTTGTGAAGGAGTCAGGCATATGCATAACAGGACTGTGTTTTCCGGCGTTCAAATTAATCGGCTGACTGTACTGGCCGGACTATTTTGTTTGGCGATCGCGGCGGGCGCCTCGGCAGCAGAAAGAAACAAGCCTTGCGCCGATGACGCGGCCAAGCTGTGCGAGGGGGTGCAACGGGGGGAAGGCCGTGTGGCGCAATGCCTCAAGGAGCATGAAAGCGAACTGTCGTCCGCCTGCAAAAAAAATATCGCGAAGCTCAGAGCGGCGGGCAAGAATCTCAAGCAAGCCTGCGAAGGTGATAAAGACAAGCTTTGCAAGGACACCCAACCCGGCGGCGGAAAAATCCTGCAATGTCTGAAACAGCACGAAGGTGAATTGTCTGCGGCGTGCAAAAAACAGATGGCGCAACTGAAAGACAAGAAGCAATAATCAATCGGCAATAAACTAAAGAGGGCGGTCAATGACCGCCCTCTTTTTCGCCATCTTTTTCTTTGGGTCCGGCAACCTGTCGTCTCGACGATCCGGGCTCGACGTTACCCGTTCAAAATCCTGCTTGTCGATTGCCAAGGTGTGAGTTGTTATGCTTAAGTTTTTGCCACGCCCAGCAGTGCGGCAATCTTGGCACGCACTTCATCCAGCTCGTCGGTTGAGACTTTGCCTTTGGCGGTGGCTTTGCGGACGCGCCAGTCAAGATTCTTGACTTGGTCGGAGAGCACCGCTCCGCTCACACCTTCGGCGTGAATGATGACCTCAAAGGGATAGCCTTTAATTTGGGTGGTCATCGGACAGCACAACATCGTGCCGGTTTTGCTGTTGTAGGCGGCGGGGCTGAGCACCAGCGCGGGGCGGTGTCCGGCTTGTTCGTGACCGGCCTGCGGCGAAAATTCCAGCCAGACGATGTCGCCCGCATCCGGCACAAAACGGCGAGCCATTACCAGACTTCGCGGCCGACCGGCTCACCCGTGTCGATAGCTGTATGCATATTCTTCACGGTAATACCGCCCAGCAGATCATCCAGCTTGTATGCCTTGCGGCGCACTGGTTCGATGACGATGCGGCCCTGCTCCTCGCGCACTTCGACCGATTGATCCAATGCGACATGTGCCGCTGCCATGACAGACGCCGGAATGCGCACTGCCGCGCTGTTGCCCCATTTTTTTACAATGACTTCCATGATGTGTCCCTTTCGCAATTCGACTACCGGCAGTTTAAATGTGCGCGCGGCACGTGTCAACATTGTCGATACAACTCTAAATTAAAAATGTCAAAGGCAACTCATTTCAATCGATCATGGATTCCGCAGGGTGGTACTCCAGCCCGAATGCCTCGGCAACCTTCCGGTGGGTGATGTTTCCGCCGATGATATTGAGCCCGTTCAGCAGCGCAGGAGATTCCTTGAGCGCCTGCCGGTATCCCTTGTTCGCCAATTTCAGCACATAGGGCAAGGTCGCATTGGTCAGCGCCAGCGTCGAGGTGAGCGGCACGCCGCCGGGCATGTTGGCCACGCCGTAATGGACGATGCCGTCGACGATGAAGGTCGGATTCTCGTGCGTGGTCGGATGCATCGTCTCGACGCAGCCGCCCTGATCGATCGAGACATCCACGATCACCGCACCCGCGTGCATGGTCTTGAGGTCTGCGCGGTGGATCAATTGGGGCGCGACCGCACCGTGCACCAGCACCGCGCAAATGACCAGATCGGCATTGGAAATCTGCTTCAATAACGTGTGCCGGTCCGAGAATATCAGCTGCACATTGGCGGGCATCACGTCGCTCAGATAGCGCAGCCGCTCCAGCGAGGAGTCGAGAATGATGACATGGGCGCCCAGCCCAGCCGCCATTTTCGCCGCATTCACGCCGACCACCCCGCCACCAATTATCACGACTTTGGCGGGCGGCACACCTGGTACGCCCGCCAGCAAGATGCCGCGCCCGCCATATAATTTTTCGAGGTACTTCGCACCCTCCTGCACCGCCATGCGCCCGGCCACTTCCGACATCGGGGTCAGCAGCGGCAGTTCGCGCGAGGGCAGCTCGACGGTCTCATAAGCGATGCACACCGCGCCGGAGGCCATGTGCGCACGGGTCAATTGCTCATTTGCGGCGAAATGAAAATACGTGAAAATGATCTGGCCGGGCCGGATGCGCTTCCATTCAGGCTCTATCGGCTCTTTCACCTTGACGATCAGCTCGGCTGATGCCCAGAGCGCATCGGCATCCTTCGCGATCTGCGCGCCCGCCGCCTGATACAGCGCATCGCTGAATCCGCTGCCCTGCCCCGCGCCCGCTTCGACGATGACCGAGTGCCCGGCCGACACCAGCGCCGCCGCCCCGGACGGCACCAGCGCGACGCGGTTTTCGTTGGTCTTGATTTCTTTTGGTATGCCTATTTTCATTTTAATCGCCCGTTGGCCAATCGTTGAAAGGGAATGGTATCTCTTCTGTGGCAAAGGTCAAAAAATTGACGATCTGCCGAAAGTAGCGCCCCAGACTGCGGCCGAATGCTACCAGGCGGACGTTGGGCGTGTCGTTCAACAACATGATAAAAAATTGCATGAGGGTCACGATGCACAGCACGGTTCCGGCCACATGATAGGCCAAGCCCATCAACAGCATGAACAATGCGCGTATCCAAATATTGCGCCGGATGATGGGTGTATCAGGGGTGTCATTCATGGCGGGTTCTCCTGTGGTTGGGATTGGTATCGAACGGCTTCCTCGTTTTAAGCATCATCAGCACCGCGTAGCAACCCGATGCTGCCAGCAGATGCTTAAGCGTATGGCCGCTGATGAGACTTTGACTGAATGCGAACACTTCACGATCATAATACTCCGCCGCTTTTGCCAGCATGTAGCACGAAAGCGCGACCGGCAGCAGCCATTGTCGCGAGTAGCTCGGCCGGAACAGCGTCATCAAAACCGGAATGATCAGCAGCGGCATAAACTGTATCCACACGTAGAAGCGCAAGTCATCGAACCTTTGCCAATAAATCACGCTGAATAAACCCGCCAGAATCGCGGGCACCAGCAGAATTCTGCCCAGTCGCACATGCACATACTCGGCCAGCAGCGCCGCCAACAATCCCATCAGGGCTATGGTCATCGGCAGCCTGTCCCAGACCAGCGTGTCGTTGGTCGGGTTCAGGTGATACCAGGCAGACCCGGCACTGACGATTGCCACGCCGGTGAAAAAAGTAATCCAGGCAGGCCTGTAACTCATCAAACGACTTCGATGACAGGCGAGTATTCCCGCTATCCCGACAAACAGAAACGGAATATTCGAAATGACATCGAAGAAATTCGGAATGGAAAAAAATGCGCGCCGGTCGGCGAAGTCGTGATAATCCGGATTCTGTGCGATGGGCTGCATCATCAGCATCAACGCCAAGGCACCGACCACCACGATCAGCAACAGGGCATGCCGCCAGTTGACTCCGGAGGGATGGCGAGGGGATGTTTTAATCACTGAATCTCCTGATCAATGGGGACAACCCGGCGGGCCGTTGCGCCCGAGGCATCAACCGCCCGTTTAACATGCAACACGCGTCGCGCGAGCCGGTTTGATTGTGCGCCCATTCTGGCTGCCCGGCAAACGCTTAACAGCCGTGCTAAAGTGCGACGCATGCAAAGCTGAATACTCTAATGCAACGCATGAAGGGAATCCCGCCCATGACGCCAGACCCGCCCTTGCCGGCAAATAGCTCACCGAACTTGTTGCGCCAGCAACAACTGGTGGACGCGCTGCGCGGAAATTTTACTCACAGCCCAGAAGTTGAAGAGACGCACATCTCCTGGGTGCTGCTGACAGGACGCGACGCCTTCAAGATCAAGAAAGCCGTCAATCTAGGCTTCCTCGATTTTTCGACGCTGGAGTTGCGCCGGTTTTATTGTGGTGAGGAGCTGCTCCTGAACCGGCGTCTGGCTCCCGACCTCTACCTTGAAGTCATTGCGATCGGCGGCAGCCCCGAGCAACCGGTGCTGGGCAAAGAGCCCGCAATCGAATATGCGGTGCACATGCGGCGTTTCGCCCAATCGGGCCTGATGGACCATATGCTGGCACGCGGTCTGATCACCCCTGCACATATCGACAAACTGGCTTCAATCATCGCCGATTTTCATACCGCGCTGCCGCCAGCCGAAGCGGGTTCGACTTTTTGCGCGATTTCTGAAATAGAAAAAGCAGCGTTGCATAACTTCTCACACTTGCCGCAACTGCTCCGTGCGCCCGATGACCTGAACCTGCTGGAAGCAGTGCACGAGGCCAGCGCACGCAAGTTCGCCGCCTGCGAACCGTTGTTCCGGCAACGCGCGGCGCAAGGCTGGGTGCGCGAGTGCCACGGCGACCTGCATCTGGGCAACATCGTGGTGCTTGACGACATACCGACACCGTTCGACTGCATCGAGTTCAGCACCGCACTGCGCTGGATCGACGTGATCAGCGAGATCAGTTTCACGGTGATGGATCTGCTACAAGCTGGCCAACCGCAACTGGCTTGGCGCCTGCTCAATGCCTATCTGGAACATACCGGCGATTATCAGGGGTGCGGCGTGTTACGTTTCTATCTCGGCTACCGCGCGATGGTGCGCGCCAAGATCGCCGCGATACACGCCAGCCAGCGCGGCGCTGCAAATATAAAAAAGGAATTGAAGTCCTGCCGCAGTTATCTGGCCTTGGCCGATGACTGCCTGACACATCATCGTGCAGCACTGATCATTACCCACGGGCTGCCCGGTTGCGGCAAGAGCACTTTCGCGCAGCTCGCGCTGGAGAGGCTCGGTGCGATACGCATACGCTCGGACGTCGAGCGCAAACGGCTGTTCGGCCTGGCGGCGCTGGCTGACAGAAAATTAAAAAACGATGCGGATATTTACAGCGAGGATGCGACACGCCGCACCTACGCGCGCCTGCATGAACTGGCGCGCGGTGTGCTTGCCGCAGGGTTTTCGGTCATCGTCGATGCCGCTTTCCTGCGCCATGCCGAACGCGAAAGTTTTCGCGCGCTGGCGCAAGAGATGGCCGTACCTTTCGTGATCGCCAACTTGCAAACCGACGTGACCGTGCTGGCGGCGCGGCTGTCACTACGCAGCCGTCGCGGCAACGATGCCTCTGAAGCCGACATTTTGGTAATGAAAAAATTGCAGGCAGTTCAGGAGCCGCTACGCGCTCAGGAGGCCGCCGTGACATTCACCAACAACGGCGATGCCGATGCGCTAAGGTCTGCGGATGAAACATGGAAGACGCTCGATGCACATCTGATATGAGGCTTGGATCGCACACAAATCCATTTGTTTGGAAGTATTCGCTACGGAAAAGTGGAACTTTGTGACCTATGGCTTTCGACACACTCCGGAAGCTGGCTGGTTCGGAAAGCAGACGAGGTTTGAAGTCCGGTCGCTGTGGTCTTACTTCACCATGAAATGCCGGTAAAAATATCGCTTCACGAATTCCACTGTCACGAGATAGCCAAGCACCATTGCCAGCAGGATCAGGAAGAACAGTGGCGGCGGAGCAACGAAGCCGAGGCTCGCCGCAAATGGTGTGAACGGCAGTGCCACTGCCAGCAGAACCACCGTCAGTGAAGTGATGGTCAGTGCAATGTTCGGTCGGCTTTTGAACGGGTTGCCGCGGGTGCGGATGACGAAGATCACCAGCACCTGGGTGGCGATGGATTCGATGAACCAGCCGGTGTGAAACAGTGCCTCACCTGCGCTGAAGACTTTCAGCAGGATGAAGAACATCAGGAAATCGAAAACCGAGCTGACCGGCCCGACCACCCACATGAAGTTGCGAATGAAGGCGGTGTCCCAATGTCTGGGGTGGGTCAGATAAGAGTTGTCCACGTTATCCATAGGGATCGGAAGTTCCGAGACATCATACAGCAGGTTATTGAGCAGTATCTGTGACGGCAGCATCGGCAGGAAGGGGAGGAACAGAGTCGCACCTGCCATGCTGAACATGTTTCCGAAATTGGAACTGGTCCCCATCATGATGTATTTCATGATATTGACGAAGGTGCGGCGCCCTTCCATTACGCCTGCGTGCAGCACGTTCAGATCCTGTCGCAACATGATCATGTCGGCCGCCGCTTTGGCCACGTCAACGGCGCTGTCCACCGAGATGCCGACATCAGCCGAATGCAGTGAAGGCGCATCGTTGATGCCGTCGCCTAGATAACCGACAGTGTGCCCCTGCGCTTTCAGCGACAGGATGACACGGTTCTTCTGCGACGGCGTGACACGACACAACAGGTTGGCCTCTCTCACCCGCACCGCCAGCGCGACATCGTCCATCTGCTGAATCTCGCTTCCGGTCAGCACGCCGGTGACCGGCATACCCAGTTGATCACACACATAGCGGGTAACCAGTTCGCTGTCGCCAGTGACAATCTTGACATCTACCCCGTCCGCGGCCAGCGCCTTGAGCGCATGCGACGCGCTTGCCTTGGGCGGATCGAGAAAGGCGGCGAAGCCGGCGAAAATCAGTTCGGTTTCATCATTGACGACAGCATGCGGATGGTCCAGCGTCACCGTCCGCCAGGCGATGCCGAGCACTTTGAATCCTTCCCGCTCGAGGCTATCGTGCAAGGCCTGGATGGAGGCCAGCGCCTGCTTGTCCAGCGGCTGAAAGCCTTGCGCTTCGCCGACTGCATATTGCGTGGACAGTTTGAGGATATCCTCGGGCGAGCCCTTGACCACGAGCAGCCGTTTCTCGCCCTGATCGACCAACACCGAAACACGCCGTCGTTCGAAGTCGAACGGTACCTCGTCGATCTTGCGCCAGCTGCTTGCGTCAATTTCCTTGTGCTCGAGTATCGCGTCATCCAGCGGACTCTTCAACCCCGTCTCGAAAAAGCTGTTGAGGTAGGCCAGCTGCAACACCTGCGCGCTGTCATTGCCTTGCGCGTCGAGGTGACGTTCGAGCTTGATGCGCCCTTCGGTGAGCGTGCCGGTCTTGTCGGTGCACAGCACATCCATGCTGCCCAGATTGTGGATCGCGGCGAGGCGCTTGACGATCACCTGCTTCTTCGCCATGCGCAGCGCACCGCGCGACAGCGTCACCGTGATCACCATCGGCAACAGTTCCGGCGTGAGGCCGACGGCCAGCGCGATCGCGAACAGGAACGACTCGAGGAAAGGCCGGTGAAAGAACGCGTTAATCAGGAACACGAACAGCACCAGCAAGATCGTCAGGCGCATGATCAGCATACCGAAGCTCTGGATGCCCAGCTCGAAAGCAGTAGGCGGTGCCTTGACCTGCAACGAATCCGCTATGTCGCCCACCGCCGTGTCCGCTCCGGTACGGCACACCATGGCACGGGCCATCCCGCTGATGACAGAAGTGCCCATGAACACGGTGTTCTCGGCCTGGCTGAGGTCTTCCGCCGGTGCTGATAATTCGCGGGCATATTTCTCAACCGGATAGGATTCGCCCGTCAGCAACGCCTGGTTGATGAAGAAGTCTTTAGCCTCGAGCAAGCGGCAATCGGCAGGGATCAGATCGCCCGCAGACAGCAGCACCACGTCGCCCGGCACCAGATCCGCAATCGGGATGTCCTGTGAATGTCCATCACGCAACACAGTGGCTCGTACCGCTACAGCCTTCTTCAACTGTTCTGCTGCGCGACCGGCCCGGTATTCCTGAAAGAAATCCAGCGTCACACTCATCAGCACGATAGCCCAGATAATCACGAATCCGGTGATCTCGCCGGTCAGCGCGGACACCGCGCTTGCCGCCAGCAGAACCAACACCAGCGGATTTTTGAAGTGGCTCAGGTACTGGATCAGCAGCGGCCGTTCACCATGATCGCGCAGCGTGTTGGGACCGAATTGAACGGTTCGCGTACGCGCTTCCTGTTGGCTTAGCCCGGCCGGTGTCGCCTCCAATTGTGATTGCAGGGATTCAATGGGCAGGTTCCAGAATAGCGCGTCGGGGCGTTCCATTATGCTCACCTTCTTTCGGCACAGCCATGTGTGGGGTGTTCAAACGATGGCCATCGTACGCTGAAATTGAACAGGCCGCGAATGTCACGGCAAACAATTAAGCTATGTGCAACTGACCGCTATCTAGTAACCTGAATAATTGGCCTAAACGTAAAGTTCCGATGACCGCTTTCATGATGCTGAATGTCCAAATTTGAAGACGCTCACGAATAGAATCTCTTGGCTGCTGTCCTTGGCGAAAGTCTGCAATCCGGCAAGCAATTCAGTGGGATAAATTCACCCTATCGACACGTTGTTGCATGTCGACCATCCAAATCCACTTCCTAAAAACGGCCCTTCAACGTAAGAGAAGGGGCTGCGCTTTGATTAAAACCTAAATACTGCGGCCAATGAATACACGCTAGTATTGTAATCAGACACCCCGTTATTCACATTAGGGCACCTCTATAAATCGCATTTTTTTCACGCCAGTTGTTCCGCATTACGATTTTTTGCCGGAATTTCTCAGCCCATTTTTTCTTTCACTCAAACTG
>JADGRL010000008.1 GCA_017880865.1 Gallionella sp.
CGCGAAAAGCGTGCGAACACTGGAAGGCGTAGAAGAACATGTTGCCTTTCCGTTGCCAAAGGGATTGAGCAAATTTCAGACAGCGGGGAGTTCAAGTCAGAGCAATGCCTGATTTGCATTCGGTTTTATCAAATAACATGCAAGATGTCAGAGAAAGTAAATTTATTACCGTTCGTCTCGTGTGGTCACACATCAATTTTGAATAAGGTTTCCAATGACGAAAAACAACATCCCGCGTCATGTCGGTTTCATTCCCGATGGAAATCGCTGCTGGGCCAAGGATCATGGTCTGCCCAAAGAAGCCGGATATGCTCATGGCCAACACCCCCTGCGCATCGGGCTTGGAGATATTTTCACCGATTTGCAGCGAGGTAATCAGACGGAGATTGTGCGCGAAGTCACCATCGGTTAAGCCAGCTATGAGAATCACATTTACTTCGTTCCAGAAAGTGAATGTATTCGCATCACGATCGAGGATGTCACTCAGTTTAAAGCAGAAACATGAATGCGAATTGATGATTAAGGCAAAATAAAGCGGCAGAAACAAATTCCAGCTGTATCGGCGCGATTAATCTTGTTTTCAACTAAGCCAGTCCATCAGTCTTACGTTGATCGACCACTTTGTGGAAAATTCAATGATGGGTTTGTGTCGGTTGGAGAAATGAGTCCCGCCAAATTGCTTGCCAGATAGCGGACACTCGCCACGGTCAGCAGTGTGTCGGAAGCGAAAGTTCGATTTAAAAAAACATGGCGCGCATAAATCGTAGCCTGCATCGCCTGATACATCTTGCAATTCAATTTGCACTGAGTTGAAGCCGTTCCCCGATACAGTCGCTGTCGCCCGCCTGATAGTCGCGGCAGATTGCCGGGCGGCGTTCGTAAATCGTGCACAGCATCGTGTGTCTGTCCAAGGCCTTGCACCAGCCATCGGCCAGACGCGCCATGACCCAGCCGCCCCAGCGATCCTGTTTCGTCATTTCGAACGGAATGTCATCGTCACCCATCAGCATCACTTCTAACCGGCAGCAGCAGGCTTTGCACGAGGCGCAAGTTATGGCCGGGCTATCAGTATTCAACTTGCCAGGCCCCGTCACGGTAGATCACCTCGTTGTCGAGCGTGAAAGATTCGGTGCTCGCAAAAACATCGACATGATGTCTTGCCGCAGACTTTTTGATTTGCGGCTTGTTGTAGCTGCCGTGTTTGCAACCTAGCGACAAATGCACGCCGCACATGCGCTCATAGGTGCCAATGTCGCTGACGGTTATTTCCTGCGTGAATACCCGGTTCAGCCCCAAGCCCACTTCGCGCACCCAGATTTCGCCTTCGTCGGCACGGATGTTGGCCAGCACCCGGTCAAACTCGGGCGTGGAATCGATGGCTTCGGTGACGCGCCCTTTGCTGACTACCAACGTGATGGGATGGGCGGGCTTGTTGACTGCAAATGCAGTATCGCCAAAAATTGAAATGCGCACGCGGCCATTCACCGCCTCCAGATCTTTGGATTCCGTGAACACTTCGCCGATCGGAAACTGGCCGCCAACATTTTGCATATTGCGGTAATCGCCGACATTGAGCCGGGCGGGTTCGAAACCGGAGGAAAATACCAGCTGCTCTCCGCCGGAGTCGATGATGCCGACTTTCGCGTTATCGAAGCGGGTTTTCAACGCATTGCCCACGCCACGACAATAGGCCGGATCATAAGCCAGCGCATCGATGTAAAGCAGTGCCTCCGCACCCGGCATGCGCGACAGGTGCGGGTGTTCGATCACCTTGAGCGAGCGCTTGAAGAGTTCGACGCGTATCCGAAACGCGTCCAGCCTGAAGCTGGTGGATTGGATCAGCACCACCAGATCGCCGGGTGCAAGCCGTTCAAAAGCGGCGCGCACCGTCTCCGGCGCAACGCTATTGAAGTCGATAAAGGTCGCATCGGGCAGGCAACGCCGGTATGCCTCTGTGAGCGCAAGCGCCAGATCGCATTGCGCATCCCAGACCACGATGGCGGAATGCGCAGGCGTGTGTTCGATGGCCAGCGTCAGAATATCGCGCACATGCTTTTCGGCGGTATCGATGGCTGCATCGGGAATGGTGGCGCAGTGGTGAGTCATGTCAGCCTAGCTTGTAAATTTTATCGTTCCCACGCTCTGCGTTGCGAGTGGCGGTGCGGTGTAGGAACGATGAGTGTGGCATCTTCCTATTAAACCCAGATAATTCGTTAGAACCCCAAGCTCTAGTAGGAGCACAATTTACCTAGAAGAGGTTCTTGTACCCTGTGGGTATTGCACGATCATGGTCAACAATCGCTCGATAAATCGAACTCCTACAGGCTAATGGATTTTCTGGATTAAAGCGCCATCCCTTGATCGCGCAAATACTCTTCATACGTGCCGTGGTAATCTGAAATTCCCTTGGCGGTGATCTCGATGATGCGCGTCGCCAGCGACGAGACGAACTCGCGGTCATGGCTGACGAACAACAGCGTGCCCTTGAATTCCAGCAGCGCGGTGTTGAGCGACTCGATGGATTCCATGTCCATGTGGTTGGTCGGCTCGTCCATCAGCAGCACGTTATTCTTTTGCATCATCAGCTTGCCGAACAGCATGCGCCCCTTCTCGCCGCCGGACAGCACTTTCACGCGTTTCTTGGCATCGTCGCCGGAGAACAGCAAACGGCCCAGCGTGGCGCGCACAGCTTGATCGTCGTCGGAAGGTCCGCGCCAATAAGTCATCCAGTCGGTCATGATTTTATCCTCGGCAAAATCGGCGGTATGGTCTTGCGCGTAATAGCCGATCTTGGCCTTGTCGGTCCATTTGATGCTGCCGGTGTCGGGCTGCAGATCGCCCACCAGACAGCGCAGCAGCGTGGTCTTGCCGATACCGTTCGGGCCGATGATCGCGACTTTTTCGCCCGCATCGATGCGGAAATTCACGTTGGAAAAAAGCACCTTGTCGAAGCCCTTGGCCACGTGCTGCACTTCCACCGCGACGCGATGCAGTTTTTCGCGCTCGTCGTATTCGAAGCGGATGAACGGATACTGGCGGCTGGACGGCTTGATGTCTTCGATCTTGATCTTGTCGATCTGACGTGCGCGCGAAGTGGCCTGTTTGGCCTTGGACGCGTTGGCCGAGAAACGCGCGACGAAGGCTTTCAGCTCGGCGACTTTTTCCTTGGCCTTGGTGTTGTCCGACGATTGCTGCTCGCGCGCCTGCGTGGCGGCCATCATGTATTCGTCATACGTACCGGGGTAAGTGGTGATCTTGCCGTAGTCCAGATCTGACATGTGGGTGCACACGCTATTCAAGAAGTGGCGGTCATGCGAGATGATCACCATCGTGCAAGTGCGCGCGTTCAGGATGTTTTCCAGCCAGCGGATCGTGTTGATGTCCAGGTTGTTGGTCGGCTCGTCGAGCAGCAGGATGTCCGGGTTGGAGAACAGCGCTTGCGCCAGCAGCACGCGCAACTTGAAACCGGGTGCGACCGCACTCATCGGCCCCTGATGCAACTCGATTGCGATGCCCAGTCCCAGCAACAATTCACCGGCACGCGGTTCGGCAGTGTAACCGTCGAATTCGGCGAACTCGGCTTCCAGATCAGCGGCTCGCATGTAGTCTTCCTCAGACGCATCCGGGTTGGCGTAAATCGCATCGCGCTCCGACATCGCCGCCCACATCTCGGCATGACCCATCATCACCACATCCAGCACACGATTCTCTTCGTAGGCGAACTGGTCCTGGCGCAACTTGCCCAGACGCTCATTCTTGTCGATCATCACCGTGCCGCCGGTCTGCTCCAAATCGCCACCCAAGATTTTCATGAAGGTGGATTTGCCGCAGCCGTTCGCGCCGATCAGGCCGTAGCGGTTGCCGTCGCCGAACTTGACGGAGACATTTTCAAACAGGGGTTTCGCCCCGAACTGCATGGTGATGTTAGCGGTGGAAAGCATGTAAAAATCGATTTCTGAAAATTTTGGAGCGCGATTTTAACACCACCCGGCATTATTACCCGGCATATCGACACCCCCCGGCCAGAGCGGGAAGGCAGAAAGCCGAACTTGAGACAGGAACAGGAGGCTCAAAATTGTTACCAAAGTAGGCTTACGATCTTCGTAAGGCAGGCAAATCCTCTTAAAGACGGGTTGCCGGGTGAGCTGGCGACTAGTGTTCTGGAGCGGTTCTTTTCCGCTGCGGCACATTGTGATTGAAACCAGAGAGGTATAGAATTCTGAACAGGGGAGGGAATTTGAACGTAGCTTTAAATAACCCAACGGAGAAATCATGAAATCTATTTTCGTAAGCATAGCAGCAGCAGGATTGATAGTAGCTGGAAGTGCAATGGCAACCGACATGCCGGATTTGGCCAAGAAGAACGCCTGCACCACTTGTCACTCCGTTGACAAAAAGTTGATTGGCCCAGCTTGGATGGACGTTTCTAAAAAGTACAAAGGTGATGCCGGAGCTGAAGCCAAGCTCATTACTAAAGTATCCAAGGGTGGTAGCGGTGTGTGGGGTAATGCGCCCATGCCAGCTCTCGATCCATCCGGCAAGAAACAGGATGTCATCAAACAGTTGGTTGAATTTATTTTGGCGCTGGACAAGTAACAGGTTGCAATCTTCACAAAAGCCGACGCAAGTCGGTTTTTTCGTTCTGGATTTCGCATGAGCGGGAAGCGGTCGGCTTTCCGGCTCGCCAGTTCGGGTGATAGCTAGTACATAGTCCAGAGTACCCAGCATGCATATAAGGTTTAGGATTTATCCGGGGGCTGCGGCTATCGGCTAGAATGCGCGTGTCACTTATTCGCAGAACATTATGGTCCCCCACCTCACCACCGCACTGACCGGCCCGTTGCTTGATCTTGAGCGGCGCTTCCTGGATTCCATGCCAGTCATCGAGCATTGGTTGCGCACGCAGTGGCTGGAGCACGACGTGCCGTTTTACGCCTCAGTGGATTTGCGCAACAGCGGCTTCAAGTTAGCTCCCGTGGACACCAATCTATTTCCCGGCGGCTTCAATAATCTCAATCCCGATTTTCTGCCGCTGTGCGTGCAGGCAATGCAGAGCGCGGTAGAGAAAATCTGCCCGGATGCGCGCGGTGTGTTGCTGATACCGGAAAACCACACGCGCAATTTATTTTATCTGCAAAACGTCGCGCAAATCGTAACCATCCTCAAGCAAGCCGGGATGCGGGTGAGGGTCGGCAGCCTGTTGCCGGAAATCATTACAGCCACGCAGATTCAATTACCCAACGGCGGCACGTTAACGCTGGAACCGCTGGTGCGGCGTGCCAACCGGTTGGGTCTGGCCGACTTCGATCCGTGCGTTGTGCTGCTCAACAATGACTTGTCAGCCGGTGTGCCTGACATATTGAAAAATCTCGAGCAGGCGGTTTTCCCACCCCTTTCCGCCGGCTGGTACATGCGGCGCAAGTCGCAGCATTTCGCCGCTTATGATCGTGTCGCGGGAGATTTTGCCAAACTGCTCGACATCGACCCGTGGCTGATCAATCCGTATTTTGCGACGTGCAACCAGGTCAACTTTCAGGAACGTGTCGGCGAGGAATGCCTCGCCGCGC
Organism: Gallionella sp.; assembly: GCA_017880865.1. Lineage (GTDB taxonomy): Bacteria > Pseudomonadota > Gammaproteobacteria > Burkholderiales > Gallionellaceae > Gallionella. The sequence continues at coordinate 5,568 of JADGRL010000008.1, forward strand.
AGGTGGATGACGTGCTGCAAAAAATGCGCGTCAAGTATGCCGAGTATGGCGTGAAGCATGACCCGTTCGTCATCGTCAAAGCCGATGCGGGAACCTATGGTATGGGCATCATGACCATCAAGGATGCCAGCGAGATCATCGGCCTGAATCGCAAACAGCGCAACAAGATGGCGGTGGTGAAAGAAGGTTTGCAGGTGCATGACGTGCTGGTGCAGGAGGGTGTTTACACCTTCGAGCACATCAACGAGGCTGTGGCTGAGCCGGTGATCTACATGATTGATCACTACGTGGTCGGCGGTTTTTATCGCGTGCATACCGGACGCGGTGTGGACGAGAATCTCAATGCGCCGGGGATGTCCTTCGAGCCCTTGGCGTTCGAGGCCTGCTGCACGCTGCCCAATCCCGATTGTGAACCGGACGATACGCCCAACCGTTTCTACGCATACGGTGTGGTGGCGCGGTTGGCGTTGCTGGCGGCTTCGCTTGAAATCGAAGCGGCAGAAAATTCTCCTGAAAATCCATAGATGACTACACCGATTCGTCTGTTCGCTATGGTTGCCGTTCTGCTACTCACCGGTTGCGGCAAGGAGCCTCTATATCAGGAGCAGGGCTACGTGTTTGGCACGCTGGTGGACATCAGCATCTACGGAGAAGACGAGACTCGCGCCAAACAGGCCGTGAGCGAGGTGATGCAAGAATTTCAGCGTTTACACGTCATGCTGCATGCGTGGCAACCCAGTGAGCTGAGCGATTTGAACGCGGCGTTCGCCAAGGGTGAGAGCAAGGCGATTTCGGCGGAACTCGTCACACTTTTGCAAGATGCCACGCAGCTGTCTGAGCAATCGCAAAGCTTATTCAATCCGGCTATCGGCGGGCTGGTGCAGCTGTGGGGCTTTCACGCCGATGAATTCAAGCCGGTGCAACCGGATGAAAAGCGGGTCGCGCAATGGGTTGCGGCCAACCCACAGATGAGCGACATCTCGATCGTGCAAGGCCGTGCGCAGAGTAAAAATAAATCCGTGCAACTTGATCTGGGCGGTTACGCCAAAGGCTACGCACTTGATCGCGCCGCCTGGTTGTTGCACAAGCAGGGCATTCACAATGCGCTGATCAACATCGGCGGCAATGTTCTGGCCTTGGGCCAACACGGCGATCGTCCGTGGCGTGTCGGTATTCAGCACCCGCGCAAATCCGGCGCACTGGCGACGCTGGATCTGCATGACGGCGATGCCATCGGAACGTCCGGCGATTATCAGCGTTACTTCATGCTGGGCAGTGTGCGTTACTGTCATCTGATCAATCCGCACAGCGGTTATCCGATGCAGGGCGTGCAGGCGGTGACAATCCTGACCCACGGCGCACGCGCCGGAGTGTTGTCTGATGCGGCTTCCAAGCCATTATTTATCGCAGGGGCGCATGGCTGGCGCGCTGCTGCCACGCAGATGGGTCTGCTTGATGCGATGCTGGTCGATGGACAAGGTAATATCCATCTCACAGCCGGGTTGCAGAAACGGCTAGAATTCACCGACAAGAACATTCATGCTGAGGTCGAGCCGTGAATCATCCCGAGAGGGAAATAGTCGAAAAAAAAGTACGGCGCGCAATGATGATCAACGCATTGTGCAAGATCAGCGCGATCGTCGACAGGGAACAACAAGCGGATACCGAAAAAGCAAACGCACTGCGCTGGCTTGCTCGTTATGGCTGGATCGTTTTACCGGGCGTGGCGTTAGTGGTGGCATATTTGATGGGTTTAATTTAAGTAGGAGTGATTTGTGGCCGGAATTTTATTGGTGACTCATAACGGGCTGGGCGAGAGCTTTGTGGATTGCGTCAAACATGTGCTGGGCGAAGTGCCACCCAATCTTAAAGTGTTATCGGTGTGGGCCGGTGACGATCGGCAACGAAAACTGGTCGAAGGAGAGGCACTCATCAAACAACTCGACACAGGCAGCGGCGTGCTGATCCTGGCGGATGTATATGGTGCCACGCCCAGCAATATCGGACGGCAGCTGTGTCATGCCGAACGCGTAATTGGCGTAGCGGGATTGAATCTGCCGATGCTGCTGCGCGTGATATGCAGCCCCGACAGGACCATGCCGGAACTGGCAAGGATTGCCATCGAAGGCGGTCAAGAATGTATCGTTCAGATGGAAGGCTAAGATGCTGCAACAAGACGTGCTCATCATCAATAAGCTCGGCCTGCATGCGCGTGCCTCGGCCAAGCTTACGCAACTCGCTTCCCGATTCAAATGCGAGGTGATGCTGTCGCGCAACAATCGCCGCGTGAACGCCAAAAGCATCATGGGCGTGATGATGCTGGCGGCAGCAAAAGGCACGACGATCAACATCGAGACCCAGGGCGAAGATGAGGCCGAGGCGATGCAAACATTGTTAAACCTGATCAACGACTATTTCGGAGAGGGTGAATGAGCTTCACAATACACGGAATTGCGGTCTCCAGCGGCATCGCCATCGGCCGTGCGCATCTGATTTCGCATACCTCGCTGGAGGTGGCGCATTACGTGCTGCCCAAACAATTTCTCGATGAAGAGATCGCGCGTTTTGATGCCGCGTTGCGATCCACGCGTGAAGAGTTTGCGAATCTGCGCAGCAATCGTCCGAGCCATGCCGCCGCCGAGTTTGATGCCTTCCTCGAATTGCATCAGATGATACTGGACGATCCGCTGCTGAGCGTCGCGCCGCGCGAAATGATCGCCAGCGAATATTGCAATGCCGAATGGGCGCTCAAGACGCAGACTGAGACGCTGGTTGCGCAGTTCAACGAGTTTGAAGACGCCTATTTGCGCGAGCGCCAGACCGATGTGACCCAGGTAGCCGAACGCTTGCTCAAGCAATTGCTCGGGCAACCCGGCCACCAGCCGCCACCGGCGCGTCACGATGTCGAGACGATTCTGGTGGCGCATGATCTGAGCCCCGCCGATCTGATCCAGTTCAAGCCGCACCAATATGCCGCATTCATTACCGATGTGGGCGGCGCGACATCTCATACTGCTATCGTCGCGCGTAGCCTGAACACGCCGTGCGTGGTGGGTCTGCATCATGCCCGCGAACTGATTCGTGAAGACGATCTGCTGATCCTGGACGGTGAGCAGGGCGTGCTGATCGTCAATCCAGACAAGCTGATACTCGCCGAATACAAACTGCGCCAAAGTTCATGGGAGCTGGAGCGCAAGAAACTCAAGCGCCTGCGCACCGCGCGCGCCAATACGCTGGATGGCACGATCATCGAGTTGCATGCCAACATCGAAAAGCCTGGGGACATCGCCGATGTGAAAGAAAATGGCGCAACCGGCGTCGGTTTATTTCGCAGCGAATTCCTGTATCTGAACCGTGACCATTTGCCGGATGAGGAAGAACAGTTCGAAGCCTATCGCGCGGCGGCAGCCGGCATGGAAGGTCAACCCGTCACGATACGCACCTTCGATCTGGGCGGCGACAAGCAACTGAATGGGACCAAACGCGTCGCCAATAATCCGGCGTTGGGGTTGCGCGCGATTCGTTTTTGTCTGGCCGAGCCGCAATTATTTCGCACCCAGTTACGTGCGCTGCTGCGTGCCACGCATTATGGCAACGTCAAGATTCTGATACCGATGCTGTCCAGCGTCTCTGAACTCAACCAGACTTTGCAGTTCATCGCCGCGACCAAACAAAGCTTGGATGATGAAGGCATCCCGTATGACCGCGAGGTGAAAATCGGCGGCATGATCGAAATACCCGCCGCAGCTCTGGCGCTCAATGTGTTCGCCAGGAGGTTGGACTTTCTGTCCATCGGCACCAATGACTTGATCCAATACACGCTGGCGATTGACCGCACCGATGAGGAAGTCGCGCATCTTTACGACCCACTGCATCCCGCCGTGCTGCACTTGCTATCGCAAATCATAGGCACCTCCAACAAACTTGGCGTACCGATTTCCGTGTGCGGTGAAATGGCCGGTGAGCTGGCTTATACTCGCCTGTTGCTGGGTTTTGGCTTACGTCAGTTTTCGATGTTCTCGGCGCAAGTGCCCAACATCAAACAGCGTGTGCTCACCACCAGCCTGCCGGAAATCGCGATCATTACCCAGAAGATATTGCGCGCCGATGACCCGCTGAAAATTCGCGAGTTGTTGTACAGGCTCAATGCCTAGCAGAGGTTCTTGATCGAAGAGACGCGCCTACCAATGCTTTGCCACCGGATTATTGCAACTCACCTGAAATAGCTTCCGGTCTTCGAGCCGGATCGCGCTCATCGGACCACCCCACAGACAGCCCGTATCCAGCGCAATCACTTTTTTATTGAGCAGCAAGCCGAGCGCAGACCAGTGGCCGAAGATTACGGTGGCGTCGCGGCTGGCGCGTTTGGGCACGTCGAACCACGGCAGATAGCCTGCGGGGATATTCTGCACTTCACTTTTGAATTTGAATTCCATCTCGCCCACTTTGGTGCAGATGCGCAGCCGGGTGAGGGCGTTGACGATCACGCGCAGACGTTTGTTGCCGGAAAGGCCATCGTCCCAGTGATGAGGGGCGTTGCCGTACATGTGCGCAAGGAAGGCGGCATAATCATCGCCGCGTAACGCCGCTTCGACTTCACGCGCGAGGCTCTTTGCCTGTGCCACATTCCATTGCGGCAGCAGGCCGGCATGGACGAGAACATATCCGTCTTGCGCATGCAGCAGGCGCTGGTTGCGCAGCCAATGCAACAGTTCGTCGCGATCTGGCGCATTGAGAATCTCATCGAGCGTGTCGTTGCGGTTCAGTTCCGCTGCACCTTCCGAAACGGCGAGCAAATGCAGGTCGTGGTTGCCCAGCACGGTTATCGCGCTGTCGCCCAGCGATTTGACCAAGCGTAGCACCGCAAGAGAATCCGGCCCGCGATTCACCAGATCTCCGACCAGCCACAGCTGATCTGCCGCCGGATCAAATTCAATTTGATCGAGCAACTGCACCAACTCGGCATGACATCCTTGAACGTCGCCCACCGCATAAATCGCCATCGCGTTTCTCCGCCGTGTTTATCTGAAAAGTAGCGTATCAGAATCTTGTGCCGTGCCGATAAAAACCATCGATTTTTTCACATCGTCGATCTTCAGAACCCTACAACCAGCGCCACCGCAACAACACCGCTTAGTTGCCCTTACTCCACTTCCCTTTTCCCGGCATGGGATCCCAGGCCTCGATGTCTTCCAGCGGGTAGCTATATCGTAGCGCATAACCCACGCGGCGCAATTTACCCAACCAGGATGCACGCACGCAGTTGTGGGGGTTAGCTGCGGTATTACCGCGATCAGGATTTCTGAGTGTAGGCATATAGAGCCGATGAAATTCGATTTGGGTGATACCCCACTTCATCACGAAGATGCGTCCACCCAGATTATGTTTGATGCGTCCGGTGCTTTTGCAGCCGAAATGGTAGAAGCGGCTCGCACCGACGATACGGAAATTTCGACATCCGGCCACACAGAATTTCATCAACAGGTCGTCATCGCTGCTCATGCCAGGCGAAAACTCCAGACTGTATCCGCCGACCATGCTCCACCATTTTTTATGCGCCAAGGTTGGCTGCGCGGCCACGCCCTCCTTGTCTCCCCGGCTATCTTCCAAATAATGCTGCAAGAATTTCACTTCATCAAACGCGGCAGGTGATTCGCCGAAATTTTGTTTGATGATGATGTCGTTGCCACCGTTCTCCGGCTGAATCAAGGTGCCGAAGAACAATGCGAGATCGGTATCTACCGATTCGATTGCATCGACAAATGCCGCGTCCCATCCGGGTGCGGCCACCATGTCGTCGTTCATATACAACACCCAGTCATGCTTGGCCTGCGCCACCAAATGGTTCACCGATAAGCAAACTCCGACATTCTTGGTTGACTGCGTGTATTTGATACCTTGCGACTTGACCCACTCCAGCGAGCCATCTGAGCCATCGTTCAGGTGCACCAATATCTCGTGCTCGAACCCGGAATGCTTCTTCAGGCTCTCCACGCAGAGCTTCAAATATGCGAGGTTGTTCCAACTGGGAATGACGATACTAAACATAATGATCGTGCCTATTCAAATTTATGCGTGGTGATTATTTAATCAAGCTGCCAACCAGAATCCTACCGTTAAACTATAGAACTGCTGTATTTGTCAGGTACTTTTGTGACAACGGTAATTTTGGCTCAGAAAAATAGCGGCAGGCAGGACGGCCATCGCTTAACGCGGTGCGCGAATGCTCATTTAAAATCATTCTCAAATATGTCGCGATATATGGCCTCATATTCTTTGGCGACATCGCGCCAACCGCGTTCGAATTGCGGCACGGCTTCGCTACGGCTCAATTGCTGTTCAACTGCGCGAACCCACGTTCCGAGCGATGCAGAAAGCGGCAGCACTGCACCTGAATCTGGCTTCACATGCACCTCTGCGCCGCACACATCAGAAATCACCACGGGCACTTTGGCCGCCATCGCTTCGCTAATGACCATGCCATAAGGTTCTGCTTTGGCGGGGTGCAGCAACACATCAAACTCGGCGTAATGAGCCTGGTTGCTCCAGCCCATCAATTGATAGCCTCCTTGCCAGCCAGTGAACAAATGTTTCACATCGGCAGCAGCAGGACCCAGCACCCAGAATTGCAAATTGGGGCGTGTGCGGCGCAATTCCGCAACGATTGCGACGGCCAAAGGCAGCCCCTTGCGCTGCCACTCTTTGCCGACGAACCCGATGATGCCGCCATCGGCGGGAACGCTTCGAGGCTCGCGCAACGCACTTGATGCCACGCCCGGCATGATCGGCTCAGTCAGCTTATGCGCGAACTCAGGATAGTAATGCACCAACTGTTGTTTGATGAACTGCGAATTCGGTACGATGTGCTGAGGGGTAGTTAATTCACGACGCTCCAGAAACAACTGCATCGCAACACGCACCGAAATCAAACGCCACCAAGACCTTTCAAAAATCGTCGCAAAGGGCGGACTATGAAACGTAGTAAGGTGATGTGAGTCCAATCGTTCATGACTGTGAATCAGCCAATCAGGATGGGGGTTGTCAGCCAACCAACGTGCGACGCGCTTACTGAACCGCAGCAACGATATCCAGCGCGGACGCGGCGCAATCTCACCGAGCTCATACACCGCGATGCCTTCGGGTTTCTCGACATGGCATCGTTCGCAAATCACGGTAACCGGATAACCGAGCTGCTGGAGCTGACTTGTTAATTCCCAAACGTAGCGCTCCATACCTCCTACCGGGCCGTAGCGGCGCACCACGTGGATCAATCCGAATCTAGGGGGGGAGTCAATTTTCATCGTTATGATTAGCTAAAATATATTCCACGCATAACGATACCGGAAAACGTCATGAGTGACATCATTACTTCGCTCTACCCCAGCTTTTGTAATTGTAGCGTAACGACAAAATCTGCCTCAACTGACATCGGTAGCTGCTGGAGAGGGTGTTTTCTGCTAAAGTGCGCGCCATGAATCTTACCAGCACCCAGCTTTATTTACGCCTTCTCGGTTACGTCAAACCTTATTGGCGCACCTTTGCGATATCCATCCTTGCCATGGTGGTGACAGCGGCAACCGAACCGTTGCTGCCGGCATTGCTCAAACCCATGCTGGATGGCACTTTCATTCACAAGGATGATACCGTGATGCGGCTTGCGCCGCTGTTTATTTTAGTGATTTTTTTCGTGCGTGGGGTCGCTTCATTCGTCGGCACTTATGCCATCGGTTGGGTCGGCAACAAAGTTGTCATGGATTTACGCGATGAAATGTTTCACAAGTTACTCACCTTACCAACGCGCTATTACGACGATCACGCCACTGGCAACCTCATTTCAAAGCTGACGTTTGACGTGACACAAGTAACCGCTGCTGCCACCAACGTTGTGACGGTTTCAATACGCGACTCCATCATCATCGTCGGTCTGCTAGGGTGGTTGTTCTACCTCAACTGGAAGCTCACGCTGCTCAGTTTGGTGATGCTACCTATCATTGCACTGATTTTGAGAGTCATCAACGCTCGCTTGCGTAATGCGAGCCGCGATTCTCAACGCGCGATGGGCGATATCACACAGGTGATCGAGGAGAGCGTTGCCGCGCATAAAGTAGTCAAACTGTTTGGCGGACAACACTATGAGAGCGCCCGCTTTAACGACCAAATCAACTGGGTGCGCCGCCACACCATGAAACAGACGATCGCAGCTGCGGCCAATGTGCCCATCGTGCAAATGATCGCCGCCATTGCGCTATCCATCATTGTTTATCTCGCTACCGTACAATCGCGCAGCGATGAAACCACGGTGGGCGGGTTTCTATCCTTTGTTGCCGCCATGCTGATGCTGACCGCTCCGATTAAACGCCTGACGGGCGTGAGTGAATTCTTGCAACGCGGGCTGGCGGCCTCGGAAAGTGTGTTTGAATTGCTGGATACTCCCAGTGAAATAGATACCGGAAAAGTAACCATAGGACGCGCCAAAGGTCGCCTGGGGTTCGAACATGTGAGCTTGTCCTACCAACAGGATGACCGGTTGGCGTTGCGTGACATCTGCCTAGAAATTCCGGCGGGGCAGGCCGTCGCGCTGGTAGGGGCCTCCGGCGGCGGGAAAAGCACCATGGCCAATCTGGTTCCGCGCTTCTATCTGCCCAGTAACGGACGTATCACGCTGGACGGTCACGACCTCGCCGATCTCACTCTGGCCAGCCTGCGTGCCAATATTGCACTGGTGAGCCAAGAAGTCGTGTTGTTCAACGACACGGTCGCCGCCAATATCGCTTATGGCCAGATGCGCGAAGTATCCGAGGGGGAAATCATCGCCGCCGCCCAAGCCGCTCATGCGATGGAATTCATACGAGAGATGCCGCTTGGATTAAACACGCTGGTTGGCGAACGTGGGGTTAAACTTTCGGGAGGCCAACGCCAGCGCATCGCCATCGCACGCGCTATCTTAAAAAATGCTCCCCTGCTCATTCTCGACGAAGCCACCTCCGCGCTTGACAGCGAATCAGAACGCCATGTTCAGGCCGCATTGGAAACCTTGATGCGAGGACGCACCTCGTTGGTCATCGCACACCGCTTGTCAACCATCGAAAAAGCGGATCGCATCGTCGTGCTGCAAAAGGGCGAGATAGTCGAGATTGGCACACACCGTGAATTGCTGGAAAAAAACGGAGTATATGCACAATTACACCGCATCCAATTTGCCAACACGGCTACCGCATAGACGGGTTAGGGCAATTCTTTGAACATCGTAAATATTTATCAGGCAAATTTCCTTAGCAAACAGGGAAAACGACTTGAATCATTTTTAAGGACAGTACGATGAAGCGCATATTAGTCACCGGCGGTGCCGGATTTCTGGGTTCTCATCTTTGTGACCGGCTAATCAAGGATGGCAATGATGTGTTATGTGTTGATAACTTTTTTACCGGCAGTAAAACAAATATTGCACACTTGATTGGCAATGCTTATTTTGAACTGATGCGCCACGATGTCACCTTTCCGCTGTTTGTCGAAGTTGATCAAATTTACAACTTGGCGTGTCCGGCCTCTCCCGTGCACTATCAATTCGATCCAGTACAGACCACCAAGACCAGCGTGCATGGAGCAATCAACATGCTCGGCTTGGCAAAACGAGTCAAGGCGCGGATTTTTCAGGCCTCCACCTCCGAAGTATACGGCGACCCCGTGGTGCATCCGCAGCCGGAAGGTTATTGGGGAAATGTAAACCCCATCGGTCCGCGTTCCTGCTACGACGAGGGAAAACGTTGTGCCGAAACCCTGTTTTTCGATTACTACCGGCAACACAATCTGGATATCAAAGTTGCGCGGATATTCAACACGTACGGCCCAAGAATGCACCCCAATGATGGCAGGGTCGTCAGCAATTTCATTGTTCAGGCATTGAAGGGCGATGACATCACCATTTACGGCGACGGCAGCCAGACCCGCAGCTTTTGTTATGTGGATGATCTGATCGAGGGCTTTGTCCGCATAATGAAAACTGAAGCCGGTTTCACCGGACCGATAAACCTCGGGAATCCCAGTGAATTTTCTATGCTTGAATTAGCGGAAAAGGTGATACGTTTAACTGCGAGCAAATCCAAACTTGTATTTATGCCTCTGCCCGAAGACGATCCCAAACAACGGCAACCTGACATAAAACTCGCCAAAGACAAGTTAGGCTGGACTCCTCATGTCTCATTGGAAGATGGCTTGAAGGAAACAATTAATTATTTCCGACGGGTTTTGTAACAAGATTGAGAATCAGAAATTCAACCGCTAGAGGAAAAATGAAGGACATCTTTTCGCAATTAAGCTCGATTTTCACCAGATATAATTTTTTTTCTGCCAAGTATCTTTGCACCCATGAAACTTCTGCAAATCGATTTAGCAAGGCATTGAATGAAGCTCGGGAGTATTTCAAAGAACATCAGCAATTAAAAATTGCACCTGAACTGATTCATGAAAGCTGGTCGCAGAACATTGCGGCACTGGAATCGTATTTTGCCAACCAAATGAATGAAAATTTTATTTCAAATGGGGTTGTCAACAGCACCATGGTTTTTACCAACCGGAAAGCGCACAAACTGGAACTGAAAAATATCTCAGATGCCTTCGACAAGAATGTGGCCGAGGAAATAATCAGCAAAAACCTAAACGCCGCATTCCTCTCCGGAAAATCTCGCCGATCTACTTTGATTAACTCCGCTCATCACCTGCATCACCTGATGCGGTTCGAACAAAGAACGGGAAGAAAAATTAAAGCCATACAAAGTGTTGTTGAATTTGGCGGCGGGTATGGAAACATGGCGCGTGTTGTTGATAATTTTGGTACTTGTAAGACCTATTCCATAGTGGATCTTTTGTTGTTCTCCTACATACAGTACGTTTTTTTAAGCACTGCCGCTGGAAATGATCGTATCGCTTTCAATGACGGTGTCTCCAAAGTAAATACGAGATTCCACCTCTACCCTTTATTCCGCACGGACACGCCGACAAATCTGCGCGGTGAGTTATTCCTCAGCACCTGGGCCTTGAGTGAAAGCACCCGTGCTACATACGAGTGGGTTATTTCTTGCGACTGGTTTGGCGCAACCAGCCTTCTCTTAGCATATAACGAACACTGGCAACCTTGGCATGAAAATGAATTGGAGGAATCGCTGGCAAGCAATGGTTGGCTCATCATAAAAGAAACCATTCCATTTTTACCGGGAAGCTACTATCTTTTTGCAACTAGATGAGTAGTCGCCCCACGTTTCACGGCTGCACAAATATTCTTATTATCCAGCTAGGTGATATTGGCGATGTGGTTCTGACCACGCCGACGATTCGCGCTATCAAAGAAACCTATCCTAAAGCACGCGTGTCCATTATGGTCTTCAAACCTTATGGGTCACTGCTAACCGCCGATCCAAATCTTTACGAGTTCGTCGAGACTGCAAGAATCCGTGGATCGTTGTTCCGCCGCCTGCATGAGGGTATCGCATTCTCGCGACACCTTCGGAAAAAACGTTACGACCTTGTGATAGACCTACGAACCGGCGACCGGGGCGCGATACTCTCGTTTCTTACCGGGGCGCCTGTTCGGGTCGGTCGTCAGGGGGTCAAAAATCAGTTTTGGCATAAAATCATTTTTACAAAAATCCTTCAAGACCTCAAGGTTGCGCCACCCCCCGTTCATCCAGGGGCAGATCAATCATTGCGCGTCGTACGTGAACTCGGCATCGATACAGAAGATTCGATCCCGAAGCTATATCTCTCACCGGATGTCCGCCTGACAGCTGGCGCCTTACTTGAGGAAGCCGGGATTCCTCACGGAAATAAATTCGTGTCGGTCAATCCCTTTTCGCGTTGGAAATACAAGGAATGGAACAACGCGAAATGGGGAGAGGTAATAGACCGGCTATGGGAGGCACACCGTATACCCTCCGTGCTGATTGGCTCATCGGAAGAGGCCTCCGCCTGTCAGGAGATCATTGCAGGGCGTACAGGACGCACCTTCAATTTGGCGGGAAAAACCACACTCGGCGAACTTGCAGCGGTAATTTCCATGAGTTCGCTACAGCTGGGCGTTGATAGTGCTGCCCCTCATATTGCTGCGGCACTGGGAACGCCAACTGTCACGATCCATGGCCCCACCGATTGGCGCGGATGGCGTATCGTCGACGAACATAACATAGTCGTTAGTCCCGAGATGGATTGCCTGCCGTGCAACATGATGGGATGCGACAATACCGGGCAGAGCCACTGTCTTGAACAAATGCAGGCCGACCCCGTCGTAATGGCGGCGGAAAAAATTCTGCTAAACTCTGATCAGGCTCATTTGTTGCCACGCTGAAGTGCGCAATTTAAAAGAATATTCCTGTTTATCACTCATGCAAGCATAGAAATGCCAACATATTTACACTTATCAAGCCTCTCCTTACTGAACGAAATGCCGGATTCTTTCCATTTATTCCGCGCTATTTCACAAAGCTCTGGGTTTTTTGGTGCCCAGATGGAGCGGGGTATGAACCTGTGTCGTTTGTTGGTTGTTGCAGTACTACGAGAAGTTGAAAATTCAAAGTTTTGAATGCACTTAGTCCTTGGAATGGAAACGATATGCAACATTCACATTTCTATGTTCTCGCCAAAGTGGCCCAGTAGCCAGCTCTAGGAGCTTCACCTATATGTCAACCAATCGAAAAAATATCGGCGTAGTTCTCTGCACATACAACGGGGAAAAATATCTCCGCCAACAACTGGAAAGCATCCTCACCCAAACCCGCCCCCCGGAACAAATATTGATTCTTGATGACTGCTCAAAAGACCGTACTGTTGCTATCGCCCAAAGTTTTGCAAAGGATGACAAACGTATCCGCCTTATACAAAACGTAACAAACCTTGGGTTTATTCTGAATTTCGAGAAGGGAATCACCCTTTGTGAAACGGATTTCATCGCGCTTAGTGATCAGGATGACATTTGGCTACCTGAAAAACTGGAGCGTTTGGCCGCGGAACTTGAGGCAAATCCTGGTGCTGGAATGGCTTTTTGTAATGCAGAATACATGTTGGCTGATGGAACCCGGACGGGGCATTTAGTACTCCCCGAAGGGAATGGATTTATCGACGACCCTGTTAAGGCTCGAAATTGGCTGCTCGAAAGAAAGGGGAGCGTTCCGGGAAATTTCATTTTACTGGAGGCGGAAATGAAACGGCTAATTTTTCCAAATCCGGCAATCCGTAGTCATGCGCACGATTCCTGGATATGCCTTGTTGCCTTTTTTCTCCGGCATCCCAGGTATATATCCGAACCCCTTTCCCTTTACCGACTCCACCAGAACATGGCAAGCGGCGCAATCGCCCTCGTGCTAAAGGGAACTCCCTATGCGTTTAGGAAGAAAAAATGGTATCACCCACAACGTCTCTTCAAGAATCTGCTCCGCGCACTATTATCACCGTTTAAACATCACAAACGTATTCGCGATCGGAAACTTCGCGCGTACAACCTGGCTGCTGACATGCTGATCACACTTGATAAACTTTTAGAAAAACGTCAAGCTCTCGGGTTGCCACAACTTTCTCCCGAAGAATATCTCTTCTTCGAGAAAAAAAGAGCCGAATGGACGTCTGTATTAACTTCATCCGCAAGCCAGATTAATTCTCAGCTTAGTGCGAGAATAAAAAATTAAGGAATTTAATCATGAATGATTTGGAAAAATATTTCACTGAAAATAAAGGAAGGGTCCTTCACAAGTGGAAACACTATTTTGAGATATATGACAGGCACTTTTCACGTTATAGAGGTACGGATGTTCACGTTGTTGAATTTGGAATTTCCCAAGGCGGCTCTTTGCAGATGTGGAAAGAATATTTTGGGCCTAAAGCCAAAATATATGGTGTAGACATCAACCCGCATTGCAAGGTATTGGCGGAGGATCAGGTTGAAATCATTATAGGCGATCAGGAAGACAGGCGATTCCTGAAATCGTTAACAGAAAAGATACCCCGAATAGACATCCTTATTGATGATGGCGGCCATATCATGAGGCAGCAGATTTATACCTTTGAAGAGCTTTTTCCCAGCATCGACAAGAACGGCGTATATCTATGCGAAGACATACACACATCCTACTGGCCGGGGTGGCGCGGAGGCTATAAAAAGCGCGGAACGTTTATTGAATATAGCAAGAACTTTATCGATTACATACACGCTTGGCATTCTGTTCAACCAAACAAGTTGAGCGTCACGGAATTTACTAAATCTGTCCACTCATTGCATTATTACGATAGCATTCTTGTAATTGAAAAGCGGCCAATTGAAAAACCTTATGACATGAAGTCCGGAACAGAGCCAACAATTCCAGATTATCAGCCGCCAAAGAGAAACTTAAAAGAACGGTTGCAGAGGGCAATAGCACACCTGACAAATGAGCCTTACTGACTGTTTTTGCGCTATTTTCTGTGGATACCTCAGCCGAATTCAAGGCAATAGGCGAATATAAATTTTCGTATTGCATCAGGCTCGGATCGGGAGCGGAATGATTGTGGCAACGATAATGTCGCTCTGCACCCGAATGACATAGCGGCTGTCGATCTTTTTGATGTAGTTGAATACTTCCGAAATGTCAGGTCGCCCCTCACGACCATCGAAGGTTCGCGCATCGTCAATGAAGATCACATGCTCTCTGACCGGGTGTGCCGCGATCTGGTTCAGCGAAATCAGAATCGGGTCTTCGATCTCACCCTTGCCTGTTTCGCCGCCGCTGTAATGTCCATCGAGCCAGAATACTGCCGGTTCATCCAGAGTTTCGAGTATCGCCGGCAATTCCCTTGCACAATCTCCATGCGCAATACGGACATTTTTGTCTGCCGCAAACCGTACACATGCCCTTTTGTGGAGTGCATCGTCAACCTCGATGGAAATCACGCTCGCATACATATCCTTGATCGCCGCTACCGTATCGCCGTAGTAAGTACCCGTCTCAACGAACACGCGGGGATGTGGATTCGGAACGTTGTGCCGGATCACCGCCAGCTTTACCGACTGCGGGGGCAGGGGATACTCTCCCCTGAGGATCGCCTCGCAATAACGTTGCGCACGGCGGCGGCGATCATTCAGGCGTTTGAGTGATCGAAAGAATCCTTTTTTTTGTGACATATCTTTTCTCCAATATTATTAAGCCAGCGCGCCTAACATTCGAAACACCCGGTCAAAACGCATCTCCCAGGTATGTTCCCGCAAAGCGCGCTCCCGCCCTGCACGACGGATTATTTCCGCCTGCCCAGGTTCTGACAACAACCAACGGATTTTCTCGAGAAGATCCTCGAAACCTGTATAAGTGACAATCTCGCTGCCGACATCGTAGAACGGAATCAATTCTGCATGATGCTCGGTAAGATAAAGACCTCCGCTCATAGGCACCTCGAAATCACGCCCCTTCAGGCAATACGTTTCTTTATGCCCAAGAACCCCGCCGAAACCGAGATTGATTTTGCTGCGTGACCAGGTGCGCACCATTTCCTCCATCGTCAGCGGCCCGCTTGGCCAGCCGGGGCCGAAGGCTTCCACGCGTATTCCCGCTTCGCGCAGCTTGGCTATGATCTCTGGACGATTTCCATAACATTGCCCGACAAAAGAAACGTCATAAATCTTTTCCTCATCGTAGGGCAGGTGAAGGTCCGGATTCGCGCCTTCAGGAAGATAGAGCGGGGTAGCGCCTTCAACAACGTATTTTTCAAGGGCGTCCATCGTACTCGTCCAGCACAAATCGAAATGACTGCAGATGTCTCTGGCTCCTGCCGCCTGACCGTTGCGTATCTTGCCGACAAACGTTTCCTTGTCGTTCAAGGCAAGATTGACCATCGGCGCGCCCAGGCTGCGCAGTTTCTTCAAGGTATCGGGGGTCACATGCCCGCCGGACAAATAGGTGAACACCACATCGAAAGGACGTTCTGCAGCCCATGCCCGCACTGTCCGCAACAACCCTTCGTTCATCGTCTCCATCCAACCGGCATCGTTCGGTTGTTTGCCGCCAGCAAGAGCGGAGTCGCACCAATCCAGATGAAGAACATCCCCAAAGGCCGCCAAAGATGGCGTGAGCGACGGGCCTTCCCAATTGTAGTTGTGATATATGGAAAGAATGTGCAACTTACCCTTTGACCGCGGGACTTGTCGAGGAAATCGCCGATGAATCGCTTCCAAAATATCGGCTTCAGCGGGAATTGAAAGCCCGCGCGCATGGAACAATTTCCGGTAACGCATTTGTTCCTGCTCCAGACGCTTTCGGTTGCGCCACGCCCGGAATGCACGCCGGAGAGGCCGAAACGGATCGTTCATCGGCGGAAAGTGTAAAGACGCGGCCCTTGAGACTTGCGTTCGAGGTCGTTCATCACGTTGAGAATATGCCCGGAATCAATTGCAGGTGCAGAAAAACGTTGCGCGACATCAACACAGACCTGAAGCGCACCGACACCGGCACCCACCATGAAACAGTCTGGATTCCCGGGAACATTCCGGAACACCTCTTCGCGCATAGAGTCCCACTGCGTGGCGACATATGAATCAGGTATCGGCACATGAACCAATTTGGGGTGTGATCCTGCCCGCTCGAACCAAGCGGCGCAGGCTTCTGCGTTGAAATCCGAATTGACGATGCACACCGTCTTGCCATCAACCGCCTGTGCAAACCGATTACTCGAAAGGTAAGAATAGACGCAATAAAACGGTATGTAATTTGTCTGCGTAAGTTTGATGTGATTGTTGGCCAGAAACTGTAGAAACCGGATTGCCCAGTCTTTTCCGTCTTTTTTTCTAAACAGGGCGCTCAGCCCAATGCGTTCTCTCGTATTGCCGGGGAAAACCAGCGGCGCGATGACGCCCGATTCGGCAAGATAACGAAGAGCTTCCACATGTGCTGGGAACGCCGCCTTGATTGCGGCAACCGATTCGGCCTGTTGATAAAGTCCGTTACATTTCAAGGAGCCGCTGTAGAACGCATATTCACCGTCAGCAAATCGGACAATCGGGAGAGGAGAGTGATTTTTTATCCCTGCCTGGATGCGCTCGGCCAGCTGCTCCATATATGCATCACCCGATGGCACCGAATTGTGAAACAGACAAATCTCTTCTTCCCTTTGTCCTGGGGCGTTTATTGCGAAAACCGGTTCGTTATCTATGCCTTCGATTTCAAGCCGAGCAAAGCGAAATTGGTCGCTGCCCAACAAATGATTAAATGGTACTGCGCTTGGTACGCTATCCGAATGGATTGATGTCATTATTCACCCGTGCACTGTAAATGTTTTTTTGTTTTTTTACTTGGTTAATTTTGTGTTTCTCACTCGTTATTACGAACCTGAAAGCGCGCCGGTTTCTTCGTAAATCACTTGATACTTGGCCAGCTTATTTTGCGCACTTGTATTATCAGACATCATCGGCATCTGTAACCGAATGAAAAAAATACGCCAGAGAGCACGGCGACGCTGCACCTTGCATAATTTCCGAATAGTGACTGGGCGATAATGCTTCCGATAAAAAAGAAGCTCCGCGCGAAACTTTTTCCTGACGAGCTCGGCTGGCAGGGTATTTCGCTCGCTTTGTCCCCCGTGGTGCATGATAACTGCTTCGTCAATAAGCCCGATCTCGAATCCACGTTTGCGGACTCTTAGGCAAAGATCCTGATCTTCTCCGTACAGAAAAAAATCCTCATCAAATCCACCAAGTTCGCACAGCAGATTCGCGCTGGCGATCTGGCAAGCTCCCAATACGCAGGCGATACTTCCGGGAAGGGGGCCGAGATCTGCGGCTCCATACCGATGCCCAGGGTATCGATATGACACCGAATCCTGCCGCGTTCCATCCGGATTGATTACCTTTGGACCTGCCAGACCTACTTTTGGATGCGCCTCCATGAACACCGTCATCGAGTAAAACGATTCCGGCTCAACCGTAGTATCGGGGTTCAGAAAGACAACGTATCGACCCGCACACTCATGTAGCGCCTGGTTATTCGCGACGCCAAATCCACGATTGGTCGCGTTGGCGATAAGCCGCACGGCGGGAAACTTCTTCTTGATAATTTCGACGCTCTCATCTTTTGATGCGTTGTCGACAACAAAAACTTCATAGCTAACCCGTTGCGATGCAAAAACGGATTCCAGACAGGCAACTGTCAACTCCGCCGTGTTGTACGATACGATGATGACCGAAATATCCATGGCTGTTACGCTAAACTTTCTTTTGTTGCGCCCAGCTTCCGGGAAAGAACATCCTGATAAAGTTGCTCAATCATTTCTGCCAGCTTCTCCCAGTCGTGGCTCGATGCCGTCTGTGCCGCGGCCTTCCCCATCGCTTCCCGCTGCTTAGCGTCCGACAACTGGACGATCCGGTCTGCTGCCGCATCCGCATCCTGATACTTTGGAATAATAAAACCGTTGAGGCCTTCTTCCACGAGATCCTTCGCACCCACATTAGGGCTGACAATGACCGGCAAACCCGCAGCCATTGCTTCGAGCACCACCATGCCAAAGGTGTCGAATTTTGAGAGCATGATGAACATATCAGCCGCCCGATAGTAACGTTCCAGCCCATCAACCTGCGTTCCGGCAAATGTCACGGCTTTGTCAACTCCTGCGGAGTGCGCTATTTTCCGGTACTTGCCTTCATCCCCCTTACCTACCACGAGTAGCCGGATGTTTGCCTCAGGTCGCACGGAACGAGCCCTGGCCAAAGCCTCAATGATCGTGTCCAAGCCCTTGACCTCAAAATTCATTCCGACGAACACGAGAAGGATGTCCGATGCGCCGATCCCATAACGCCCCCGGATGTCGGCGCGGCAAATTGCGCGATTCGGCGCAGAAAAACGCACCACGTCGACCCCAGGAGAAAGCGCCTTCCATTGCCCCGGCAACGTTGCATACTCGCGCCGAAACTCATCTATGGCGATAGAAGATACTGGAAAAAAGCTAGATGATTCGCCTGCTTTTATTGTCCATCGTTCGACGGCGATTATCGCACGATCAAAAAGACTGGGGAGCCTCCTTCTGACTTCTCTGACCCAGCCAGCGTGGGGTACGGAATGCACCGAGAATATATCGCCCTTAAGTATCCAATCATGCGAATGCACCAGATCGAAATTCATGCGACTGATCATCCGACTCGCGAACCAAGCGAACGACAGCGGGCGCAAAAAACGCGGAAAGCGAATCATCGGAACTTTATGAAATTTAATCCGATCTGAATTTGCAACCCATTGATTTGCAAATACGTGGATATCGAAATTCTCATTCCTGGCCAGCCGCGCTGTTATTTCACTGGCAAACCGTTCGCCTCCGCCAACTGTGCCGTATTTAGGCACAACGACGGCAATCTTCTGTTTTGTTCGGCAGGGAGCATCCATAAATTTGTGATTCCAATCACAGGGTCTGTCGACAATTATACAGGGCATCATACAAAAAAAGTGGCTGGCTGCTCTGTGCATTTGGCCCTATGTTTTTAGCCTGCAATATCAAAGTGGCCAAATGGGGTATCATCTTGTCAGTTCTCATGAGCATGATGACATCCATTTAACCCGCTATCGATCATTACTTTATGTTCTCCATTTTAATCCCCACCTGGAATAATCTCGATCTGCTTCAACTCTGCATTAGAAGCATTCAACAGAATTCCGCTTTCTCCCACCAGATCATCGTCCATGTCAACGACGGCAGCGATGGCAGCTTGGCGTGGGTGCAAGAACAACAACTCGATTACACGCACTCGCCGCAAAACATCGGCATTTGTTTGGCTGTGAATGAAGCCGCCATGCATGCCAAGCTGGATTACATACTCTATCTGAATGACGACATGTACTGTTGCCCCGGATGGGATACCGCGCTAGTCAACAAGATGAAAGGCCTTGGCACGGATCTTTTCATGTTGTCCGGAACCATGATCGAACCGGCGCAGACGAGCAACCCCTGTGTGATCGTAAAAGATTACGGCCGCAGCCCTGAGCAATTTGCCGAACAAGAGTTGTTAGCGGATCTGCCGAATCATCGCAAACAAGACTGGTATGGTGCAACCTGGCCACCCACGCTGGTACACGCAAAATGGTGGTTCAAGGTTGGCGGCTACAGCAGTGAGTTTTCGCCCGGCATGAGCAGCGATAATGATTTTTCAATGAAGCTGTGGCATGCCGGTTGCCGCATTTTTTTGGGGGTAGGAGATTCATTGGTTTACCACTTCCAGGCAAAATCGACCGGCAGGATCAAGAAAAATAACGGCGGAAAACAGTTCCTGCACAAATGGGGGATTCGGCAATCGGTGTTCGACCGCTATTATCTGCGCCGGGGAACGCCGGCTGAAGGCATAGCGCTCGCCGAGCCCGAAGATACGCTGAACTTTCGCTGGCAATTATTGCGCAGCAGGTTAAAGCGCAGTTTCAGTTGAGCACAGCGCCCTTAGTTGCTGGTACTTAAGATAGGTTGTCCTGGCATTCATCGAGGCAATATTAAAGCCTGCCATCCCGTCCAGGAATCCAAGGCGCAGACAATAGGTTCTGACAAACGCCCACGCTGCACGTAGCGACGCATCGGCATGCGATGCTGTTTTGCCCTTTTTGAACATCTGCGTAGCGCCCGCTGTGGCGTACTGTTCGGTTTTACGCCGCACATCCGCTTCGTTCAAATAGCTGTAATGCAACAACGGACTGGACAGTCGTCCGGCAGTGCCTTCCAGTATCACTCGCTCGTGCACCATATCGTCGGAAAAATGTCCCCTGGTTCGTCTAAACAGCCGTAGCACGTAATCCGGATACCAGCCGGAGTGCCTGATGAATTGCCCGCAAAACTGCGAAAGGCGTGGCACGCAAAACCCCTCCTTGCTTTCATCCTCCATGGCCTTGATCAGCTGCGATTGAAGGCCTGGGGTCACCCGCTCGTCGGCATCTATAACAAACACCCACTCGTGAGTTGCATAGGACAGCGCGCGATTTTTCTGTATGCCGAAACCCTGCCAGTCATGCACATAGACTTGCGCACCCAGCTCACGGCAAATATCTACAGTGCCATCGCTGCTGCCGGAATCCACCACGACGATTTCATCAGCCCATGCAACCGATTCAAGACAAGCGCGGATGTTAGCGGCTTCGTTTTTAGTGATGATGATGACTGAGAGTTTATAACCAGCCACTTGTCCACCGGCTTTCGTTGGAATAGCGGAATGGCTAGTGGCTGCATCTGTAGTTTCATCTACCATGCTTCTGTTGCCCCGTGCGACCGTGCAGCTCCGACAAAACCATGCGAGAATTTGAATTAAACATCGGTATTGATCTTCTGTATCGCCTCATGTTGCCTCCAACGACGATCAATCCACATCGCCAACCCGAGATAAATCGCTCCCCACCACGCCAGCAGATTTCCTTGCCCATGAGCATCAAGACTGGTACCCCACAGCGCTGATAATCCCGCCAGTAGCATTAACGCATACTCAGCTATCGCGGTATTTCGATGCCCCCACCCCATTAACATCAAGCGCTGGTAATAGTGACTGTGATGCGCTTGAGCCAGATTTTCTTTGCCCCCTGCGCGCTTAAACAGCGTTATGGTTGCATCGACTACAAACGGTGAAAACACCAGAATCGGAAACCAGAATGGCCAGCAACCCTGTTGCCACCCCCATACGCCGAAGGCCGCTGCGAGAAACCCGAGCGGAATGGAACCCGCCTCGCCCAGAAAAATTCTGGCTGGATAAAAATTATGGTATAGGAAACCCAATGCCGCCGCGCCGATTGAAAAATTGAGCATGGCAAAAATTTCATTCCCATTCATCAGCCCGACGATTCCATAAAAACTGAAACCGAACAGCGCCATACCACCCGCCAGGCCATCCGAGCCATCCATAAAACTATAAAGGTTGGTCATCCACACGATGAACAGCAACACCGGCAAACACCACCACAAGGATACACCTGACCATCCAACAACGATCAATGCGGCAACAAAGTGGCCAAGCAACCGCACTTTGGGCGATAAGTGGCGAACATCATCCACCAGTGTCAACACGAACAATCCCAGCACAGGCAACACGATCCACCATGGCCATGACTGGATCAGCATCATCCAGCCCGATAGTATTCCGGCCATTAGCGCGATGCCGCCGATACGAGGTATAGGCTCGGTGCGCAACGAACTATCATCGTGAATATCCTGAATCGTGCCAGTCTTGCTCAAGGTCAGCAGCACGGCCAGTATCAGCGTGACGAAAGCGGAAATGATCGGGGCGTAATGGCTCATATGAAGTTCAACGTAATTATGGAATTTTAAAACTTGTCATCTTGACTCTAATGCCAGCCTTGGCTGGGTTGCTTGTGTTCAACTTTAGCAAACACGCCACATATACTGCGCACGCCTATAAGCTGATGACGTGGGGGTTTAAAAAATGCTTTATATTGTTCAACAAATTTTCTACGGTCTCGCCATTTTAATGGCAATTCTTACGTTACATCAATGCCCTTCAATAAGCATTTTTTCCAGAGAAACCCCGAAAAAGAGTGAGCCAGAGTATTTTTAAATCTAGCCACAAAGACCAATTTCGTATGTATTCCAGATCGTATTCGATCCTCTTCTCCATCTTGTCCAGCGTATCCGTTTCACCACGCCAGCCGTTTACCTGTGCCCACCCTGTAATGCCCGGCTTTACTTTATGGCGCAGCATATAACCATGAATCAGCTTCCGGTATTCTTCATTGTGCGTCACCGCATGAGGACGTGGACCCACCAGAGACATGCGCCCCTGCATTACATTTATTAATTGCGGAAATTCATCAAGAGAATGTTTCCTCAAAAATTTTCCAATCCCGGTTATGCGAGGATCACTCGGCTTCGCTTGAAAAACATCTACGCCATCTTCACAAACAGACATCGTCCGGAATTTCCATACCTCGACAACTTCGCCGTTTAGACCATAACGCCGTTGTTTAAAAATTGCCGGCCCCGGAGAAGTCAGTTTTACAGCCACGCCGATTACAACCATCGGAACCAGCGCAATCGCCAGAAACAGTGCGCCCAGAAAATAATCCTCCAGTCGTTTAATCCAGCCGTCTACACCTGTGAACGGCGTTTCATACACCATGATTGCCGGTGTTCCATGGAAATTTGTCCATCTGGCACGCAGCAAATCGGAAACAAACATATCGGGGACGACATATACCGATGCCGTCGTATCCGCGAGCGCGCTGATTAATTTTTCGATACGACGCCCCTCTTGCATCGACAATGCGATATATACATAGTCAACATTTCCGTCATGCGCTTCTCGTATCAGGTCCGCCACGGCCCCTTTTAAATATGGTCTGACCTCGTCTGGAACAGACTCATTGACTACGTCGTCATAAATACCGAAAGGCAAAATTCCCATCCATGGGGCGTCCCGCGATTTTTCGATCAGGCGCACTCCCTGTGCATTTGCCCCAACGATGGCCAGCGTTCGGGTATTTTTTCCTGCACGCCGCATCTCGCGAAGAATTGTACGCGTTAGCATCCGCGTCATAACCAAGCAGGATGGAGTCGCGATAAACCACGTTATCACAACCAGCCGTGAAAATTCAGCCGAGGTCTTACTCATGAAGGCAAGCATCACCAACACGACCACCACCATCCCCCACGTCATGATGAGATCCGTAATCTCAACGACTATGCCGCCCATTCGCCACGAATCGTATAACCCTTTGGCTTCAGCAAAGAAATAAAAATTAACTACGGCCAGAACTGCAGCAAGAATATTCTGCTCGTCAATCGCCACGCCATAAAACCGGTGTGAAATCCAAAGAACAACGCAAATCAAACCCGCATCAAGCAAACGTTGAAGCAGGGAAATTTCTGAATGGTAAGGCCGCATCAATCCGTCAGACATAGGGTCAACCTTGAATTTTAACTCTGGCAATAAGCCAACCAGAAATGAATAGTGCCAACTTATTGGTTGCGCATGGCGAGCAATTGATTTTCAAACCCTTGCAATACGCCCGCTTTATCCCAAGCTTGCGCAGCCTTGCGGGCCTCCACTCCAAGACGTTCTCGTTCCTGCGGAGCATGCAGGAGCTCAAGCAACCCACGCGCAACCTCTTGGGCATTGCCCGGCTCAACCACAATGCCGCAGGATGATACCATCTTAGCCAGTTGAGTTCCGGGATGCGCCGTCGCCAACACAGGCCTTCCACTCGCCAACATCCCAAGCACTTTTGATGGCATGACCAAATCGGCCGCATCGGCTCGCTGCGGCATTAAATGTACATCCGCCAGATTCAGCAATTCGTTCAGCTTTTCCGCTGGTTGTAATGGCAGCCAGCGTACATTGTGCAAACCCGCTCCCATCTGCATCAAGCGCTCCCGTGCTGCGCCTGCTCCGCAGAGCACGAACAGCAATCTGGATTCAGCCAGCAAAGACCTTGCTGCCTCCAGCAATATTTCCAGCCCTTGTTTTTCTCCCATATTCCCTGAATAAAGGACTACGCATTTATTGTCTTCAATACCTAACTCGGCGCGATAACTACTCGCTTTAGGCAAGGGGAAAATTTCGCGTGCGTCCACCCAGTTAGGCAGTAATAGACTTCTCTCTGGTGCGACCCCTTTGATCAATAGTCGTTCAAGCATATTGTCCGAGATCGTTGAAACCTTGTTAAAACGTCGCATCAGCCAGGACTCTGCTATAGCGACGATTCGGTGCAACCACGGCGCACGCAAAATTCCCATATCAAACGCAGCATCAATTTCGAAATCCTGAACATGCAACCAGGCTTTGGCTCCCGACAATTTCGCACACAACCAAGCCAGAGGTGCACAAAACAACGGGGGTTCGATAACGAGAATCACATTGGGGCGCCAGAATATTTGGCGGACCATGATCGGCATGCTGGACAAAGCGAAACTAGCCAAGTGCAATAAACGCTTCAATCCGGACGGTCGAGCTGGAACCCAAATCGGACAACGCCAAATCGAAACCCCTTTTCGCTGCTCCTTGCTGTAATGCCAAGCAACATAGCCATCGTCAACCCGCCATTCAGGATAATAAGGTGGGGCCGTCACTATGCGCACTTCGTGCCCGGCGGCAACCAGATATTCAGCCATTTCGCTGCTATATTTTCCAATACCGGTGAGTTCTGGCGCGTAATTAATACCAACGATCAAGATACGCATGCCTATTTTTTTCGCGCGACTACAACCAGGCAGTCACCCCGCTTGCACAGATTGCCCAAACACAACAAAGGAAAAGCCAGGCCACGAATCAGTAAAATCAACAAAGCCATTAATGCCGCCGATCTAAGCTGCTTGGTTGGCTGGCCGGGTTTGGCAAACAATCTAGCGATAATTGAACTTGCAACCCATAAAGCCGGGGTCTCCTGTCTAATTGTAGCAATCTCAAATTGAGCCTTTTTTAACACTTCTCTCAGTGTATCCGGAGAGAAGTGCACAATATGAAAAGGCACATGCCAATTGATCCAGAAATGTCCAAATACTGAACGCAACCAGCTTCGGCTGTTAGGACAGCTTATCCAGACCTGCCCTCCAGAATTAAGTATACGTGCCACATGATTGAGCATCTGAGCCGGAGTCAGAGAATGCTCCAGCACATTCGACAGCACGACCACTTCATATTTTTCCGTTGGCTCAAACTGCTCGATCAAATCAGAATAAACCACAAAACCTTTTTTTCTTGCCACATCTGCGGCCCGGCTATTCAGCTCCAGCCCTTCCACGGCATAGCCGCTGCCTTGGTAATGAATCAGGCCACGCCCCTCATTGCACCCCACGTCTAACAAACGCCCCTTGCCGCGTAGTGCATGAAAGGAAATATCACCATCGATCTTCAACCAAAAATTCCACAACCACGAATTCTGAAATAGCTTGCGAACTTTCACATAAGGACTGGCTGTTTCTGTTTCTTCACCGCCAAAGTTGTAATAAGTTTCATACAACATTTTCAGCTCGTCACTTGTCGGCAAGGGAACGATTTGCTCCAGGCCGCAGTTGTTACACTGCGCGATCCAATAGGGCGTGGTGATGCCAAATCGCGTGTCGAATAACATTTCACTATCTGCCTCAATGGAAGATTTGCAATTCAAACAAAAAGCTGGGGAAGGGCACTTATTACTCATCGGCATGCAATCTAATTTTGAATTTCAGCCGTATCTTGCGGAAAATCGGCGTAGCGCATACCGCCTAATATGCTACGTTTCAAATTCAAGCATCTGCTCAAAAAATCCCTACGTGGCGCAAGAAATGTTATCTGGATGCCGGCTTGCTTCAACAATGTGAATTTACTGGACAGGCATAACAGGTATGGTCGGTAAATGGAATCAACTGCATTTCCAACTGCATAACCGGAATAGAGCAAAGCTCGACTAGCGGAAATAATCTTGAGCCCGTGAAAATGGTAGAACACCGGGTTTGTTCTCCCGCCGCCCTTTTGTTCAAAATATCGGACATTCCACGGGGCCAGAGTTTTTTCTTTCTGCTGGAGAATGTGAACCGCTGCATCAAATAAAGTTGGCCACTGATCGAGATATTTTTGATCACCCAGTTTTCCATCCTCAGGCTTCTCATAACACCACTCCAAGCATCTCTCCTGCCACCAATGCATAACATTTATTGCCGCCTCAGTTCTGCTGAATGTCATGAATTGAACACAAAATCGACCGCTTTTACGAGACTTGTCATAACGCGGATCATAAGCGTGTTCGGTAATCAGCACATCTTTGCCGGAATGCTCAAACTCGTCCAGCAACAACTTTGGATGGTCAAAGAAAAACAAATCCGCATCCAGATAGGTGACACGTTCAACTTGTGCATCACGTTCGAAAACAAATTGTGGGGTAAACGGCGTGAGGGTCCAGCAATACTCCGCTCGGCTACGCAACGGCTTGACCGCGAGCAAATGCACATCTTCTACCTCATGTAACGGAATCAAACTTACATGGGGCAACGCCAACCGAATCAAATGCTGCTCCACCAATTCATCCATGCACACAATCCACAAATGGAAAGGTTGGCCTTGGGCCATCAATGAATGGTGCAGAGCCAAACCCATCGGCAGGTAATTGTTGTCAAATAAAGTTACGAAATGCTCGGCACGCGTTAGCGTTTTATTTGAAGGCATTTATCGACTCAATCACTTTTGCAGCATCTGCATCGCTCATCTGAGGATGACATGGAATGGAAAGGCATTGAGCCGCATGTTGCTCGGCAGATCGCAATCCATTAGGATCGCGATGTAACTCTATACATGGCGGTTGCATATGAATAGGTACCGGATAGTGCACCAGTGTTTGTACACCCGTCTCCTTGAGATGTTGCGCCAAACGATCACGCTGCCGACTCAGCACCACAAACAAGTGGTGCACATGACTGTGCGCCTGCATCGGCGCAGCTAACAGCCGCACCGCAGAGTTGGCGATACCCGCATGATACGCACCCGCTATCTGGCGACGTCGCTCGGTAAAATCCTCCAGCCACTCCAGTCGTGTCAGCAGCAACGCCGCCTGTAATTCATCTAGACGACTATTCAGTCCCAGAGTGGGATGCTGATAGCGCACGCTTTGCCCATAGTTGCGCAACACTGCTGCCCGTTGCGCAAGTTCTGTGTCTTCGCATATCAAGGCACCGCCATCACCCAACGCACCTAAATTCTTGGTTGGGTAAAAGCTATATGCGCCAAATATTCCAAAACTCCCAGCCGTTTTCCCATTCCACTGCGCCAAATGCGCTTGTGCGCAATCCTCCAGCAAGACAATTCCATGTCGCTGACAAAATGCCACCCAACTTTCCATTTCGCGCACTTGCCCATACAGATGAACCAGCAATACCGCTTTGGTTTTCGAGCTAATGCAGCGCTCCACACTCGCGGGGTCGAGCAATGCGGTGTCTGGATCGATATCTGCCAAAACCGGAATGGCTCCAGCACGAATAATCGCCAACACCGTTGCAAACGCCGTCATCGGCGTAGTAATGACTTCATCACCCGGACCAATATCAAGGCCACGCAAACCAATCTCGATGGCATCCATACCATTGCCAACGCCTACAGCATTAGCCACGCCGCATCGCCTTGCCCAAGCTTGTTCAAAAGTCTGCAATTCATTGCCCAGCACATACCAGCCCGAGCGCAGCACTCTCTCCATTGCGGTCAATTCAGCAACTCTTAACTCCTCTGGTTCGGCTTTGAAATCATTTATTAAAATCATGCTGCATCCCAATAATGCTGTTGATTCTTGCCGTAATAGGCCAAGCTCGCAGCGAACCCCTCCCGCAAATTTACCTTGGGCTGCCAACCCAATTCTGCTTCAATTTTGCTGTAATCGCTGTAATAGTCACCGATGTCAATTACCTTGCGTTCTGGAGGAAAAGGCACCACCTCGATCCGGACTCGTGAGTACAACTCTTTGAACATTTGCGCCACGCGCAGAAGATTCACCACTTCACGGCTTCCGAGGTTATACACCTGACCATCGGCACGCGGATTGAGTGCCGCAAGCAATAACGCATCGACCACATCATCGACATAATTGAAATCACGTAATTGCTTGCCATCTCCAAACACCTGGATTGGCTTCCCTTCAATGACATTCCTGATCCAAATGCCAAGAAATGTTTGCCTCGCATCCTTCACTCGCATGCCAGGGCCATAGGTATTGGTTAGCCGTAGCGCGCAGGCACGTATGCCATAAACGTTGTTGTACAACAGGTGATACCACTCTCCGGCCAGCTTGTTGATGCCGTTGACGTCCACCGGCCGGATCGGGTGCACCTCGTCCACCGGCAAATATTCTGGTTTGCCATAGAGTTGTCGGGTGCTGGCGAACACGATCTTGACGCCGGGATTGTGTTGTCGGCACGCCTCCAAAATTGACAATTGTGCCGCAGCATTAATATCGAGATCAGTACGTGGGTCTGTCATCGAATCCAGATGGCTGGTTTGTCCGGCCAAATTTAACAGGTAATCTTTTCCCTTTACCAAATAAGCCATGGCGAACGGGTCGCGCACATCTGAAATGTTAAGTATTACGCGCTCGCGAATATCGTCAATGTTGAACAGGTTGCCGCCATAGACTGGAATCAGGCTATCCACTACCGTCACCTGCGCCCCTAATGTAACCAAACGACGAGCTAGATTGGAGCCGATAAATCCCACCCCACCGGTAATCAACACCTGCTTGCCATTAAATGTTTGAAAATCGCTCACAACATTACCTCTTCACAATATGAGTTGATCATATATAACGACTGGATTATTCCATGCTGCGCGCCCAACGATACCAAGGTCTACTGCCTCGCAGATCATATCAACTGCACGCATTATTCTTGCACATAGCTTGCCGAGCTATATATGCCAATTTGCGCATGATCTTTACCGGCACCTGAAGCAACCATATCCGGAAAAGCCTGATGTACTGTCGCCTGGCAAATGAACTCTCCTCGACATCAATCAATTCAACCTTGACCGGAATATCCGAAATATCACTCGCAAAGGCATTGGTCGCCGAACAATGAGTTCCACTGCCATCGGTTCCGATATTCAAAACCAGGCTGCGTCCGGGATAAAGCGTCAGCTTGTCTTTCAGGAAGGCGCTCGCATACCAGCGAATTGCCCATGAATTGTTCTTTCCTTTGATCTGATTTCTGAGCATCCTGGTATATGGATAGGAGCCGTTGAAATCAAAGCGATGCGTCAATTTTCGTTCAATCAACTCCCTCAATAATACTCTTCCATCCGGCTCGAACAAGTCCCACCCCCGCTGCCATGTTGCCCAACCCCAGCAATCTGCACCTTTCAAAAAAAAGGTTTCTGGTAGAGCTGTTTTTATTGGGTATTGGTAACCACTTATACTAATGACTCGCTCGTCACGCTCATACAATGTCAGCGCATCATTCAGGAACTTGAGAAAATATCGGGAGACAACCATGTCATCTTCGAGAACGATGATACGTCCATGCTCTTGGCAGACGCTAGTAACACCATCGATTATTGATCTCGCCAAGCCGGAATTTTCTGCTCTCTCAATAATCTGTACTGCAGAAAACCCATCAATTGTTCTGATGTATTGCCTGACCTCGTTGACCGCTTTCTCATCTGCCGCATTCTTTGGAGCATCGGAAAAAATATAGAGCCAAGTAGATAATGACTCGCTATTGGCCTGCAGAGCCTCGATAGTTTTTCGCAAATGAACCAGACGATTGTAGACAAACAAAGCCACCGGAGCGTGGTGAACTTTCCCTGACTTTTGCGTACTCATCAGGCGTTCCATTGACTGACCGCTTCTTTATCAACAAAAAAGAATGTGTTATAGGTCTTCGCGTAAATTTTATAGCCAACCCCTTGCAACAATTGCGCAGTTGGATTGCTTTGCAAATTTTCAAGTCGGGTGTTCAGCAATTCGACCAATAGTACCTTGGGACGAAAACGATTCCAGTCGTTCGAAGCAATCACTTCATGATCCAAACCTTCAGTATCAACACTCATAAAGTCAATTGTCCGGCCCTGCGGTAACTGCCGATCCAACAATTGAGCCAGTGTCATAACCGGCAATTGAATCTTATTGATGACATAGTACGGAGGGTGATTTTTTTTCGCCGCCTCCTGCTCGGAGAAAGTATTCAGGGCGGGCTCATTGAAGGCGAAATAAGTCAGAAATCCTTCTTTCGCGCCGATGCCACATTCTACCGTGATATCTTTCGGCCGCATCCGCCTAAACAAGTTTGCCGTTCCCGGTAAAGCATCTACATTTAATCCCGTCCAGCCACGACGGTAAAAATAATAAGTGTTGGAGTAGCGCACCGGGTGATGCGCGCCGATGTCAACGAAGAACCCCGATTTAATCTGATTCCCGAACAGCCTCGCAAGCAACAGATCTTCACCCTCCTGGGCGTAGGATAGTCGCCCGCCGATGGGCAGGTGGTCGCGCAACCAGCGCCCCAAGCAACTTACCCATTTGGGCCGATTAATCATGCCGACACCGCCCTTGTTTCAATAAGTAATCTCCCTTTTTTGAGGTGCCAGACCTCATCCACACTTTGCGTAATCTGGTTATCGTGGGTAATAAAAAGCAGAATCTTGTCGAGAAATAACTTACTCAATTGTTGCAAAATCATATCACGCGTCTGCCCATCCAACGCACTGGTCGCCTCATCGAGAATCAGCACATCAGGTCGCCGCACGATGGCACGCGCCAATCCAATACGTTGCCGCTGACCTCCGGAAAGGTTGGCCCCCTGATAATCCAGCCGGGTTTCCAACCCGTCCGGCAAGGAGCCGATGAACTCGCTCAAGCCTGACGCCTCAACAGCAACTTGCACCTCTGCATCAGAGGGGGTGAGTCCAAATGCAATGTTCTCCCGCACGCTGCCGCTGAATATTCGTGTTTGCTGTTCGACCAGCACCACTTTGCGACGCAACGAAGCCAAATCGACTTGATCGTATGGCAAGTTCCCGATTTGCAATTCACCCGACATGGGGGGCAGCAATCCCAGCAATACATCGGAAAGCGTGGATTTTCCGGAGCCTGACCTGCCCACAAGCGCATAACTGCGCCCAGCTTCCAGTTGTGCGAAAATGCCGGTCAAAACCGGGTAACCAGACACATATCCGCAGGACAAATTCGACATGCTTATTTTATGGACGGAAGATATTAGCTCCCCGACCAAGGGTGGCTGACCACTCGCAGGGGTATCCCCGATGATGTCCTCCAAATCGAAAGCTGCACGTATATCAATTACAACCCGCCCGCCCGAGGATACTGCCGTTCCCAGAAAAGACAACACACGAATTAACATGGTCGTCACTGTAAAAAAATAGATTGCGGAGAAGTCCTGAATAAACCCCGCCGAAGGAAACAGCACAACGAGCCCCAGCACAATCAATATCAATCCGGGCAGCGAACGCGCCCCCTGATTGAATACATCCAGAAGAAACAACACGCGCCCGTAGCGATTGATAAGATTTTGGTAGCGCCGGACAACAAATGCCTCCCCTGCCATCGAGCGTATGGAACGAATGCCATTGAATGCCTCGATAAAAGTGGTACTCGCTTCACGTGACAACAGCGCAGACTCATTACTCCAAGAAAAGACCCGTTTCATTGCAAACCCGATAGCAAATCCTGACAGCAACAGAAACAACAAAGTCAACTTAAACACGAGGAAGGAGAATATAAATAGAACGACTAGCCCAATAGTAGCGGCAATCAATGCGGATAGGGTCTGCGCCAGGTTAAAGAAAACCTGCCCTACCCGAACGGCCTCATCTCCGGCCAGTGCCGTGTAATGCCCTATAGTACGTCGGTAAATTTCTGCCAGCGGCTCATGCATCACGACATGAGAAAACATCCCTCCACTGAGGTGAGCATGAATGCGTTTTGACACCCAAGTGTTCAAGGCGACTTGAGCAAAACCTACCGCTATTCGCATCCCAAGCAGCAACAGGAACAACCACAACCACGTGCGCGACACATCTGGTAGCCCTATTTGTGCCGCGATGTTATGCCAGAAATCAATTATTGTAGAAGTGAGACTGCCGCTCTGCCCTTTGCCACTGGCAAGCGGCAGCATCACGCTTAACGTGGCGTATTCGAGCATCACCCCCAATGCTGCTGCTGCCGCTGCATATCTGGCGGACGGGACATGTCTGAATACATACGATGCAAAACGAGGCAGATAAGAGATTACTTTAAATAGCCCATAGTGAGAAAAATGAGTTCCCACCATATTATTCCACCCACGCTTTTTGAATTATCACGCTTGAACAGGGATTTTCTGGAAATAAACTAAAGCGAAGTTTGTTTATTAATGGCCTACCAATTTTGAACACCACCTCGCTCATCGTCTCCGGCAAATCTACTGAAGTAATACCGTTCAAAATCAACTTGGCTCCTATTGAATAGCCACCTTTAAGTATTAAATGAACCGAATTTACTTCTGAAACATCAAGACAAATTTCAAACCGATTTCCTGCCTGCACTCCTTCATGTTTCATTGATAAAAGTATCGAGGCCTGATCGGTTTTGAATCCAGAATAAAAATAGGGTAAGTCTTGTGGTTTTGAGTAAGTTATTTCTTTCGGCGGAGAAAAGTTTAAACGTTTTTTTATCAATCTAGCAGGAGCTCCGGCGACTACGCTATAAGGTTCAACATCCCTCGTAACAACTGAGTTCGCCCCAATCACGGCTCCCTTTCCAATTGTTGTACCGGGCATCACCACCACATTAATTCCTATCCAACAATCATCCTCTACAACGACTGGCTTGCTATGTTGAGAATAAAGCCCATCATCTTGCGCGACAAACGCATCCTGATCTTTGATTAACCATTGTGGCTTCAGATCGAAATAGTGCCTTCCTGATGAGATATACACATTGTAAGAAAATAAACAGTGCGCACCTATTGAAACGTCACCAAGAATTACGCAACGATCCTGAATTGACGTACGATCACCGACCTTTATTTTGCCAGTTGGCCCCATTTCTACATATCGCCCTACGTAACAACTCGTCCCCAATTCAAAACCGCTTGTTGCAGGAACCGTAATTACGGCATTTTTTCCGATGACGCAATTGCTCCCAAAAGAAAAGGAGCCCTGAATATCCATATTCACACCACTTGCAATACGGATACCCCTGTATTTAACCCTCCATACCACACCGAGCCGATTAACCAATCGTGCTAGCGAGCTCATCTTCAAACCAATACCAGTCATTTGAACGTTGTGTTACCTATAGGCCGAGTATAAATCCGGATATTTTGAAATGCAGTCACGAAGTGGCTCTTCCACTTCCCCATCTAATTTAGCCTTAGGATAATAGCCACCAAACAAACTATTGCTGAACTGAATTTGGAGAATTAATCGGTCACCCTGCTTTACATGCTTGCCCTTATGCAAACCCCGTGTATCTTCCGCGATAATCGTGCCACGAGGCGCAACGAACTCGACAACCTTTTCACGTCCATAATAGCTTTCGACTTCCTCATCAG
Source organism: Gallionella sp. (assembly GCA_017880865.1). Lineage (GTDB taxonomy): Bacteria > Pseudomonadota > Gammaproteobacteria > Burkholderiales > Gallionellaceae > Gallionella. The sequence goes on from JADGRL010000008.1 coordinate 39,540, forward strand.
TTAGCCGTGCATATCCTTTTTTAAGCATAGATGGCGGAATCCCCTCCGTCTGCTGCGAACCTTTGATAAAGGTATGAGGTCCATTATCAGTCGTTACATCAGTGAGGTAGATAAAAAATTTCAACCACTTGGGTCTATCCATGTCGAAGTGGTAATACTGAGCAGCATCCTTGTCAGGCTTATCCGAGTAGTCGGTATGCCACCACATACTCAGGACATCGATCACTGGTCTTGCATCCAAGTACTCCTGAGCAACAGTTGGAAATGACATATCCGCCAGCAGGTTTTGAACATCTTTGTTACACAGTAAATCCTGTGTGGTGAAATCGTAACGCACTGTTTCTGGCTTGCCTCTCGGATACACTACACGTCTCGATTTTCCTGAATCCTCACCATCCATCGGGCGCATCGTGCAGGGATGAGTAACGGCGTATCCGAGTAGTCGATCGCATATCTCTTCGGAAAGCCTCGCATCGAATACGTGGTAGCCTTGATTACGCAAGTTTGAAACAACTCTTTCTCGCTCTTGCCCCGCCATAGCTCCTAAAGCGCCCTCTGCTTCCCCAAAAGAAGAAGGCGACTTAATAAAGCCAATCGCTGCAGATAGCCAATCGCTGGAACGGCCTTTCGTTATGCAAAACATATGAATCATGCTCTGATACGCAAAAGTCGGCGTTTTTTTGCTGGCAATGTAAATCAACCAGCCAGCCAGTAATCCGCTTGTGTAGATGATGCTTTTAATCAATTTCACGACATCCCCACTTCCTAACCGTACGTTGAAGAAACCATTGTGGCAACATGCGCCTGATACCCAGAAAGCAGGGCAATATTTTTTAATATTCCAACTAGATTATGTTGCCCATCGACTTTTTCACACGCCATGCGAAACGCCATGGCGGCATCTCTAAGCGATTTCGAGTTCTCATCTGAATTCAGATTATGCATATAGTAAAAAGCTAGACTTTGCCGGTGCATTGCTGCTTTATCAAATTGAAGTCGTGTAGCTTCCCGCAGAAGATTTTCGTATTCATCTCTGCTCTCTGCCGTTCTGCAAAAATCAAAACTGACGTGCGGATGATACGCACATGCAATGGTGGGCACGCCAAGATATGCCATTTCGTGCGCGACCGTGCCGTAAACCGTTACTGCACAGCACATTCCCGCTTCGGCCAATTGCTTGTTTGTGATACCGGATGAGATCATCGACAGCCCCGGATAGCGTTGCTTTAGCTCACTCAACACGTTATCACTCAAGCTGATTTGATTCGGGTGCGGTTTAATAAAAAATGGAATATTCGCGCTACTCAGCGTCTCAATCGTAAAGCACACCCATTCCCAGAAGTCAGGGAACACCATTTCCCGATAAACATGCGGGCTATCGTAGAAGTCATGCAGAAATATAACGACTGCTCCACGCACATTGGGCACCGGATCGCCCGACTCCATATATGCGGATTTTTTCATGTAGGCTGTTGCGCTATCCACCCCGCCTGACAAGCGTGTGGACAAAGCCGTTTCTGCCATAGCTAACCTCTCATCCTGACGATCCAGCTTTAAAAACTCTGTGGCGTAATCATCCGGGTTTTTGGTATGCGCCCAGTCTTGAAGGGTTAGCTCTTTTGCGAACTCTTGGTAGTTGCCAAACGAAAAAACTCTCACCCCATTCTGCAAAGCAACCCTTACCGGAATGCCGTGTTGAATATAGGTACTGTAAGAAGTCAGATACAGCCTCGGCTTGACACGTGCAAAGTAATCCCTGGCGCGCCGCGCATCGCGATATGCCTGCCAAAGCAAGACCAGCAAATAAGTGTCTTTCAGATCAACCGTTGGCGCGGGCTTAAAACGAAGAAAGCTGTCATTGATCAAATCTCCCACCACTATGCCATCCATCTGCAAGTTGATAAGCAAGTCTTTGTCGGTCAAGTTTCGCCAACATTGCCATGCCCGGTAAACGTCAACCAAGTCCCCAATCGGACGCAGTGATGTGCTTCGATAACCCACGCCATCACTAAACGATTTATATAAACGAACCCACTTGAAGCTATGCAATGGATTGATGAACAGACGAGAAACGATAAAAGAGAACAAAGATTTTGACTCACCCACGCGCAAACTTCGTAGCACATACTGCTCGACTCGAAGTGGTTGCTTTTCGCGCAACGAAGACACGATCTGGCCGAACATGCCAAAGCAATACAAATCTTCGACGCTCTGCACCAATACAATTTCTTTGGGCGACCCCACACCCCGCCTCATACCCGTAAAGTATTTGCCCAAGGAGTTTTGTTGCGAATCAGACAACCATCTCTTCAATCGTTTAACCATCGCGATCAGCCGATCAAATCCCAAGACATGGCCGTGCCCATCCTTACGTCCTTTACAAGACGCCGACCTAGCAAAGCGGGAAGATATTTGGGGGGCAGCCCATAACCCGGACGAATCGCTCTTAGATTCTCTTGCGTCAGCACCTCGCCAGCTTTCACATCTTTCACAACATACAGTGAACGGCGGAATACCAGAGACTTCTTTTCTTTTTCAGTCGGCCCATAGCTCACTTGCCCTAGCGCCTGCCAAGCCCGTTCGGTCTCGACCACCAGTTGAGCCATTTCGGCTGGCTCCATGGAAAACGTGCTGTCCACCCCGCCTTCAACGCGGTTGAGGGTAAAGTGCTTTTCGATAACCGTGGCGCCGAGTGCAACGCTGGCCACTGACACGCCCAGTCCCATGGTGTGATCTGACAAGCCCACTTGGCAATCAAACAACTCACGCAGATGCGGAATGGTCAAGATGTTGGTGTTATCTGCCGTAGCAGGATACGTACTGGTGCACTTCAGCAGAATCAGATCTTTGCATCCCGCCTCACGCGCAGCACGCACTGTCTCATCCAATTCGGCTACTGTTGCCATACCAGTTGAAATGATCAGTGGTTTGCCGGTAGCGGCCACACGGCGAATCAGTGGCAAATCGGTATTCTCGAACGAGGCGATCTTGTAACATGGCACTTTCAGGCTTTCGAGAAAATCTACCGCCGTGTCATCAAATGGGGTGCTGAAGGCGATGATGCCCAGTTCACGCGCCCGATCGAAAATCGCTTTGTGCCATTCCCAAGGGGTGTAGGCTTCGCCGTACAGTTTGTATAAAGACGCACCTTTCCACAGGCTGCTGGAATCGCTGATGTGAAACTCTCGCTCGTCCAGATCAAGCGTCATGGTATCCGGCGTATAGGTCTGTATCTTCAGCGCATGCGCCCCGGTCTTTGCCACTGCCTCGACAATTTTCAAAGCGCGTTCCAGCGAACGGTTATGGTTGCCGGACATTTCCGCGATGACTAAGGGCGGGTAATTTCGCCCAATCAGTTTGTCTGCGATTTTGAATTCTTCGGTCATTTTCAATTAATGTTTTTTAGATAACGGATAGCCTCAACTCGATAGTCCGCCCCTAAAAACAGCTGGTGCGAAGGTTCGTTGCCACCAAGCACACTGGCTCTAATGCACTTGATCTCAGGTCGGTTTGTCTTGAGCCATTGTTCCGCGCTCAGCAGCAGATTCCTTCCTTGTCCAGATCGGTTGCCATCAGGGACCAAATAGATTGAAACCTCAGCGCAGTCCTCTTGCCGATCAAAACGTACTACACCTATAGGTGTTTCACCAATCTGCCCGATTAGAAGCACTCTATCCTGAGAGCCAATAGCAGCAGCAAACCAATTTTGATGGTTTTCCCATGTAATTGTGTCGGCATTCCTCGACACAGATCTGATGCTTAGGTGATTACGCCACTCGAATAGCTTTGGCGAATCCTCTTCATTAGCCAGTCTGATTGCAATCCCGCTGCAATTCAAATTACCGATGATACGCATCACCCCATGTCCATCCACAGCCTGCATGGCTATGCGTGAAATTAGCTGCCTGAGGTAATCATTTTCCAAGAGGGCTGTTATGTGATTTTTTATCGCTGCAGTCAAATCCACACCGATCACTGGCGCGTACAACAGACCTTCCTGTGCTGCATCCGCTATCTGTTTTATTTGGTTGGCGGCCACGCAGATGCTCAGCGTAGGCAACCCCAAACAACAACGCTCCCATGTTGCCGAGCCTCCCGCTCCAATTGACAAGTCGGCAGCCGCCATCAACTCTGCCATCTTGTCGGTTTGTACATGGCACTTAAATCCATGCTGTGCACACTCCACTTTGATTTGCTCACGACAAGGATGCTGTGCGCCGATCACCACATCGACATGGAGGCCAGAAATGTCTATCTCGGACAGTGCTTCGATGGCGCGCCCTGTGTAGTTATCGGCATCTACGCCGCCAAAGAACACCAATACGCGCTTGACCAGTCCTGTGCGTGGTTTGATCTGCTCGTGCAGCCGCCGAAACTCATCACGCAGCAAAGCATAGCGTGGCCCCAGCAATAACCGGCAGTCTGCCGACACTTTGCCGGTGTAGCGAGTCTGCATGTCCGCATAAAAATTCTGATCCAGCAGCACGTCGCAATCGTGTTGACGGTCGGCGATGTCGTCGATGACCAGAATCCTCTTGGCTGTTCGTCGGAGAATGGACTCCCAACGGAAATCCAGTGCATAGTGGTCAACGACCAGCCAATCCCAGCTTCGATCAAACAGCGCCTGAATTGTGGCTTGCGCATCCTGCGCTTGACTGGTTCTCAGCCAATACGCATGCGCCAGCTCATCCAATGCCACATCATTTTGAACGCTATCGAGCAGCGCAAACTCATGACCTTTTGCCACCAGCATGCTGCGCAAATGCTCTGGCAATTCGCGACTGATGAAGCGAATCTGCGCGCCGCGCTGTTTCAATCCATCTGCCAAGGTCAGACAGCGCATGAAATGGCCCGTGCCGATTTGACTCGAGGCGTCGACGCGGATGGCGATCTGATGCACGACCATGCTTAATCCTTACGCCCCATAATGATGGGTGCCAATATCTCGGCTCGCTTCCAATCATCCTGCGTGTCGATATCCTGGACTCGCCAACGTGGGATCACTATTGGCTTCGAGCGCCGATCAAAAATGCGCTTGCCCTCCAGCCATGCATCAGGTCGCCCCCAGTAGAATTGCCCTGCGTCATGTAGCGCTGCGGGCAAGTCTTGCGAGCGCGTAGCGAAATGTTCCGGAAAGAACATCTCTATTCCGCCTTCGGCAGTTTGCTTGAATGAGCGGAAGATAGGAGCGGCAAAATCGGTCACGGTGAATGCGTAATCCCAATCACCGGAATTCAGTGCTTCCCAACCTCGCTTGAGATCATCTACCTGAATGAATGGCGCTGTCGCATAGATGCAGCATACCGCAGTCACATCAAACCCCTGATCTAATGCCCATTGTGTGGCGTGAGCGATGACGGGTGTGGTTCCTGCGTGATCGTTGGATAGCTCTTCAGGGCGCATGAAGGGTACTTCCGCCCCCCACTGTTTAGCCACTTCGGTGATCTCGGCGTCATCCGTCGAGACGATAACGCGCTTGAACAGTCCCGAGGAATTGGCTGCCTCTATCGACCAAGCGATCATCGGCTTGCCGCAGAAGGGTTTGATGTTTTTGCGCGGGATGCGTTTGCTTCCGCCGCGAGCAGGGATGACAGCGATTCTCATTTTTCAGTGGCTAGTCGTATTGCCTCGATCACTTTGTCTTGCTGCGCTTCAGTCAATCCCGGATACATCGGCAAACTGATCGCCTCGGCGTAATAATGCTCAGCTTCCAGACAATGTCCTGCCTTGAATCCCAAGCCTTCATAGTAAGGCTGGCGATACACCGGAATGTAATGCATGTTCACTCCTATGCCTGCTGCACGCAATGCTTCAAACACTTGGCGATGTGTACCGCCAATATCACCAAGCTTTAAACGAATCACATACAGATGCAAACCGGAATAGCTGTCCGCGTGCTGCCACGGCGTAATCACTGGCATATCAGCCAGAAGCTGGTCGTATAACTTGGCAATGGCATGCCGCCTGGTGACGAATTCGTCCAGCCGCCGCATTTGGCTCAAACCCAGTGCGGCTTGCAAGTCGGTCATGCGGTAGTTATAGCCAAGGTCGAGTTGCTGGTAGTACCAAGGACCCTCCGGTGCATGGGTCATCTCGCTCACGTCACGGGTGATGCCGTGGCTGCGCAGTAACTGCATGTGCTTCGCCAACTGTGCATCGTTGGTCATGGCCATGCCGCCTTCACCTGTGGTGATGATCTTGACCGGGTGGAAGCTGAATACGGTGATATCGCTGTAACGACAGTTGCCGATTGGTTCGCCGCGATATTTTCCGCCAATCGCGTGCGAAGCATCCTCGATGATCTTGAATCCATATTGCTGGCTGAGCGCGTGAATGCCTGCCATGTCGCATGGCTGTCCGCATAGATGTACGGGAATCACAACCTTGGGTAGATTGCCGATCTTTTCTGCGTGTACTAGTTTTTCTGCCAAGCGCTCTACACTCATGTTGTAGGTGCGCGAATCAATATCCACAAAATCGATCTGTGCGCCGCAATAAAGTGCACAGTTTGCGCTCGCCACAAAAGTGATCGGAGTCGTCCAGACTTTATCGTTTGGCCCCACACTCAGCGCCAAACAGGCAATGTGCAGGGCACTCGTGGCGCTGTTCGCCGCAACGGCATGTTGTGCACCGCAATAGTCCGCGATGCTCTTTTCAAAAGCGGGAACCGCCGGGCCTTGCGTCAGATAGTCAGAACGCAGCACATCCACGACGGCCTGGATGTCCGCATCAGATATATCTTGTCGTCCGTAAGGAATCATCGCTGTCATATCTTGCCGATATTTTCACGATTCTGTGCGATCCATGTTTGTAACGAAGCAATACTCATCCACTCGGAATTATTGTCAGAACAGTAAGTGAATTCTTCAGTTACCTTGATGCCATCCTTGATGCGGTATGGGTCGCTGCACCAATTGTGTATGGCGGGCAGTATTTTGAAGTGATCAGAATATTGATAAGTGTAATGAACATCTTCTGTTCCGATCATTTGTTCGTGAAGTTTCTCGCCGGGACGGATGCCAATAATCTCGTGTTTTGCGTCAGGGACGCAGGCAAGCGCGACATCAGCCACTTTCATGGACGGAATCTTTTTTACATAAATTTCCCCGCCCACCATGTCTTCAAATGCATGCCATACCAGCTCTACTCCTTGCTCCAGGGTGATCATGAAGCGGGTCATACGAGCATCTGTGATCGGCAATGTGCCTTTGCTTTTGATCGAAAGAAAAAAGGGGATGACAGATCCGCGCGATCCCATAACGTTGCCATAACGTACTACGCTAAAACGGGTGCCATGAGAACCCGAATAAGAATTCCCGGCAATAAAAAGTTTATCCGATGTGAGCTTTGTCGCACCATAAAGGTTGGCGGGGCTGCTCGCTTTATCGGTCGAGAGCGCGACGACGCGCTTAACACCGCGATCTATACACGCATCAATCAAGTTCATCGCACCGATTACGTTGGTTTTGACGCATTCGAATGGGTTGTATTCGGCTGTAGGTACAATCTTGGTTGCGGCCGCATGCACCACATAATCGATACCGTCGAGTGCACGGGATAGACGGTCCTTATCGCGCACATCGCCGATGAAAAATCGAACGCGCGAGTCATTGGCATAAAGCTTGGCCATTTCCCATTGTTTCATTTCGTCACGCGAGTAAATGACCAGACGACGTGGGTTGTACTTGGCCAAAGTCATCGGCACAAAGGTATGTCCAAATGAACCTGTGCCGCCGGTGATCAAAATATTTTTGTTGTCGTACATGTTTACCCCATTAAACCATCTGCGCTCTTACACTAGCATATATGCCGTTATTTACGCGTTAGATATTCTAGCAGCTTGCGAGCTCGCCTCTCTTACGCTTTCGGGTATTAATGCTGGCACTGCTTGATACACCCGCAGTGCGCTAATCGCCTGCTGACAGGGGGGTATGCCGGCATCATTTAAAATTTGGCAATCACGTTTAAAGCAAGGGGAACACTCAACGTTGCTGGTCAGGTGCAAGCAGGCATGACCTAAAATACCGCTGTAGTCTGGTGAAGTAGGCCCATGCAGCATTATGCCAGGGACATCGAGTGCCGCTGCCAGGTGCCCGATTCCGCTTTCTACGCTGACGAACGCACGGGCATGCAGCAACACTTTCATTAATTCGGTTAGCGAAAGCTTGGGTAACACCAGCGCATGAACACCATCGGCAGCTTGCAAACGATGAGCGCGTAGGCGTTCAATCTCGTTGCCCCACGGCAACAGACAGCGCCAGCCCCGTTGCGTCAGTAAATGTATCAGTTCCTGCCATGAGGCTTCCGGCCAGTATTTACTATTCCAGGTTGTACCATGCAGCAATACGATATAGGGCTGTTCGGTTACTCGCCTGAGTGCTTCTGAAAAACTGGTTTGCATTTGCTCGCGTCTAAATTTATCCAGACCGAAATCGACAGGTTGCGTTATGTCGGCTGCGAAAATTCTCGCAACTAGTTGCCGATTTTTTTCGATGACATGCAAGCCATTAGGCACGCTGGCTGTCTTTTGATACAGCCGCGCCGCCAGCGATTCACGGGCTGCTTCGGTATCAAAACCGAACACGGGAATTCCTGAGAGTCGCGCCAGTAACGCGCTTTTGAGTAAGCCCTGCGCATCCAGCACAATATCGTATTTTTCTGCTTGTAGTTGTCGTCGCAACCGGCTTAACAGTATCGGTATTTTCCACCATATTTTTTTATGGGCACGTAACGGCACTGCAATCACTTTATTAATCGCCGAATGCCAACCCACCGCCTCGGCAAAGGCTGGCTCTACCAACCAATGAATCTCCGCATCGGGGAAATGGCGGCGCAAATCACTGACGGCAGGAAACATGTGAAGAATGTCACCTAACGAAGATAACTTTACAACGAGAATTTTCATTATGGAAATCTATGTAATTACCACGTACTTTTTGCCGAGTTACAACCAAAGAACTTTGGTCATTCTAGTGGGCGCGAGAAATTACAACAAATGTTTTTCTTGAGTAGTGCGCGCAACGACATTACTATTCTAGACACCATTAAGACACTTGAGCCATATCGGATGATATTTATTTACTCCCTCGCGCTGTGGCTGCTGTTGCCCTACATTTTTCTGCACCTGCTTTGGCGTGCGCGCAAACAACCAGAATATCTGCGCCACATTGGTGAGCGTTTCGGCTTTTATTCCATAAAATCTGGCAAACCAATTATATGGCTTCACGCCGTCTCTGTTGGCGAAACCCGCGCCTCGCAAAGTCTTGTTACCAGACTGCGCGAAACCTACCCTGACCATCAAATCCTGATCACCCACACCACCCCCACCGGCCGCACTACCAGCGAACAATTGTATGGCGATAGTGTGTTGCGCGCATATCTCCCTTATGACTTTCCTTTTGCTGTGCGTAAATTCTTACTCCATTTTCGCCCGCAACTTGGCATTCTGATGGAAACAGAAATTTGGTTTAATTTGATTCATTTTTGCCATGGATTAGGTATACCACTTTTGCTGCTGAATGCGCGCATGTCTGAAAGATCTGCACAAGGTTACGGTCGATTTGCAAAATTAACGCTCAATGCATTGGGTGAACTCACTGCCATAGCCGCGCAATCCGCTGACGATGCCGTGCGCTTGACCAGTCTAGGCGCACAAAATATATTAATAATGGGCAACCTCAAATTCGATATCAAACCGCCATACGCCATGCTCGAATTGGGAAAACAACTGCGCGAACAGTTTGGCGTGACACGAAAAGTACTTCTTGCTGCCAGCACCCGCGAGGGAGAAGAAGTATTGTTGCTTGATGCCCTGAAAAATATCCTTATCCCTGACTTGCTGCTGGTGATCGTCCCGCGCCACCCACAACGCTTCGCCGATATCGCAAACTTACTTGAGCAACGCGACATCTTGTTTCAGCGCAGAAGCAATAATCACGCTGTGTCAGATGAAATTCAAGTGGTGCTGGGCGACAGCATGGGAGAAATGTTTGCTTACTACGCCGCCTCAGACATCGCTTTTATCGGCGGCAGCCTGCTACCTTTCGGCGGACAAAACCTGATCGAAGCATGCTTAGTTGGCACACCCGCATTGGTCGGCCCATATACCCACAATTTTGCAGAGGCGACCCGGCTAGCTGTTTCAGCCGGAGCTGCAATCCAGGTAACTGATGCATCAGGTCTTGCTACGCTCGCGCAACGCTTATTTCAGGACTCCAAAACGCTACTCGGCATGCGTCAACAATGTGCCCAATTTATAGAGCCCAACCTTGGCGCAACTTCAAAGTCCCTGCAACTCATCCAACAGCACTTGATCAATTCAACGATCAAACATTCTTCTAACCCTTAAAACCAGGTTAGTTTTGGAACGTTCTGGCCCCCTTTTTATACGTCCAGATTCTTTACCCCCAGCGCGTTCTTCTCGATGAAAGCGCGGCGTGGCTCTACTACATCACCCATTAGGGTAGTAAAAATCTCATCAGCAGAAATCGCGTCTTCAATGCGAACTTTGAGAAGAATTCGATTTGTCACGTCCATGGTGGTTTCCCATAATTGTGAGGGATTCATTTCACCCAACCCCTTATATCGCTGAATATTTACTCCGCGCTTAGCTTCTTCCAGCAGCCATTCAATGGCTTGTTTGAAACTGGTAACCGCACGCTTTTGTTCGCCGCGAGCAATATATGCGCTTGGGGTTATCAGGCCATTCAGCACATCCGCCGCCTGCCGGATTTGTACATAATCACTGCCTTTCAAAAAATCTCTATCCATGTAGCTGACGGAATAGTTGCCGTGGTACAGTTTTTCCAGACGCATGCGGTGTTCGCCAGCCTCATCGGTTTCTACCACGACTTTAATGCTGCCGCCACACGCTGCCTCAAGCAGCTTTGCGCTGCTTTGAGCTTGAACCAAATCATCTAATGATAATGTTGGCAGGATCAGCAGGGCATGGCTTGCTTCCGGCGCAGTAAAGCGCGATAGGCGATCAATCACAGCTTCAGCTATGAAATATTGTTTAGCCAATAACTCCAAAGCATCGGATTGAATCGGTAACGCGTCGGAAGCCGGGAATAACACTGCGTTATTTAATGCTGACTTGAGCATATAAATTTTCATCTCTTGATCATCCTTGAGATAACGCTCATCCTTGCCCTGCTTGATCTTGTATAGCGGTGGCTGTGCAATATAAATATGGCCCCGTTCTACCAGCTCGGGCATTTGCCTATAGAAAAAAGTGAGTAACAAGGTGCGAATATGTGAACCGTCCACGTCCGCGTCAGTCATGATTATGATGCGATGATAGCGCAACTTATCAGCGTTATATTCGTCCTTACCAATACCCGTACCCAAGACAGTAATCAGGGTTGCAATTTCTTGAGATGCAATCAATTTTTCGAAGCGGGCTTTTTCTACATTTAAAATCTTACCTTTAAGCGGAAGAATCGCCTGGAACTTGCGATCTCGACCCTGTTTTGCGGATCCTCCGGCAGAATCTCCCTCCACCAAGTACAATTCCGACATGGCTGGGTCTTTTTCCTGACAATCAGCCAATTTACCTGGCAGGCCCATGCCATCTAATATACCTTTACGACGAGTCAGATCACGGGCCTTGCGCGCTGCTTCACGAGCACGTGCCGCATCGATAATTTTATTGACGATGATTTTCGCGTCATTGGGTTTTTCAAGCAAAAACGAACTCATTTGCTGGGCAATCAAATCCTCGATCACTGGACGAACCTCTGAAGATACCAACTTGTCTTTAGTCTGTGATGAAAATTTTGGATCGGGTAATTTTACTGACAGTACTGCGGTCAAGCCTTCGCGCATGTCATCACCGGTTGTGTCCACCTTGGCTTTTTTTGCTAGCTGTTCCGTCTCAATATATTGATTCAACGTGCGGGTCATTGCAGTGCGCAAAGCAGTTAAATGCGTACCCCCATCACGCTGCGGAATATTATTGGTAAAACATTGCACCGTTTCTTGATAAGAATCATTCCATTGCATCGCGATTTCGGCCGTAATGCCGTCTTTTTCACCTATTGCATAAAATACCGTTGGGTGTAGAGGCGCTTTATTGCGATTCATGTATTCAACAAAACCTTTAATGCCACCGCTGAACGCAAAATTTTCTTCTTTTCCGTTGCGTTGATCTATCAGCGCAATTTTTACACCGTTATTAAGAAAAGATAGCTCTCGAAGTCGCTTCGCCAAAATGTCAAAATGGAATTCAACCAACCCGAAAGTTTCTTTCGCCGCCAAAAAATGGACGACCGTTCCTCTTTTATTTGACTCCCCCACTATTTTTAACGGGGCTACTGGATCGCCATGCCTGAACTCCATGAAGTGTTCTTTTCCGTCACGATAAATAGTTAGTTTTAACCATTCTGACAAGGCATTTACAACCGACACACCTACACCGTGCAAACCCCCAGATACTTTATATGAGTTGCTATCAAACTTTCCGCCCGCATGAAGGATGGTCATAATTACTTCAGCGGCAGAGCGATTTTCTTCTTTATGAATATCCGTTGGTATGCCACGCCCGTTATCACTGACACTAATTGAATTATCAGCATGAATAGTTACATTGATTTCATTGCAGTGTCCTGCAAGGGCTTCATCTACAGCGTTATCCACAGCCTCAAATACCATATGATGTAAACCACTCCCATCGTTGGTATCACCAATATACATACCTGGACGCTTCCGTACGGCTTCTAAACCTTTTAGGACTTTAATACTACTGGAGTTGTATTCACTCATTCGGTTCTTTCTAGTTATTTGTATTGTTTCACGTGAAACTTTATATAAGGTGGTTAGATGCGCATTGGCATAACTACATAACGGAACTCTTGATTTTCCGCTGTCGTTATTAAAATACTGCTATTAGGGTCTCCAAACGAAAATACGGCAGCTTCACTACTGATGTTGTTTAATCCGTCCATGAGATAGTTTACGTTGAAACCTATATCTATAGCTTCTCCATGATAATTCGTTTCAATTTCCTCTTGGGCTTCTTCATGTTCACTATTGCTACTTATGATGCTGAGATTTTTCTCAGTTAAAACAAAACGTACCCCTCTAAATTTTTCATTGGATAAAATTGCTGCTCGTTGTAGGGCCTGCTGCACCTGGACGCGATCCATACTAAGATGGTTACTATATTCGGGAATGACCCGTTCATAATCTGGAAATTTACCATCAATAACTTTGGATATTAAAGTAATACCAGAAAAAGTTGCTTTTACTTGTTGTGTTGAAAATTCTATTTCTACACTTTCATTTATATCGCCAAGAAGCTTACAAAGTTCCACTATCGCTTTTCGGGGAAGGATAATTTCTTGTTTTTCATAGTTTCCTTCAATGACCCCAGCATTAAAGGCTAACCGGTGGCCATCCGTAGCGACAACTTTTAATTTATTTCCTTCAATAATCAACAAAACCCCGTTTAGGTAGTAGCGTACATCTTGTTGCGCCATTGCATACTGTACTGATAGCAATAGTTTTTTTAATAAAGATTGAGGCAGAGAAATTTTCTTAGCGTCCGTTAACTGATTATTTAGCTTTGGAAAATCCTGTGCAGGAAGGGTTTGTAGGTTAAAACGGCTCTTGTTTGATTTTATAAGTGCTTTATTTTCTTTAGTTTCAATTGATATTTTGCTTTGATCGGGGAGAATTCGAAGAATTTCCTGAAGTTTTTTTCCTCCTACAGTGATGCTAGAAATTTCGTTACTACCCGTATTGGTTTCTATGGTGGTTGTAATTTGAATTTCTAGATCCGTGGCTGTAAAACGAATTTTTCCTAGCTCTTTTTCAATTAATACGTTCGATAAAATTGGTAATGTTTGTTTCCTCTCAACAATACCAATGACAATTTGCAATGGTTTGAGCAGGGTTTCTTTTTCTGTTTTATCAATAAACATAATATAAATACCTAATAAGAATAATAATGACAGTTATTGTTGTTAATGACCCAAGTAATCTTATTTAAAACAAAATGATAACAATTAAAAATTCTGATAATTTGTTGTTGATTTTGGTGCGGGTAAATGTTGATAACTTTATTCATTGCCTTAATAATGATATTTATTAACATTTTATTCACAGCGCGCACACAGGGTTATCCCCTTAATGTTTGTAATAATATTTTATAGTCAGCATCTATTGTCGTGTCGATAGTTCGTAAATTAGCTATTGTTTTACAAGCATGAATTACCGTCGAATGATCTTTTCCGCCGAATGAGTTTCCAATTTCCGGCAAGCTCATCGTAGTTATTTCTCTTGCCAAGGACATTGCAATTTGTCGCGGACGGGTTAAATTCCGAGTGCGTTTTTTTGAAAGAAGTTCGGCCATTTTAATCCGATAATAATCCGCCACTGTTTTTTGGATATTATCAATAGAAACAAGCCTGCTCTGTGCAACTAAAATATCTTTTAAGCCCTCTCGCGCCGTTTCGATGGAAATAATACGCTTATGAAACTTGGCATAGGCTTCGACACGCTTTAATGCGCCCTCTAGTTCGCGAACATTTGAGCTAACGTGCTTTGCAACAAAAAAAGCAACTTCATCATTAAGAGAGTAACCACTTAGTGAAGCTTTTTTCAAAAGAATAGCTACGCGCATTTCCAACTCGGGTGGTTCAATTGCAACCGTTAAGCCCCAGCCGAAACGCGATACTAGACGGCTTTCTAACCCGGTTATTTCTTTAGGAAATGTGTCGCTGGTCAAAATAACCTGTTTATGAGAGTCAACCAATGTGTTGAATGCGTAAAAGAACTCCTCTTGAGTTTTTGCTTTACCGGCAAAAAATTGAATATCATCAATAAGTAAAACATCAAGTGAGTGATAAAATTGTTTAAATTCTTCAAATTTGTTGGTTTGATAGGCCCGAACAACATCTGCAACATATCTTTCGGCATGCATGTAGCATATTTTTGCTTGTGGATTACTCAGCCTAATTTGATTACCAATGGCTTGTAATAAGTGTGTTTTACCTAGCCCGACCCCACCATATATAAAAAGAGGGTTGTAAGAAACCCCTGGTAATTCAGCTACTTGTGTTGCGGCAGCGAAACCTAATTGATTGGCTTTACCAATAACAAAATTTTCGAATGTGAGACTGGGATTTATTTTTCCATAACCTCTAAAAGAGGTTTCAATCTTGGGTTTGTTTTCAATTGAGCTAATTATCTTTTTTGGAGGGGGCGGTTCGGGCGATTTGTTTATGTTCGCTAAATCTAGAATACGAAATTCAAATGGTGGTACTTTCGCATAGGTTAGTCCTGCTTGTCGGCTAATTTCAGGCAAAAAACGTTCTTGAACAAGCTTTAAAGTAAAGCTGTTAGGCGCTGTAAGGACCAATGTTCCATTCTCACTCTTGAGATGCAGAGGCTTTATCCATGAGTTATATTGTTGTGGCGGCAGACTCTTTTCAAACGAGCTGAGGCATGAATCCCAAAAAGAAAGTTCCTGCATAGTTTGAGTTAAGAAAGGCTCCGCGGGAATTAAGATTTTCATTATTCTACACGGCAAACTTAAACTTATCCACAGGCAAAAAAGCAAATTAGACTTGACACATAACGGTTAAGGCTTTGTAATAGCGCGTTTTACGATTCACCAAGGAAGAAAACATGAAACGCACATACCAGCCATCAGTAGTCAAAAGAAAACGCACCCATGGGTTTTTGGTACGCATGAAGACACGTGGGGGCCGCGCAGTTATCCGCGCACGTCGCGCTAGGGGCCGCGTAAGACTCGCGGTTTAGCATCTCGTCCAAATTTACTTTCGCTTATCGTTTGCTTCGCGCGGACGGATTTGATCAGATTATTCACGCAGAAAATATCGCGGATAAATATTTCAAGATATTTTTTGCTCGTAATCACAAGAACAATGCCCGAATTGGGATAATTGCAAGCAAAAAAACCTTGCCTCGTGCGGCAGATCGCAATCGTGTAAAAAGAATCATTCGGGAAGCGTTTCGCCAACACACAATCAAGCTTTGCAAGCTGGACATGGTTGTGATGGTGAGGCGCGATTATGCCCAGAAGGTTGATGTGCGGATTAATAATTTGGATGGGCTTTTTAGCCAAGTTGAAAGCAGATGCGCAGATTATTAATTATGCTGATACGCGGCTATCAAGTCCTAATTAGTCCACTTGTCCCCCAGACGTGTAGATTTACCCCCAGTTGTTCCCATTATGCCGGTGAAGTCATTGCTAAACACGGTGTAATAAAAGGTGGCTGGCTCAGCATTAAACGATTGCTGCGCTGTAACCCTTGGAATCCCGGCGGATACGACCCCGCGCCCTAACATTTAGGCTTGATCATGGATCTACAAAGACTTTTTTTGTTTTTAATATTTGCTTTCTCGCTTATGTTGGTTTGGGATGGATGGCAGCGCTATCAACATCCTGAACAACTAAGCGTTGCGGCTAGCAAGGATGTGCTTAAACCGCAGCCAGTACTTCCTTCAGGTTCAGGTCAAGCTGTTTTGGCAGAAACGGGAACGGCACCCATTGCACAGCAGTCTGTCCAGCAGGCAACCGGGAAAACCATACACGTCAAAACTGATATTCTTGAAATAGAAATTAGTACCATTGGCGGCGATATCAACCGCCTAGTGTTACTCAAGCATCCTGACAGCCTGGATAAGACTAAGCCGCTGGTACTTTTCAATCGCGGCAAAGGAACACACAATTATTTTGCCCAGTCCGGACTGATTGGCGCGGACCTGCCAAACCACAATAGTGTGTTTGTGGCTGAACATGACAGTTATGAACTTTCGGGTACTGACGAACAAGTACAGGTAAGGCTTAAAGCTGAGGGTGATTCAAGTCTGAAGGTTATCAAGGTAATAACTTTCCACAAAGGAAGTTATTTGATCGATATTTCCTACGAGCTAGAAAATGCAGGTTTGCAGACTGCAACAGCAAGCAGCTACTTTCAAATAGTTCGTGATAGTGTTGCGCCAGAAGGAAGTTTGAGATTTTTGCCGACTTACACGGGTGTGGCGGTCTATAACAACAAGGAAAAACTCAAAAAGGTAGAATTTACAGATATCGATAAAGGTAAAGCTGAATATCCAAGGCAATCAGACGATGGTTGGATTGGTATTCTTCAACATTATTTTGTTTCTGCGTGGCTGCCAAAGGAAAATACCAAACGTGAGTTTTTTTCACGCAAGCTGGATGGAAACCTTTATTCCGTAGGAATTGTTTTGCCGGTTTTGAATATAGAGCCAGGACAAAAAGCGAATGTGGGCTCGACCCTTTATGCCGGTCCCACCGAGGCTACTCTTGATAGAATCGCTCCCGGCTTGGGACTAACGGTAGATTACGGGTGGCTGACTATCATTGCTGTCCCGTTGTTCTGGGTAATGTCACTGTTTAACGATTGGATACACAACTGGGGTGTTTCCATCATCCTGCTTACCATCCTAATCAAGCTGCTATTTTTTCCTCTCTCGGCTGCAAGCTACCGTTCCATGGCAAAGATGCGTCTGGTCGCACCGAAGCTCGAGAAAATCAAATTACAGCATGCTGATGACCGCGAACAGTTAAATCGCGCCATGATGGAGTTGTATAAAACGGAAAAAATTAACCCATTGGGCGGATGTTTGCCAGTGTTAATCCAAATCCCTGTTTTTATTGCGCTGTATTGGTCTATTTTGTCAAGCGTTGAGATGCGAAATGCCCCATTTTTCGGGTGGATAACCGATCTATCTGCAGCGGATCCGTATTACATTTTGCCGCTGATTATGGGTGCGAGCATGATTATTCAGACGCGTCTCAATCCTAAGCCGCCGGATCCCATGCAAGCAAAGGTTATGCAAATTATGCCTATTGTTTTCAGCGTAATGTTCTTCTTTTTCCCAGCTGGATTGGTATTGTATTCCATTGTGAATAACCTTCTTTCGATTACCCAGCAGTGGTATATCACCCGAGCAGCCGAAACAGAGAGCAAAGGTATCGTTGCAAAGCGTTGATACCATTGCTGCCATAGCCACGGCGCAGGGCCGTGGCGGAGTTGGGGTGATTCGTCTCTCTGGACCCCAAAGCAAAGTAATCGGCAGCGAAATTTCTGGCAAGCCGCCTGCTGCGCGGCATGCAACCTACTGCAATTTCCTGGACGAAAATGGCGTTGTGCTGGATCAGGGTATCTCATTGTATTTTCCTGCCCCACACTCTTATACAGGCGAAGAAGTATTTGAGTTGCAAGGCCATGGCGGCCCCGCCGTGCTACGCATGTTATTACAGCGTTGTCTCGATTTGGGTGCGCGGTTGGCGCAACCCGGTGAATTCACGCGACGGGCTTTCCTGAATAACAAGCTTGATTTGGCTCAAGCGGAAAGTGTTGCCGATCTGATTGAAGCCAATACCACAGAGGCCGCTCGTAGCGCGGTGCGCACCCTGAGTGGGGAATTTTCAGCCGCCGTTCAAGGCATGATAGAAGAACTGATTTTTCTGCGTATGTTGGTCGAGGCGATGCTGGATTTTCCGGAAGAAGAGGTGGACATCATCAACCTCGAACGCCGCGATGCATTACTGAACAACACCCAGGTGAAATTGAAACACACCCTCGACACTGCCAAACAAGGGAGCCTTCTGCGTGAAGGCGCACATGTCGTCATTGCAGGATCGCCGAACGTCGGCAAGTCCAGCCTACTGAACAGGCTATCTGGTGAAGAGGTGGCTTTGGTCAGCGACATTCCAGGCACAACCCGTGATGTCATTCGCCAAGCCATCCAAATTCGTGGCGTACCAATGCACATTATGGATACGGCGGGTCTGCGTGAATCGCAAGATACTGTAGAAAACATGGGTATTGCACGCACCCACCAGACTTTGCACCACGCCGATTTGATCTTGTTGTTGTTGGATGCCTCTCGGGGCTTAACTGCACAAGATGAAGCCATTCTTGCAGGATTGCCGGCAGACATACCGCGCTTATTGGTGTTCAATAAAATCGACCTAATTAAAAACAAGGAAGTTTTGTGGGCGGGAAGCAATCCTTGGGTTGGCGTTTCTGCCAAAACTGGGGAGGGCTTGGAAGAGTTACGTGGTAAATTGCTGGAGGCCGTTGGTTGGCGCGACCAGGAAAGCGGAACATTCATGGCGCGTGAGCGACACTTGCGATCTTTGGCTTTAGCGCAAACGCACTTGAACCATGCCCACACAGTGTTGGCTAGCGCCGAGTTATTTGCCGAAGAGTTGCGCTTAGCGCAACGAGCGCTCAATGAAATTACTGGGGAATTCACCGCAGATGATTTGCTGGGTGAGATTTTCAGCAGTTTTTGCATTGGAAAATAGCCGATATTGTTTCACGTGAAACACAATGTTTGGGATTGCAGCCTGCCTGTTGTATGATGCGCGTCCTTTCAAAGTTGTAGCGAAATGAAATTTCCTGATATATTCGACGTGATTGTGGTGGGCGGGGGGCATGCTGGTACCGAGGCGGCCTTAGCTAGCGCGCGCGCGGGATGCAAGACTTTGTTGCTTAGTCATAATATCGAAACGCTGGGGCAGATGTCCTGTAATCCGTCCATTGGCGGGATAGGTAAAGGGCACTTGGTCAAAGAGGTGGATGCGCTCGGTGGAGCAATGGCGGCCGCCACGGACGAAGCTGGTATACAGTTTCGCATCTTAAACTCCAGCAAAGGCCCGGCAGTACGCGCCACTCGTGCGCAGGCCGACCGTCTGCTTTACAAGCAAGCCATACGATCTCGGCTTGAAAACCAGCCTAACCTCTGGTTGTTCCAGCAGGCTGTGGATGATTTGCTGGTTGAGCAAGATAGGGTGCGCGGCGTAGTTACTCAGCTAGGATTGCGTTTTGGCGCGAAAGCTGTGGTGCTGACCACGGGCACATTTTTGTCTGGATTGATCCATGTTGGGCAGAAAAATTATCAGGCAGGTCGTGCAGGTGACCCGCCGTCAATCAGTCTGGCGCATCGGTTGCGCGAACTGAATCTTCCTGTTGGGCGATTGAAGACCGGCACGCCGCCTCGCATAGATGGTCGAACTATTGATTATTCGGTTTTGCATGAGCAGCCAGGCGACGATCCGGTGCCGGTGTTTTCGTTCATGGGCAATGCTGCTCAGCACCCTAGGCAGTTGCCATGCTGGATAACCGAAACAAATAAGCGGACGCACGACATCATTAGCGGCGGACTGGATCGATCGCCGTTGTTCACGGGGGTGATCGAGGGTGTGGGGCCGCGCTATTGTCCATCCATCGAAGATAAAATTACCCGCTTTGCCGATAAATCCTCCCATCAGATTTTTCTTGAACCGGAGGGGTTGACCACGCACGAAGTTTATCCCAACGGCATTTCCACCAGCCTGCCGTTCGATGTGCAATTGGACTTGGTGCGTTCTATTAAGGGCTTAGAAAATGCTCATATTTTGCGGCCAGGATATGCGATCGAATATGACTACTTTAATCCTATTGGATTGAAAAGTTCTCTGGAAACCAAGGCGATACAAGGTTTGTTCTTCGCTGGGCAAATTAACGGTACGACCGGTTATGAAGAGGCTGCAGCGCAGGGTTTGCTGGCCGGACTTAACGCAGCACTACAAGTTGGCGAACGAGAGGCGTGGTGTCCGCGCCGCGATGAAGCCTATTTGGGTGTGCTGGTGGACGATTTGATCACGCAAGGTGTTTCAGAGCCGTATCGTATGTTTACCAGCCGCGCAGAGTACCGTTTGCAACTACGCGAAGACAACGCTGATTTAAGGTTGACGGAAATCGGACGCAAGCTGGGAATCGTGGATGATGCGCGTTGGCAGACGTTTGAGCAAAAGCGAGAATCCATTGATCGAGAACAGGAACGATTGCGCAACACTTGGGTGAACCCGCGCAACTTGCCGGAAGAAGATGCGGTGCGCGTGTTGGGCAAGCCTATCGAGCGCGAATATGCGCTGCTTGAGTTGTTGCGCCGTCCGGATGTGAGTTATACCAGCCTGTTAACATTGCCAGGCGCGGGTGTCGGTGTGGATGATGAAAAAGTCGCAGAGCAGGTTGAAACCCAAGCGAAATATCACGGCTATATTGAACGGCAACGCGATGAAATCGGGCGCAATGAGCAGAATGAAACATTGGGATTGCCAGGTGATTTGGACTATCGTGAGGTGCGCGGGCTGTCTATCGAAGTGCAGCAAAAACTTAATCAGCACAAGCCCGAAACGATAGGCCAGGCGGCACGAATTTCCGGTATCACACCAGCGGCGATTTCCTTGTTGTTGGTGCACCTGAAACGTGGGTTTCGCGATGCGCAACCAATACAAAAGCACACATGAACTTGGCCGAAGAATTGCAGCGTGGCTGTGAGCAACTTGGGGTTGATCTGAGCGTCGATGCGCAAAGCAAAATGCTAGATTATTTGGAGTTGCTGCACAAATGGAATAAGGTCTATAACTTGACCGCAATCCGCGATCCGCAGCAAATGGTGAGCCATCACTTGCTAGATAGTCTCGCCGTTATGCCGCATTTATGGCCTGGTCGGTGGTTGGATGTGGGGTGCGGAGCGGGCTTGCCTGGGATGGTTTTAGCAATTGCGCGACCGGACTGGCAATTCACCTTGCTGGATAGTAACAGCAAAAAAACCAGTTTCGTTCAGCAGGCGATCATCGAGTTGGGATTGCACAACGTGAGCGTTCACTGTGCGCGTGTGGAGGAATGGCAGCCGACAGAACATTTTGATGGAATCATTTCTCGTGCGTTCACCGAGTTGGGTGGTTTTATTCGCAGTACGCGCCATCTCATGGCGGAGCACGGGCGGTGGGCGGCGATGAAGGGGTCACCTAAACAAGAGTTGGCGGGGGTGCCGGACGGATGCAAGGTGGAGCGCGTTATACCGTTACATGTGCCGGGTTTGCAAGCGGCACGCAGCCTGGTAATTGCAACATGCCCAGTGTTGAATGCTATAAATAAAGGGAGCGAGGCGACATGACGAAGATATTAGCGATAACCAATCAGAAAGGCGGGGTGGGTAAGACCACGACTACCGTGAATTTGGCCGCCAGTCTTGCGGCAGCCAAACAGCGCGTGTTGTTGATCGATCTGGATCCGCAGGGCAATGCCACGATGGGTAGCGGAATCGACAAACGCGATTTGCAGGCCAGTGTTTATGAAGTGCTGCTGGGTAGTAAAACGATAGCCGAAGCGAGGATATACGCCGAAGCCGGAAAATACGACCTGTTACCCGCTGACCGGGATCTGGCCGGTGCGGAAATTGAATTGGTAAATTTGGCTCTGCGCGAAACACGGCTGCGCGATGCGGTGCAGCTGGTTGCCTCAGAATATGATTATGTGTTGATTGACTGTCCGCCAGCGCTTAATTTGCTGACTTTGAATGGCTTATGCGCGGCCAAATCGGTGATGATTCCGATGCAATGCGAATATTACGCACTGGAAGGCTTGAGTGATTTGGTGAACACCATCCGAAAAGTACGCGCCAACTTGAACCCGGATTTGGAAATCGAAGGATTGCTGCGTACCATGTTCGATCCGCGCAATGCTCTGGCACAGCAAGTCTCGGATCAATTGCTGGAACATTTTGGTAACAAGGTTTATCGCACCGTGATTCCACGCAATGTGCGCCTTGCGGAGGCACCCAGTTATGGTGTGCCGGCGCTGTACCACGACAAATTTTCCAAGGGAACGCAGGCGTATCTGGCGTTGGCCGGGGAGTTATTGAATAACGCGGCGCAACCTGCGGCTGCAACGGCATAAAGGGATCGATTATGGCAAAGGTACACAGGGGATTGGGACGCGGACTAGATGCGTTGTTATCGGGCGGCAAAAGTGAAAAAGACGAGGTTATGCGCGATTTAAGTGTCGCGCAACTCAAGCCGGGTAAATATCAGCCACGCTCGCACATGGATGAGGCGTCGCTTAACGACTTGGCATCTTCGATTAAGGCTCAGGGAATCATGCAGCCGATCTTGGTGCGCCAACTTGCCGACAATAGCTATGAGATTATTGCGGGCGAACGACGCTGGCGCGCAGCGCAGTTGGCAGGGCTGACTCATGTGCCGGTTTTGGTGCGCGATGTGCCTGATAATGCGGCACTGGCGATGGCGCTGATCGAAAATATCCAGCGGGAAAATCTGAATCCTTTGGAAGAAGCCGTCGGTATTCAGCGCTTGATAGACGAATTCAAAATGACCCATCAGGTTGCCGCAGACGCAGTGGGTCGTTCGCGTAGCGCCGCCAGTAATTTGCTGCGGCTGCTCAAGTTGCCAATGGCCGTGCAGAGCATGGTGATGGAAAACAAGCTGGATATGGGGCATGCGCGCGCATTGCTGTCGCTGGAAAACTCACAGCAAGTAATGCTGGCCAATAAGATTGTGCTCGAACAGCTTTCTGTGCGTGAAGCGGAAAAGCTGGTGCAGAAGCAAACTCAAGAGCCCGAACAAAATAAACCAAAGAAGGTGACCAAACTCAACCGCGATACACAGAGCTTGCAGGAAGAAATGAGCGCGTATCTTGGAACCCGCATGGAAATTAAGCCAGGCAACAAAGGCGGTGGCAAGCTGGTCATCGAATATTCGAATCATGATCAACTCGATGAATTCCTGAATAGGCTCAAAAAGGGCAATTAACTTGAGCAAAGCTGTTGGTGATGCGCAACAACAATGTTTGACACCTCAGGAAAACGCCGCTATCATCGCCGCGCTTTTCGAGGTTGAAGCAAAAGAAAAAATAATGGCACGCCAAGTGGTCATGATGCAGGTCGTGATCACACTGATAGGCGCAGGCGTTGCTTACAGCATAGAAGGCACGCCGCAATTTGCATTGGCGGTGTTATGCGGGGGGTTAGTATCAGCTCTTAACGGAGCATTGCTGGCTTGGAGAATGTTCCGGGCAGCTTTGCATCCTGATCGTGATGCGCATCATCAACTCCGGCTCATGTATTTTTACGCCGCCGAAAGATTTTTGGTGGTCGTGGTGCTGCTTGGCTTGTGCCTTGCAGTACTAAAATTAGTGCCGCTCGCATTATTGGGTGGCTTTGTGATGGGTCAAGCGGTAATGCCAGCGGGCCGATTATTATTGAGTAGTTTTAAGACTGAGATAGTGACTAAAAATGTCTAGTGAAGCACACACATCAGCTGAGTACATCAAGCACCATTTACAGAATCTGACGTATGGTCAGTTGCCAGACGGAGCCTGGGGGGTTGCGCACACACCCGAGGAAGCTAAGGCGATGGGTTTCTGGGCCCTCAATTTGGACACGGTCATCATGTCGTTGTTGCTGGGTGTTATTTTAATGTTCGTGTTCCGCCGCGCCGCAACAAGTACGGCCACTGGGGCGCCGAGTGGGCTGCTCAATTTTTGCGAGTGGGCGGTCGAGTTTGTCGACAGTAGTGTACGCGGCTCATTCACAGCAAAAAACGACATGGTTGCTCCTTTGGCGCTGACCATCTTCTTTTGGGTTTTCTCAATGAACCTGATGGATTTGTTGCCGATAGATTATGTGCCTTTGTTGATGCATGAGCTGGGCGTTCCATTTTTCAAAGTTGTGCCTTCCACCGACCCGAATGCCACGTTTGGTATGGCGATAGGCGTGTTTTTGCTGGTGCTCTACTATAGTGTCAAGATGAAGGGTGTGGGTGGATTCGTCGGTGAGTTGACGCTGCAACCATTCGGAAAATGGGGTATGCCAGTCAATTTTCTGCTGGAAGGTGTCAACCTGATCGCTAAGCCAATTTCACTCGCGCTGCGTCTGTTCGGCAACATGTATGCCGGCGAAATGATCTTTATTCTGATTGCGCTGATGGGTGGCACATGGGCTGGTGTGACGCTGGGCAGCACGACCTTGTACGGATCGCAGATATTGCTGTCGCTGGGCTGGGCAATCTTCCACATTCTGATTGTCACGTTGCAGGCGTTCATCTTCATGACGTTGACCGTGGTCTATCTGGATATGGCGCATCAAGAACATCATTAATACGAATTTATTAACTTTACTTTTTTAACAGGAGAAATAGAAAATGGAAATGGCAAATGCACTGCTCTACATCGCTGGAGCCCTGATGATGGGTTTGGGAGCGCTTGGCGCGGCTGTTGGTATTGGTATTCTGGGTGGTCGTTTCCTGGAAGGTGCTGCACGCCAACCAGAACTTATCCCGATGTTGCGTACTCAGTTCTTCGTGGTGATGGGCTTGGTTGATGCCGTTCCGATGATTGCAGTTGGTATTGCAATGTACGTTCTGTTTGCGGTTGCGCACTAAGTCTTCCCAAGCGACAACGTATAACTAAAGAAAGGTAGCTTGCATGAATATCAATGCAACTCTTCTGGCTCAGACAATCATGTTCGCACTGTTTGTGTGGTTCTGCATGAAATTTGTCTGGCCACCGATCATGGCCGCGCTGGATCAACGCAAAAAGCTGATCGCCGATGGATTGGCGAATGCTGAGCGTGCGAAGCACGATTTGGAGTTGGCCTCCAAGCGTTCCGCAGAAATTCTGCGTGAGGCTAAGGAAAAGGTCAGTGAAATTGTGGGCAATGGCGAAAAGCGTGCCAGTGAAATAGTCGAAGCCGCCAAGGTGCAAGCCAAGGTAGAAGGCGACCGCATCATTGCTGGTGCCAAAGCAGAAATCGATCAGGAAGTGTTTCGTGCCAAAGAGCAGTTGCGCACTCAGGTGTCGTCAATCGCATTGGCAGGTGCCGCTAAAATCCTCGGTCGAGAAATTGATGCCAAGGCTCACAACGACTTGCTCGATAAACTCGTTTCGGAAATATAAACGCCATGTCTGAAGCTATTACTACTGCACGACCCTATGCCCAAGCGGCGTTTGAAGAAGCGCAAAAGCAGGCGGACTTGAAGGGTTGGTCGGAGGCGCTCGTGTCTCTAGCCGAGGCAATCTGTCATCCGGAAGTCCGCGCAGTAGTCACAAGCCCGCGAGTTGCCAAGGCACAAGTTGAAAGCCTGATGGATGGTTTGTTGGGTGGACAGGCGAAAGCTCAACAGCGCAACTTTGTTCGGGTGTTGGTGGATAACCAGCGCTTGCTTCTTCTGCCGGAAATTGTGGCGATTTTCGAAGTATTGCGGGCGGAAGCGGAAAAAACCGTCAATGTGGTGGTTGACTCCGCGTTTGAATTGTCTGCCGCACAACAAGAAAAAATCGTAAGTTCGCTGAAAGCGCGCATGGGCCGTGAAATCAAGCTGGTCTGTAAAGTCAATAAAGAGCTGCTGGGCGGTGTGGTAATTCGTGCCGGAGACAAGGTGATCGATGGTTCTGCACGCACCCGTCTTGGCGAGATGGCAAATGCGCTGGCTTGATGGCCAATCCGGCCTGATAAAAGACCTGATATAAATATATATCCAATGAGGAAATACAGATGAAGCTCAACCCTTCCGAAATTAGCAATTTAATCCGCAGCCGCATCGAAAACTTCGAGGCGCTGACGCAAGCTCGTACCGAGGGTACTGTGGTCAGCGTCACTGACGGTATCGTTCGCGTACACGGACTTTCCGATGTGATGCAAGGTGAAATGCTGGAATTCCCAGGCAACACCTTTGGTCTGGCGCTGAACCTTGAGCGCGACTCCGTCGGTGCGGTTATTCTGGGTGAATATGAGCACATCACCGAAGGTGACACGGTCAAGTGTACCGGGCGTATTCTGGAAGTGCCAGTTGGTCCGGAATTGCGCGGCCGCGTGGTGAACGCGCTGGGGCAGCCAATCGATGGCAAAGGCCCGATTAACGCCAAGATGACCGACAAGATTGAAAAAGTCGCTCCCGGCGTGATCGCACGTAAGTCAGTGGACCAGCCAGTGCAAACCGGTTTGAAGTCGATCGACTCCATGGTTCCGGTAGGTCGCGGACAACGCGAGCTGATTATCGGCGACCGTCAAACCGGCAAGACTGCGGTTGCTGTTGATGCCATCATCAATCAAAAGGGTCAGAACATGACCTGCGTCTATGTTGCGATCGGCCAGAAAGCATCGACCGTCGTCAACGTGGTGCGTAAACTGGAAGAGCATGGCGCGCTGGGTTACACCATCGTTGTTGTTGCCACCGCTTCTGATTCCGCCGCGATGCAATTCCTGGCACCTTATGCCGGTTGCACGATGGGTGAATATTTCCGCGATCGCGGCGAAGACGCGTTGATCGTGTATGACGACTTGACCAAGCAAGCTTGGGCATATCGTCAAATCTCATTGTTGTTGCGCCGTCCGCCTGGTCGTGAAGCTTATCCCGGCGACGTGTTCTATTTGCACTCCCGTTTGCTGGAGCGCGCAGCGCGAGTGAATGCTGACTATGTGGAAGCCTTTACCAAGGGCGCCGTCAAAGGCAAGACCGGTTCGTTGACCGCATTGCCTATCATCGAGACTCAGGCTGGCGACGTATCCGCGTTCGTTCCGACCAACGTGATTTCGATCACCGACGGCCAGATTTTTCTGGAAGCCGACTTGTTCAACGCCGGTATTCGTCCCGCGATTAACGCCGGTATCTCGGTGTCTCGCGTAGGTGGTGCGGCTCAAACCAAGGTTATCAAGAAGCTCGGCGGCGGTGTGCGTCTGGCACTGGCTCAATATCGTGAGCTGGCGGCTTTCGCGCAGTTCGCATCCGATCTGGATGAAGCCACCCGCAAGCAATTGGAGCGCGGTCGCATGGTTACCGAACTGATGAAGCAGTTGCAATACTGCCCATTGTCGGTCGCTGAAATGGCCGTTACGCTGTTCGCGGTTAACAAGGGTTATTTCGATGACGTGTTGGTGCCTAAAGCGTTGGCCTTCGAGTCGGCAGTGCATGCTTACCTGAAATCCAACAACAAGAGCCTGATGGACGAGATCGAATCCAAAAAGGACTTGTCTGCCGACAATGAAAAATTGTTGTCTGCCGCGATTGAGAAATTCAAAGCGACAGCAGTTTACTAAGGCTTTAGCGACAGCGGTTTAAAAAGGATTGAGAAATGGCTGGAAGTAAAGAGATACGCACGAAGATCAAGAGTGTAGAAAATACACGCAAGATCACGCGCGCCATGGAAATGGTCGCCGCCGCCAAGATGCGTAAAGCGCAGGAACGTATGCGCGCGGCACGGCCCTATGCGGAAAAAATTCGCGCCGTTGCCGCGCACTTGTCGCGCGCTAACCCCGAGTACAAGCACCCGTTTCTGGTCAAGCGCGACAGCGTCCAGAACGTTGGCCTGATCGTGGTGACTTCGGACAAAGGCTTGTGCGGCGGATTGAACACCAACGTGCTGCGCCTGGCCGTGTCCCGCATGAAAAGCTGGGAAGGCGAGGGCAAGGGCATCATGGTTTGCCCGATAGGCAACAAGGGCATGAGTTTCATGTCGCGCATCGGCGCCAAGGTCAAGTCCCATATGACCGGGTTGGGCGATACGCCGCATATCGAAAAGCTGATTGGCGCCGTGAAGGTGATGCTCGATGCTTACACCGCAGGCGAGATCGACGCGATACATATCAGCTACAACCAGTTCGTCAACACCATGAAGCAGGAGCCGTGTGTGGAGCAATTGCTGCCGCTCTCCGGTGAGCAGATGGGAACCGCCGAAGGCAGCTGGGATTATATCTATGAGCCTGATGCTAAATCGGTGATCGACGCACTGCTGGTGCGCTACATCGAGTCTCTGGTTTATCAGTCCGTGGTTGAGAACATGGCATCCGAGCAAAGCTCGCGCATGGTGGCGATGAAGGCCGCGTCGGACAACGCCAAGAGCGTGATTGCCGATCTCAAGCTGGTATACAACAAGGCGCGCCAAGCAGCCATCACCCGCGAAATCTCAGAGATTTGCAGCGGTGCAGCAGCGGTAGGCTAATTGAAATTGACGGCAATCTACAAATTAATCTAGATAGGGAATCCTAAAAATGAGTCAAGGAAAAATTGTTCAGTGTATTGGCGCGGTGGTAGACATCGAATTTCCGCGCGATAAAATGCCCAAGGTATATGACGCGCTGACATTGCAAGCTGAAAAGGGTTCGATTGCCGAAGAGGGATTGACCTTCGAAGTGCAGCAGCAACTCGGTGACGGCGTAGTGCGCACCATTGCGATGGGCTCTTCGGACGGACTGAAGCGCGGCATGGCGGTAGTGAATACTCACAACCCGATTTCGGTTCCGGTCGGTGTAGGTACACTGGGTCGTATTATGGATGTGTTGGGTCGTCCGATTGACGATGCCGGTCCGATCCAATGCGATGAACGTCGCCCGATCCATGCCAAGGCACCCAAGTTTGAAGAACTTTCGCCTTCAGTTGATTTGCTGGAAACCGGCATCAAGGTGATCGATCTGGTTTGCCCGTTTGCCAAGGGTGGTAAAGTGGGTCTGTTCGGCGGCGCGGGTGTGGGCAAGACCGTTAATATGCTGGAACTGATCAACAACATCGCCAAGGAACACGCCGGTTTGTCGGTGTTCGCCGGTGTGGGTGAGCGTACCCGTGAAGGTAACGACTTCTATCACGAAATGTCGGAAGCGGGCGTTATCAAACTGGACAACCTTGCAGAATCCAAAGTGGCCATGGTGTTCGGTCA
Source organism: Gallionella sp. (assembly GCA_017880865.1). Lineage (GTDB taxonomy): Bacteria > Pseudomonadota > Gammaproteobacteria > Burkholderiales > Gallionellaceae > Gallionella. The sequence continues at coordinate 69,038 of JADGRL010000008.1, forward strand.
AATGAACGAGCCGCCCGGTAACCGTTTGCGCGTGGCTTTGAGCGGCCTAACCATGGCTGAAAAATTCCGCGACGAAGGCCGCGACATTTTGTTCTTCGTGGACAACATTTATCGTTACACACTGGCCGGAACCGAAGTATCCGCGCTGCTGGGTCGTATGCCATCTGCCGTGGGTTATCAACCGACACTGGCCGAAGAAATGGGCCGTCTGCAAGAGCGTATCACCTCGACGAAAGTAGGTTCGATCACTTCCGTACAGGCTGTTTATGTACCGGCGGATGACTTGACCGACCCGGCTCCTGCGACCACCTTCTTGCATCTGGATTCCACCGTGGTGCTGTCTCGCGATATCGCATCGCTGGGTATTTACCCTGCGGTTGATCCGCTGGATTCCACTTCTCGCCAGCTCGACCCGTTGGTCGTGGGCGAAGAGCATTACAACGTGGCTCGCAGCGTTCAAGCCACATTGCAACGCTACAAAGAACTGCGCGACATCATCGCGATTCTGGGTATGGACGAACTGGCACCGGAAGACAAGCTGGCCGTGGCTCGCGCCCGCAAGATCCAGCGCTTCCTGTCGCAACCGTTTCACGTGGCTGAAGTGTTTACCGGCGCCCCGGGCAAGTATGTGACCCTGAAAGAAACCATCAAGGGCTTCAAGGGCATCGTCAACGGCGAATACGATCATCTGCCAGAGCAAGCGTTCTACATGGTCGGCGGTATCGAAGAGGCAGTTGAAAAAGCCAAGACTCTTCAATAATCCAAGACACTGCAATAATATTGGGAGCAATCATGGCAATGACCGTACATGTCGATGTAGTTAGCGCAGAAGCGTCGATTTTCTCAGGGCTGGCCGAAATGGTCGTAGTGCCCGGGGAGATGGGCGAGCTGGGTATTTATCCGCGTCATACCGCATTGATGACGCGTATCAAACCCGGTTCGGTCAGAATCAAACGACCTGACCAGGAACAGGAAGAGTTGATCTATGTCTCTGGCGGTATGCTGGAAATTCAGCCCGGAGTCGTCACCATTCTGGCCGACACTGCGATACGAGGTGGAGATCTGGATGAGGTTCGTGCGTTACAAGCCAAGCAGGATGCCGAGGAAGCCATGAAGAATCGCAGCTCCGATATCGACTATGCGCAAGCCCAGGCCGAATTGGCTGAAGCGATCGCGCAGTTGGCTGCAATCAAGCAATTGCGCACTCGTGGCGGACACTAAGCATTAAGTTCCATTTTTATAAAAAAAGCAGCTTCGGCTGCTTTTTTTATTCATATTTGTTTTCATGTTTACACCAACTGTCAAATTTTAGGGGTGCATTTCTTCGAAGACCTGAAGCGCAAATTACGACAGCATGCCACGCGACAATTTACCACGTCCCTGTTCCCCGTCTATCCGTTTACAATTGCACCATGAACAGTACGATACTTTCATCTCTCCCAGGTCACAGCCAGTTGCGCCGCTTGGTAGTACTGCGCAGCATTGCGGTCGTTACGCAACTCATCACGCTAACTGTTGTCTGGAAAATATTGGAGATTGAGTTGGACTGGCAGCCGATGCTGCTGACCATTGCCACGTTAGTTGCCATCAATCTGTTTAGCTGGCTGCGCTTGCGCAGTTCCAGCCCGGTATCCAACCCGGAATTATTCGCTCAATTGAGCGTGGATGTGATTGCGCTGAGTGTCTTGTTGTATTACGGCGGCGGCTCGACCAACCCCTTCATCTCGCTGTATTTGCTGCCACTGGTGATCGCCGCCGCGACGCTGCCAGCCCGCTACACTTGGGGCATGGCGGTGCTTACTGCCGCATGTTATAGCCTGTTGATGGTCTATTACATTCCGCTGCCGCATATCCACCAGCATGGGGACGATGCCTTTAATATTCATGTTTTGGGCATGTGGCTGGGCTTCGTCATCAGCGCGGTGGTGGTGGCGTATTTCGTCGTGCAGATGGCACAAGCGGTGCGGCAGCGCGACGAGATGCTGACGCGCGTGCGCGAGGAGATTCTGCGCAACGAACGTATCGTGGCACTCGGCACACAGGCGGCTGGTGCGGCGCATGAGATGGGCACGCCGCTGTCCACGATGGCTGTGGTAATCGGCGAGCTGCAGCACGATGTCGCCGCTAATCAGCCAGCATTGCGTGACAGCCTGACCATCCTCGACGAGCAGGTGCGTGGATGCAAACGTATACTCGACAAAATCATGGCGAATGCGCAGGACGGCGGTGCGATCCTGCCGCGCCCCGTAGATGACCTGATGGCAGAGGTCTTGGACGAATGGCAATTGTTGCGCCCCACCGCGCAATATCAATATCACAGTATCGGAGTACAACCTGCTCCGCTCATCAGCGTGGATGTGACGCTGCGCGCCGCGCTGATGAACCTGCTTAACAATGCCGCAGATTCCAGCCCACAGGCCATCGAAATACGCACACGCTGGGACAACTCCCATTTCAAACTGGAGATTCGCGATCATGGTGAAGGGCTGAGCGATGAAGTCGCGCTCAAAGCAGGCTCGGCGTTCTTCACCACCAAGAAGGAGGGACGCGGACTAGGTCTATTCCTAGCTAACGCCACCATTGAGCGCATGGGCGGCACGGTGCGCCTGTTCAACCGCGAGGAAGGCGGCGCAACCACCGAACTGACGATGCCGATAGTCGGGGCGGACACTCGATCCGAGTGAAAACATGAACAACGTGAGCATGAACGGAGTAAACATGACTAGCCCGCACGAAGAATCTGCTTCGTTGTTACTGGTGGATGATGACATCACCTTCTGCAAAGTACTGAGTAGCGCCCTGAAAAAACGCGGATTTGACGTGGCTGTGGCGCACAGCGTAGAGCAAGCGATTCCGATCGCGAAGAATAATCCACCGGAGTTCGCGGTGGTGGATCTGAAAATGGGCGGAGCGCCTGGACTGGCGTTGGTCAAGGTGCTGCATGGTCTCGATCCGAATACGCGCATCGTGGTGCTGACCGGTTATGCCAGCATTGCGACCGCTGTCGAGGCGATCAAGCTAGGTGCGACGCAATATCTTGCCAAGCCGGCCAACGCGGATGAGATCGTCGCGGCCTTTAATCACGCCCCGGATAGCAATGCACCGCTTAAGACACAACCGGCGCAAATAGAGCATCTTGAGTGGGAGCACATTCAGCGCGTGCTGCGTGAGCATGACGACAACATTTCAGCCACGGCTCGCGCGCTCAATATGCACCGCCGCACGCTGCAACGCAAACTGGCCAAACCCCCGCCGCGTAACAATTAGATTTGTACCAAGCGACACTTCACAGCTCAAAATGGACCAGATCTGCGTGATCTGGCAGCGCGTGATCAGGCTGACTCGGCAAATAGTATTTTGCCGGATAAATCGGTCGCGCCAACAGCACCGTAGCCACACGCCACGTTTTATTTCTCACAACACGCTGGTTTGTGCTTAAATCGCGCCCTACACAACTGTCAGCGCAAGATTATCATGGAAAAAATTCGTCTTTCTAAACGTATGTCCGAACTCGGCCTGTGCTCACGCCGCGAAGCGGATGGCTATATCGAAAAAGGGCTGGTCGAAGTCGATGGCGAGATCGTCAGCGAACTGGGCAGCAAGGTATTGCCAAGCCAGCAGGTGACATTGCGCACCGCCGCGCAAAACGCCCAGCAACAGCGCGTGACGATCTTGATGAACAAGCCGGTCGGTTACGTGTCCGGGCAAGCCGAGCATAATTACAAACCCGCCGTCACCTTGTTCGATAGCGCGACGCGTTGGGCAGAAGATAAATCGCCGCTACGGTTTCACCGCAGCCAGTTTCTCGGCCTCGCTCCGGCGGGTCGCTTGGATATTGACTCGCAGGGCTTGCTGGTGCTCACTCAGGATGGCCGCATCGCCAAGCAACTGATAGGCGAAGACTCCAAGGTGGACAAGGAATATCTGGTGCGCGTGCAGGGAAAGCTGGAAGACAGCGGGCTGGCCTTGCTCAATCAGGGACTGAAGCTGGACGGCGAATATCTCAAACCCGCCAAGGTGACCTGGCAAAACGAAGACCAGCTGCGTTTCGTGCTGCGCGAAGGCAAGAAACGCCAGATCCGGCGCATGTGCGAACTGGTCGGATTGAAAGTCACCGGTCTGAAACGCATACGTATCGGCAAGGTGAAGCTGGGAGATTTGCCGGTGGGCCAGTGGCGCTATCTGGGAGAGAACGAGCAGTTTTAAATCGTGTCACCTGTTTATGCTGTTGCGTAACGCTGTGCCAACTCAGGTAACGTGGCGGGTCTGCCAAAATACCAGCCTTGGCCAAAGTCACACTTCATCTCCTGGAGCTTTGCTTTCACACTTTCGGTTGTAACGCCTTCGGCAACCACACTCATGCCCAGCGAGTGTGCCAATGCAACAGAAGAGCGCACAATTTCCAGACTTTGCGCAGATGACAAGAGCGGTTCGACGAAAGCACCATCAATCTTTAGCGTGCCGAGGGGATACCGCTGCAAATGCCTCAACCCTGAATGGCCGGTACCATAATCATCTAGCGCGAGGCTGCAACCTAAATCAATCAGCCCGTACATAATCTCCAACGCAATTTCAGGATGTTCTACTACGACCGTTTCTGTCAGCTCTAGCTTCAATTCTGCAGGATCCATTTTTTGACTCGTGATGATGGTATTCACATCCTCCACCAGCATCTCATTGCTCAATTGAGCAGCCGACAAATTAACACTGACAAAGGGCGCTTCATAATCCGCGAATTGTTTTAACTCCTTCCAATCACGGCACGCGCGTTCAAGGGTCCAAAGACCAATTTCATGTATCAAGCCGGTTTGCTCTGCTACCCATAGAAAATCATCGGGCGACATCACTCCGTCAGTTGGATGATGCCATCGAATCAGCGCTTCAAATCCGGCGACACACCCATCGGCAAGATTACAAATTGGTTGATAATAAAGTTGAAATTCTCCACGGATTAAGGCGCGTTTCATTCCGTGGGCGAGAGATAGTTTTTGCGTAGCCTCTCCTTGCACGACGCTACGGTGCAGTGACCGTTCCGGAGAAATTATTGCACTTGATGATGACAACGCCGAGCTGTCGTTTCTATTCCTGAAACGATCCAGAATGACCAGCAACAAATGACGCAGAACGGGGTCGCTTTTTTCCAACAACCCTTCCATCAGTTTGCGCGGAATAGGCACAAGCACTGTTCTCTCAACAGCCCTTACAGTTGCAGTACGAGGCTGATAGTCGATCAAGGACACCTCGCCAAACAATTCGCCTTTGCCCATCAGCCTAATCCGATGCTCTTTGTCTTGTTTTAAAACTAAGACTTCGACCGCACCTTCCTCAATAAGATAGGCGCATTCGCCAACGTCACCATGTGTAAAAATATGCTGGCCGCTGGTAAAAACCTCTCGATCAAATTCATCAAATACCATAGTCAGCTTTCACGTTTGATTTAACTTCAGAGACTTTTTATTTGGTTGCGAATCGAAATACAGCAACAGCCAAATTCATCGACTACAACAATCGCAGGATAGGTGATAAGTTAACAATATACCAAATAATCCATGCTGGCCAATGTGGGGGTTGGTTCATGTCCCTGCCTGATAATAGTAAATTTGCTTTGACAGGATTTGATTATTAGCTTTACAAGCTTAAAAAGTATCGAGTAGCATGCTGCTGCGATAAGCTAAAAACCATGACCCATAAAACCGTCATATCACTCCTCGTTGCCCTTTCGGTATTCGTTCTTTCGATTACCTGCTATAGGCTTGGCTTTTTTGAAAAGCCCGAGTTCTTCGTCTACGATACTCAGGCAAAACTGTTGCGTTCCGAAAAGGAAACGAACACCAGGATCAAGGTCATTCTTGTGGATGAGGCTGCACTCAAGTCTATGGCTGACATCGCAGGCAGGTGGCCGTGGCCTCGCGCCATCTGGTCAGACCTGATCGATTATCTTTCGCTGGGAGGCGCGCGCGCCGTGCTTTTCGATGTCCTGTTCCTGGAAAAGCAGGATAAGGTGAACGACAAAGCGCTCTACAGCGCGACGATGGCCTCACAGAACGCCTATCACAGCATGATGATCAGACGCGAAGAGGCGGACAACGAGGCAAACAGCTACGCTGAGGTAGGCAGGCCACTCCCCGTTGAGTTCGTAAACCGTTTCGCGCTGAAAAATGTGACTGGGTCGCTAACCAAAAAGCCCGGCACAGAAAACAATGATTTTGCGCTGCCCGTCGCCGGATTGACACAGATCTCAAAAGGTATAGCCGTGGTCGAGTTCACCCCGGATAGCGACAGCGGGTATCGGCGAACCAAGCCCTTGCGCGAATATCAGGGAAAGTATTTCCCGGTGCTCGGCCTGGCTCCCTTTATTGACAGCATGACCCCAATCAATATCCAGAAACATGCCATTACGATCAACGACCGCGTCATCCCCACCGACGATAACGGCAACAGTATCATCAACATGTACGGCCTGAGTAAAGTGGACACCTATTCCTTGAGTGGCGTGTTTGCATCACTGCAAAAAATCAGGAAAGGTGATGTGGAAGATATTCTGGTGAACCCCGATGTGTTCAGGGACAGCATCGTGTTCATCGGCACCAGTGCCATCGGGACATCTGACCTCAAGGCGATTCCGATGTTCGCCAGCGCGCCCGGCGTGATGCTCCATGCCTTCATGGCGAACAATTATCTCCAGAACGATTTCATGAGTCCGCCCGACAAGAGGCTGACGTATCTTTCCATGCTCATCGGCGTGTTTCTCACGTCATGGGCGGTGATGTTCTCCAAGCGGTTATCGATCAGGGTTCTCCTGCCGTTGTCCATGCTTGCAATCTATATCGGCTATGCGCTGATCTCGTTCAAGTTGAACATGCAGGTTGAAATGGTGCCGTTCATTTTTACCACGTTCTCGACGGGATTCCTTTCCTTCGGTTATCTGACTTTTACCGAGGGTGCTGAGAAGCGAATGGTTTCGCATCTTTTTTCCCAGTATGTTTCCCAGGATGTGCTCGATGAGGTGTTGAATAATTATGAGGAGTACCTGAAGACGAGCACGGGCCAGAAGGTTGAGATCACGGTGCTTTTCTCCGATATCAGGGGGTTCACGACCATGTCGGAGAACGAGCAACCCGAAAAGATTGTTGAAATGCTGAATGTGCATTTCACGGTTATGGCGGATATCATCCTGAAGCATAACGGGACGATCGATAAATACATCGGCGATGCGATCATGGCTTTTTGGGGCGCACCAGTTAAAACGGAGGAGCATGCTGAACGGGCGGTTCTGGCCGGTCAAGAGATGCTGGAGGGGCTCAAAGAAGTCAACCGGATTTTGAAGGAGCGCGGGTTCGAGCACGAGATCAAGATCGGCATCGGCATTAATACGGGCGTAGTCACGATCGGGAATATCGGCTCCGAAAAGAAGAAGAACTATACCGTCGTCGGAGATGCGGTCAACCTGTCTTCCCGGATCGAGAGCATCACCAAGGAGTATGGGACGCCCTTGCTCTTTTCGGCGTACACCTATGAGAAAATCAAGAATAAGATAAAATGCAAAAGCATCGGTAATGTCAAGGTAAAGGGCCGGGAACAGTCGGTCGATATATACACTGTGGAATAGCGTCAGCATACGGGCTGCTTATGTAGTGCACACCAGCGAAGTGAAACGCGCCAATTTCGGGCATCATTTGAAGACTAGGAGGACACGATGAAAAAACAACCGCTATTATTTGTGATATTTACGGTATGCATGCTCTTTGCCACGGTGCTGCATGCAGAGTCGGTGTATTACGTTCAAAGCAACAATGCAAAGATTTGGCTCAGCGCTTCATTCAAGTCCAAGGTGATCGCCGAGGTCGGGAAGGGCAAAATGCTCACCTCGACAGGTCTGGAAGGTCGCTGGGTCAAAGTAAAAATTGAGGGCAAAGAAGGCTATGTCCCATCCCTGCTTTTATCTACGCATCCACCCTTTGAAAAAACGGTGGTCATCAGGGCGGAAGATTCAGAGATCAAGCAGGGGGTGCGTCGCAGAGCCTCATCCTTCTCGAGCGCTGCCGCCGCCCGTGGATTGACTAAAGAAGACCGCAGGCGTGATGATGTCGAAGAGGGTGTTGATTATGTCGCCCTGAAAAAAATGGAATCCCTGTCGTTAACCGCTGATGAAGTCACGCAATTTACGATAGGGGGCAAGCCATGAGATTACCTACTTTCTTCACCCTGACGATACTGGCTGCAACATGCTTGGCCTTGCCGATGACCACCTATGCAGCCGATCAAAACTGGCGCGAACGTGCATCGGCGGAACAGGTCGTCACTGAGGGCGACGTCGGGGCGGAAATTACATTCGGAAGGGAAATTTCCGCAAGAATACTGGGGAGATATAAACCTTACGACAATCCAGCTCTGGTCAAATACGTCAGCCTTGTCGGTCTTTCGCTAGCACGAAGCACGAACAGGCCGGAACTGGAATATCACTTCATGATTCTCGATACCAATGAAGTGAATGCCTATGCCGCACCCGGAGGCTATGTATTTGTAACCAAAGGCGCGCTGCTGCTGATGAAAGACGAGTCTGAACTTGCAGGAGTGCTTGCGCATGAAATTGCGCACGTCACAGAAAAGCATGTCGTGAAGGAGTTGAAAATAAAGGGAGTCGATGACACTGTCACATCAGGACTGGCACAACTGGTGGGCGCCAGTTCTGAAGCCGCTCGAACCGCTTTTGCGCAGGCCGTCGACAAGGGTCTCGATATCATATTCAGGAATGGTTATAAGCGGGAAGATGAAATGCAAGCCGACAGAACCGCCGTCACTATCAGCGCGCTGAGTGGCTATAGCTCAGCTGGGCTCGCCAGATATCTGGATCGCATCAGTACGATCAAAGAAAGTGTTCCTGACACCAATCAGAAACTCAAGAACCAGAAATCTCAGGATCAAAGGCCCGTTGATCAGAATACTGAAGACACGACACATCCGTCATTCACCGCCAGGATAGCCCAGATCAACGCGGTCATCGCAAATGACGGCATAGACACTGGCGGACTGGCAACCAACAAAGAGCGTTTCGACGCTACGGTTAAAAATCTGAAATAAACCGGGAAAATATAACTGACCTGTTAAGTCGTTAATAGCGCCTCCGTGTTCACTGAGGCGCTATTAATATGACGACGACAGGAATAGTAGCCAGCCGAGCGTGGAGGCGTTTTGAACGCTGTTGGGGTCGCTGGTAATCTGCGACTGGCCCTTGCCACCACTTATGCTCCCGCCCAAGGTGACCGATGAGCTTCCTGAGAAGTTGGAAAGGCTCAGACTTGCGCCGTACATATTGATGTGCTCCTCAATATTCGTGACACCTGCCTGAATAGCCGGGGTATTCGCCCGGTTGGTAAAGAGTCCCGCCCTGACGGCCCATTTTTTGGACAGATAATATTCTGTCCCAAGCGCCGCGTTCATGGTCGCCACTTTGTCGCCAAAGGTCGGGTCTGTTACTGCGGAGTGATAGCTAAAGTCGCCCGAGACAATAAGGCTGCTGCTGGCGAAATAGGCCGCGCCGATGGCGGTGCTGATCGGGTATTGTCTTTTGGCGTTGAAATTTGTAAGTTTGGGCGCTTGTATCGAGGTTGTTGGGGCGCTAACGGGGCAACCAACCGCAGTAGCATTATTATCCCAGCAAGTCGTCTGGCTGACAGCATCAGAGGTCAATACATAGGTTTGGGATAATGAAAAACCGAGAGACAGCTTTTCTACCGGTGACCAGGCCACGCCGAGAATAGGCCTCACCCCTTTTTCGCTCAGCTTGTAATTGTAATTTGTCCACTGGTTAGAATTAGTTGCGTCGATTCTTTCTTTAAACTGATTGACGATGAGTTGGGCTTCGCGCTGATGCACATAGAGCGTGACACCGACCGATAGATCATCGCTGATCTCTGCAGCTAATGTTGGGCCGTAATTGAAGGTGTTATCCTTATTGTTCAGGTTGATGGTAAAGCGCGAGACGGAAGTTGAGACATTGGTAAAGGTCTGGATCTGGACTTCGTTGACGGCATCCGGTACGGCATAGGAGAAACCGAGCTTGAATTTGCCGACGGGCTTGACGATGCCAAAAAAATTCGCCAACAGCGCGGAAGATTTGCGTTCAAACGGCTGTCCGCCGATGACATTATCGTATTTCTTGGACTGAGAGTTGTAGGTGTTGACGCTCGCGGAAAAGTTCTTGTCGCCCACATAGGCGATGCCTGCCGGGTTATAGTACATGCCGGTGGCATCATCGGAAATCGCGGTGTAGGCGCCGCCCATGCCGGATGCTCGATCACCGATCAACAGATTGTTATAGTGAAATTCGTCCGCAGCAGCGTATTTCCCGAAAACCAGCAGCAACACCGTTGATAATAAAATCCCTCGCGACAAGTTACTCATTTCAGTCCCCCCTTAAAATAATATTCTCAATATCCCGTTAACGGTATTTTGACAATGAAATTCCGCAATACAAACATTTACTCGCCAAGCTAAAACATTTTCCCCAAGCGCAAGTTTACGCCAAGGTTTTTGGTTTTGCTCGCGGGTTCATAAACCGTGATGTTTCTATTGGTGACACTGTCGCGGTAGGTGACATTGGGGCTGCGCCCCAACTGCCAGTATTCGAAATACGGCTCCAGTATCAGCGTGATGTTTCCGGGGAGTGCCGTATGCGATGTCAGCATCAGACGCAGGCCGTCTTGGCTTGCCAAATTCAAGCTAGGGGCAATATTGTAAGCGCCTCTGAAATCGACGTATATGGCCGGGTCTATCGGTTTAATCCAGCCGATGTCCACCACCAGATTCGAGGTGTCACGTTGATACGCGATAACTTTTGCGCCCAGCCACGCGTATCCCCAGCGGTAGGATTCAAATAGCCCGCCAGCGGCGCCAGGCTGGATATTCCTGTCCCAGCGGCGGTAGCCCAAACCGGCATAAGGCATGATCGGATAACGTTCTCCGAACCAGCGCCCCAGCCGCAGCGCCACATCACCGACGCCTTCGTCGGTTTGAGTGTTGTACGGCACACCCGCCTGGGTTTGTCCGGTGTAGGCCACACGCCCATAGTGATAACTTGCGCTGCTCTCCCATTCCCAATCAGTGAGCCGCTGGCCAAACCTGAACGACAGCCCCGGAATGCCGCCCAGCTCCCGGTCCAGCGTAGTACCGGCATCGCTATATTCGGTGTAATAGAAGCGCTGCGCCGAAACACCGAATTCAGCCGTGAAAGCACCCGGCTGCGACGCCTCGGCCGCGCACCCGTTTGAAGATAACACCAGCACAAAAAAAAGAGCGCCACAACATCGGGCGCTCTTGCTGGTTGAGATTAAATTCAAAGTGCAGCCCAAGATACAGTCGTAGTCGTTGCTGGATTGGTGCCATCGTTTACAACCTGGGTAACCGTACCATTTGCATTGGCGGTCAGCGTAATGCTGCTGCCATTAGCGCCGGTGATCACCATCTTGCCAGCGGTAGGGTTGGCTGCACCCGTGCCAGTGAAAGGAACAGGCGTAGTGATGTCGATATCTCCGTTCAGGGCCGCGCAGTTGGTGGTCATCGTGTACGATTCGCTGTAATTTCCAGTTACGGGAGCCCCTGGGGCATCTTGCAAGTCAGCAATCGAGAAATTCTTCAATGTGAACGCGCCGTCAACCGAGCTGTTCATTGCGAGCGAGGTGCCCGATATCGTGGCCGTCAGTGTCGTGCCGTTATTGCTGGTGGCTATGTTAAAGCCGCCCGAGATGGTGGACGTATCGGTCGTCATGCTTGGGGCCGCTACGACGCTCGAAAAGTTGGTGAAAGTCATGGCGATCGATGAGACCTTCGGCGATGCCACTGTGCCCAAGCCGGTCTGGCTGGAAACGGTCATTGCAAAGCCCCCGTTTAACGTTTCGGTAGCACCAGCAGCCACAGGGCTGGGAGATACGCAGGCATTGAACGTCATCGAAGCACTGGTAATGGCAGTTGCGGTACCTTGGATGTCGATCGTCTCAGAATTGGGTGATCCGGCCGTAGCTACAGCGAAAGTAGCGCAATTAAGAGTCATTGGGAATCCAGCCATAGAAACTCCGACTACACCAGTTGGTGCAGTCGATAGTTTCAAGGTTTCCACGCGCTTGATTTGAGCGAGGGCGATATTAATCAGGCTTTGCTGGGGAGCAGTGGGTGTACCACGACCAGCGATAGCAGCGCCGCTGGAACCGCTTTGTGCCGTCGCCTTGGATGAGCTGACCGCGCCTTTGGAGACAGCGGCGGCGTTGGTGGTCGTGATGCTCACCTTCGCTGCTGCAGGAGTGCCGGCTGAAGAACTGCTTCCGCCCCCGCCACAACCCGTCGCGAGTAAAGCAACACCACAGGCAATAAGTGCTAATTGTATTTTTTTCATGACATTCTCCATTAATTAAAAAAGAAAGGAATCATTTAATTCCACGGCAGCGTGGAATTGGAAAATCCATTTTAGACTTACGGATAAAAAAAGCAAGCGCGGCAGGATAGCGCGCCACAGGTATGGTTCAGGGTGTAACAAACCTTCAATTCGCTAAATAATATTGAATAGTGTAGAGGCGTGATTTACCTCGAAGAGGTTCTTGCACCCTTTGGGTGTCGCGCCCCTACCGAGTCATTTGAAACATTAAATTAAATTGGATTTAACGAAGCGGCCTTGGTTCCTACTTATACGGCATCCGCAGATTTCTTACGTTCGACCAGCACGGAATATAACCTGCGGCTATCCGCCCGCAGCACGGTGACGGTGAGTTTGCCGATGTGAATGTGGTCGCCGCGCTTGGGCAACTGGCCGGCGGCTTGGAGCACCAGCCCGCCTACCGTATCGCATTCCTCATCGCTGAAATCGGTACCGAGTGCGGCATTAAAATCGGCGATCACGGTGTCGGCCTTGACGCGATACTGGCCGGCCGCATCCGCGATGATGTTGTCTTCGTCATCGTCAAAATCATATTCATCCTCGATGTCGCCGACGATTTGTTCCAGCACGTCCTCGATGGTCACCATGCCGGATACGCCGCCGTATTCGTCCACTACCAGCGCGATGTGGTTGCGGTTGCTGCGAAAATCGCGCAGCAGCACGTTGAGGCGTTTTGATTCCGGTACAAACACGGCAGGGCGCAACATGTCGCGCACATCGAATTCTTCACCGGCGTAATAGCGCAGCAGATCTTTGGCCAGCAGGATGCCGATGATGTTGTCTTTGTCGCCGTCGGTCACAGGGAAGCGCGAGTGCGCGGTTTCGATGACGAAGGGAATAAACTTTTCCGGCGGCTCGCTGATGTCGATGACATCCATTTGTGCACGCGGAATCATGATTTCGCGCACCTGCCGTTCGGAAACCTGCATCACGCCTTCCATCATGGAGAGCGCGTCGGCATCCAGCAAGTTGCGTTCATAAGCGGAATGCAGCAGTGCGATGAGCTGCTCACGGTCTTCAGGTTCGCGCAGCAGCATCGTGGAAAGACGTTCTAGCAGGCTGGGTTTATGACTTGCGGGTGAGTCCATGCGTGGTTGGGTCGTGTTCAATAAGGATCAGGATAACGTAATTTTAGCATCAGTGCGGATTCCAATGCTTCCATCCGGGCGGCATCAGCGTCAGTCTCGTGCTCAAAGCCTTGCAGATGAAGGGCCGCGTGCAGCGTGAGATGCGCGTAATGCGCCAGCATATCCTTGTGCTGCGCGGCCGCTTCCCTAGCCACGACCGGCGCGCAGATGATGACATCACCATAAAGCAAACTGGCATCGCCGAACGTAGGATCAGCATCGTCATAGACAAAAGTCAGCACGTTGGTGGCGTAATCCTTGCTGCGATAATTCTTGTTCAACTCGCGCCCTTCCGCCTCGTCGACAATGCGCAAGGTGAGGCTCACATCCTGTTGCAGCGCAACCTTGATCCAGCGCCGAAATTGCGCGCGGGTCGGCAAATGTTGAGCGTCAGTGACGTATTGAACAGTCAAGGAAAGCTTATGAGACGGAAGTTTAGCGCTCATTTGAATGTGCAACCAACTCGCCGCGCAGTGTATGGCGCACTACCTGAGTGATCTTCAGGTCAACGAAGCTGCCGATCAGGCTCGGCGCACCGCTGAAATTCACCACGCGATTGTTGTCGGTGCGCGCGGCTAATTCATGAGCATCTTTTTTTGACACGCCTTCGACCAAAGCGCGTTGGGTCGTGCCCAGCATCGCTTGTGCCACGCCGTCTTCTTGTTCCATGATGCGGTCTTGCAGGCGCTTCAGGCGCAGCGCCTTGACCTCGTGCGGCGTATCGTCGCGCATCTCGGCAGCCGGTGTGCCAGGACGCGGGCTATACAGATAACTGAAGCTGTTATCGAAACCGATCTCGTCGATCAGCTTCATGGTCAATTCGAAATCCTGTTCGGTCTCGCCGGGGAAGCCGACGATAAAATCAGAGGTGATGCAAATGCCGGGGCGTGCGGCGCGCACCCGGCGGATGATGGATTTATATTCCAGCACGGTGTGGCCGCGCTTCATCGCGGCGAGAATGCGATCCGAACCGGACTGCACCGGCAGATGCAAATGGCTGACCAGTTTGGGCGTGGTCGAATACACATCGATCAGCCGCTGCGTCATTTCTTTGGGATGCGAAGTGGTATAGCGCAAGCGGGTGATGCCTTCGAGCGCCGCGAGGCTCAGTAGCAGAAAGGCGAAATCCACGGTTTCGCCATCGTCGCCGAGGCCGCAGTAGGCATTTACATTCTGTCCCAGCAGCGTCACCTCTTTTACACCTTGCGCGACCAGCTCATGCACATCGCGCATCACGTCCGCAACTGGGCGCGAAACTTCTTCGCCGCGTGTATAGGGCACGACACAGAACGTGCAGTATTTGCTGCAACCTTCCATGATGGAAACAAAGGCGGTGCCAGAAGTGGTTTGCGGGGTCGGCAGATGATCGAATTTTTCAACTTCTGGAAAGCTGATGTCAACCTGCGGCCGCCCGGTATCACGTCGCGCCTGCAACAATTGCGGCAAGCGATGCAAAGTCTGCGGACCGAATATAACGTCTACATAAGGCGCGCGCTGCAAAATCGCCGCGCCTTCCTGGCTGGCCACACAGCCGCCCACGCAGATCAGCAGATCGGGATTGGCCTGTTTGAGCGGACGCACCCGCCCCAGATCAGAGAATACTTTCTCTTCGGCCTTCTCACGTATCGAGCAGGTATTGAACAGGATGACATCGGCGTCCTCCGGCTTATCGGTCGGCATCATGCCGTCCCAAGCGTGCAACACATCCGCCATTTTGTCCGAGTCATACTCGTTCATCTGGCAGCCGAAAGTTTTAATATGGAATTTCTTTGGCACGCAATGGCACCGGTTGTTTGGTGGTGATAGGTGGATTTGAACCACCGACCTCAGCGTTATGAGTGCTGCGCTCTAACCACCTGAGCTATATCACCGCGAAGAGCGCGGCATT
>JADGRL010000084.1 GCA_017880865.1 Gallionella sp.
GCTGCTGGTTTGCCTGATTCCCACCACCATCGGGGGCCTTCTTTCTGCCATCGGCGTGGCAGGCATGGGGCGCATGTTGCAGAAGAATGTGATCGCCACCTCAGGTCGTGCAGTAGAAGCGGCAGGCGATGTGGATGTATTGCTGCTGGACAAGACCGGCACGATCACGCTGGGCAACCGCCATGCCAGCAACTTCCTGCATGCCAGCGGCGTGACCGAAGCTGAGCTGGCCGACGTGGCACAACTCGCCTCGCTGGCTGATGAAACGCCGGAAGGCCGCAGCATCGTGGTGCTGGCCAAGGAAAAATTCGGCCTGCGCGAACGCGACATCCATGCGCTGGGCGCGACCTTTGTGCCCTTCAGTGCACACACGCGCATGAGCGGGGTCAATTTGGGAGATCGTCAAATCCGCAAAGGTGCGGCGGATTCCATTCGAAATTATGTCATCAGCCTGGGCGGAAGCTTTCCTGCTGAGGTGAACATCATCGTGGACAATGTCGCACGACAAGGCAGCACGCCTCTAGTGGTCGCGGATGGAATGAAAGTGCTCGGCGTGATCGAGCTAAAGGACATCGTCAAGGGCGGTATCAAGGAACGCTTCGCCGAACTGCGCCGTATGGGTATCAAGACCATCATGATTACCGGCGATAACCGTCTTACCGCAGCTGCCATTGCTGCCGAAGCTGGAGTAGATGACTTCCTTGCCGAAGCCACACCGGAAGCCAAGCTGAAATTGATCCGCGAACATCAGGCGCAAGGCCGGCTGGTGGCGATGACCGGGGACGGCACCAATGATGCCCCGGCGCTGGCGCAGGCCGATGTCGCAGTGGCGATGAACACCGGCACACAAGCGGCCAAGGAAGCCGGCAACATGGTGGACCTGGACTCCAATCCCACCAAGCTGATCGAGATCGTGGAAACCGGCAAACAAATGCTGATGACACGCGGTACCTTGACCACGTTCAGTATTGCCAACGACGTGGCCAAGTATTTCGCCATCATCCCGGCGGCCTTCGTGACCACTTATCCGGCGCTGGGCGCGCTGAACGTGATGCACCTGGCTACGCCGTCTAGTGCGATTCTGTCGGCGGTCATTTTCAATGCGTTGATCATCGTCGCCCTGATTCCGCTGGCGCTGAAAGGCGTGAAATACCGTGCCATCGGAGCTGCTGCGCTGCTGCGCAACAACCTGCTGATCTACGGTATCGGCGGCATCATCGTCCCCTTCATCGGGATCAAACTGATCGACATGATACTTGTCGGTTTTGGCTGGGTATAAAGAAAGGAATTACCATGTTGAAAGAAATTCGTCCCGCTGTTGTTAGTTTTCTGTTGCTGACGTTGCTTACCGGAATCGCCTATCCCCTGCTTGTGACGGGAGTTTCACAGGTAGTCATGCCTGACAAGGCCAACGGCAGCCTAATCATGAAAGATGGCAAGCCGGTGGGCTCCAGCCTGATTGGCCAGTCGTTCTCCGATCCCAAGTATTTCTGGAGCCGTCCCTCAGCGACCAGCCCGATGCCCAATAATGCCTCGTCTTCCAGCGGATCGAACCTGGGGCCGACCAACCCGGCATTGATGGATGCGATGAAAGGCAGGGTTCAGGCCTTGCGCGATGCCGATCCCGGCAATCAGCAAGCGGTGCCGGTTGACCTGGTCACTGCATCCGCCAGCGGACTGGATCCGCACATCAGTCCGGCTGCGGCGGAATACCAGCTTGCGCGCGTGGCAAGGGTACGCAACCTCAGCCCGGATACTTTGCACAAGCTGGTGGTGGAACACACCGATGGTCGCCAGTTCGGCATTCTGGGCGAACCTAGGGTGAATGTGCTGGAACTTAATCTGGCGCTGGATGCATTGCATTAATCTGCATTTTTTAAAAATTAACTTTATAGAAGGAAAGTAGCATGTTGAAAAATAAATTGTTGTACACCCTGATCCTGACTGCACTGAGCGCACCTGGGCTGGCACTGGCTGTTGATGCACCTGCCACTCCACCCGCTGTTACCGCAAACGTTGGCTTTGTTAGCAATTATCTGTATCGCGGCATTTCTCAAACCGGTGCCAAGCCGGCCATACAAGGCGGCTTTGATTATGCACACGCCAGCGGCTTTTATGCCGGAGTGTGGGGTTCCAGCATCAGCTGGTTGAGCGATACTTATACTGCCACTGCGGGCACAGCAGGTGCCAACAATGCGGGCTTGGAACTTGATACCTACTTCGGCTTCAAGAATAGCTTTGCCACAGACTATAGCTATGACGTGGGTTTCCTGCGCTATAACTATCCTGGCACCTATGCACTTGGTGCGACCAAGGGAGATACCAACGAAATTTATGGTTTGATCGGCTGGAAATGGGTAACGCTTAAATACTCTTATAGCCTGGGTGACACTTTTGGTGTGCCTGATGCCAATGGCACAAACTATATTGATTTGAGCGCGAGCTATCCGGTTGCAGACACAGGTATCACGCTGGGCGCGCATTATGGCAAGCAAACCTATAAAGGTTCTTCAGTGGCTTATACGGCGGTTGGTGGCCAAAATGCCAGTTACAGCGATTACAGGTTGAGCGTATCCAAAGATTTCAGTGGATATGTGGTGGGTCTGGCATACAGTGGTACCAATGCCCAAGACAGCGTCGGGCAATTCTACAACGTTCTTGGTAATGATTTAGGCAAAGGCACCGCTGTATTGTCGCTCAGCCGCACGTTCTAATTAACGGGGCTGTTGGTGTCGCCATGCGGCACTATCCATAAAATGCGCATAGCGAATCGGTTCGCTATGCGCATTTTATTTTGGCGCATATTGAGTGCGTGGATCAATCCTGGCTGTGGCGTAAATTCTTTATGAATTTTTTACATCCGATGATTAACAATTTACGCTGTTTTTATGCTGATTCTCCTAGTATGCCTTCCATCCAAAGAAGGAGGATTGTATGAAACGAATTACTACAGTGTTGAAAGAGTCGGAAGCGATGGCAGTGCGCAAGGCTGTTTGTGTTGCCGGGGGAGAACGTATCGTGATTACTCCGATGCCACATAGCCTGTGTGACATCGATCTGGAGGAATGGCACTGCGAGCAGTCTATCGCCCAAAGAGGCATGCATGTTCGCTTCGAAGTAACGGCGGATGACAATTACTCTGGCGGCATTGTTTCTGCCATTCAAAGAATCGCGCATGTCGGGAAAATTGCTCTTGCCTCGCGTCATGACAGGCCACACAGGTGCGCCGCCCAAATATGAAAGCACTAGACATGGACGCTA
>JADGRL010000028.1 GCA_017880865.1 Gallionella sp.
TGACCAATCTGCTGAATCAATCCAGGCAATCGTTTACGGAATTCTGGGCGGTGCGCGATGCGCGCGAGCGCACGATGCTCGGCATGGCTGCGCTGGTCGTGATATTTGGCTTGGCCTACGTATTGCTGATCGATCCGGCCATCAACGGTCGCGACCAATTGAACAAAAACCTTCCCGTGCTGCGCCAGCAAGTCGCGCAACTGCAGGCCTTGTCGAAAGAAGCTGCGGCGCTTTCCGGCAAATCCGCTACGCCGTCGATCGCGATGTCCAAAGAAAATATCGAGGCGGCGCTTGCGCGAAATGGCTTGAAGCCGCAAAGCGTGATATTGACCGGCGACTTTGCGAAGGTGCAACTCACGACAGTCTCTTTTGCCAGTACGCTAAATTGGCTGGACGATATGCAAAAAACTGCGCTGATTTCCGTGATAGACGCCAATATTGTTGCGCAGGCGCAACCCGATATGGTCAATGCGACAATGACACTGCGCCAACCCAGAAATGAATAACCCCCGACATCCAATTCAATTTTTCCCGGGAATGCTGAAGCCCTGTGTGTCCTGTAAACCTAGCAAGGACTTCCATTGCGTCGCCTCGTGATATGGTTGCTGGCGGGGATTGTCAGTGTCGCACTCACCATGCTGATATTTTTTCCGGCAACCTGGATGATGACTATGGTGGAGCAGCAGACTGCGGGCCGCTTGACGCTCGGGGATGCGCATGGCACATTGTGGCGCGGTTCGGCCTTCATCGGCGGCGCACCGAGCGGTAGTGATCCGGTAACGCCGCTGTTGCCGGGACGCTTCTCGTGGCATTTGTCCCCGATGGTATTGTTCGGCAGTGTCGATGCGGAACTGGAAAATTCGGCGGCACTATCGCAACCGATCAGCGTGACGGGTAGTTGGCATCAATGGCTGGTGAGTCCGGGGGCGATTGTATTACCGGCGGAACGCTTGGCCGCTCTGGGCGCACCGCTGAATACAGTGCAGCCGTCCGGCCAGATGCGCTTATCATGGGAACCGCTGCAAATAACCCAGCAGAATGGAAAAACCGAACTGGTCGGAGCGATGAACCTGGAAATTAATGATCTGGGTTCACGTCTGTCGCCGATCAAACCGCTGGGCAGTTACAATTTAAAACTCGACTGGCACGGTGCACAGGCAGCTGTGATGCTTAAGACGGTCAAAGGGCCGATGTTGCTGAACGGTTCAGGGATGTTTGCCGACGAACATATGCAGTTTTCCGGCACGGCACAAGCCGAAGCTGGACAAGAACAAAGGCTGGCGAATTTTCTGAATTTGCTGGGACAACGCCGCACAGAAGGCGACAAAGATGTTATCGCGCTAGAGTTCAAATGAAAAAAAATAAATTAACTAAGATGCCCAAAAATAGCATGCCTGAAATAGAAAAAAGACCCGCCGCATGGCGGAACTGGAGCGCCACGATCATATTACTGTTCGCCGCGATCAGCATACAACCGGCGTTGGCACAGGAACCGAATAACCCTGGGCCGGGCACCAGTCCAAACCTGAATGGGATCTCGGGAACCAATGCGATCCCGAGCATAAAAGAAATCCCCGCCACAAAAGAAATCACGGGCTCTAATGAAATCCCCGTCACACACAAAGCCGCGAATGCCAACAAGGATACGGGCTCGGATAAGGTCACACTCAATTTCGTCGATGCCGATATCGAGTCGGTAATCGCGGCGGTCGGTGATTACACCAGCACGACGTTCATCATTGATCCCCGTGTTAAAGGCACGATCAGCCTAGTATCCGAGAAGCCGCTCACCAAGGCTCAGGCATTCCAGCTATTGACCTCTGTATTGCGCTTGCATGGTTATTCGGTGGTGGCTGCCAACGGCTATACCAAAGTGGTGCCTGAAGCGGATGCCAAATTACAGGCTGGCCCGATTCAGGCAGGTTTATTACGCGGCGACCAGATTGCGACGCAAATTTTTCATTTGAATTTCGAATCAGCCAATAATATGGTGGCGGTGTTGCGCCCGCTGATTTCGCCGAACAACACCATCAACGCCAACCCGGACAACAACACGTTGATCATCACCGATTACGCCGACAACCTGCTACGCATGGGCAAAATAATCGCGGCGCTGGACGGACCCGCGAACAACGATCTGGACGTGGTGCCTATACGCTATGCGGTCGCCAACGATATTGCGGTGATGGTCAATAGGCTGCTGGAGCCGGGAGCTGCGGCCGGAGGCGATGCCGGGCGCGTCACCGTGCTGGCCTATCCGCGAACCAACTCGGTCGTGGTGCGCGCGCCGTCCGAAGCACGCGCCAATCTGGCAAAAGAACTGATTAAAAAACTCGACCAGCCGACCGCACAGCCGGGCAACGTGCATGTGGTCTATCTGAAGAATGCCGAAGCGACCAAACTTGCACTCACCTTACGTGCCGTGGTGTCAGCGGATACTTCCGCGATCAATGCAGCGACCGCTGCAACGCCCGGATCACCCCAACAGGCGCAGTTGTCCAGCGGCGGCGCGGCCGGATTCATTCAGGCTGATCCGACGACCAACACGCTGATCATCACCGCCAGCGAGTCGGTCTACCGCGACTTGCGCACCGTCATCGATCAGCTTGATGCGCGCCGCGCCCAAGTCTATATCGAGTCACTGATCGTCGAAGTATCTGCGAGCAAAGCGGCCGAACTCGGCGTGCAATGGGCAGCACTCGGCGGGACGACTACCATTGGCGGAGGTGGTACATCGTTCTCCACCGGCGGCAATAATCTGGCCAACCAGGTCACGGCACACTTGGCTCCCGGCGGCGTGCCACTGGCTCCCAGCAACGGTTTAAATCTTGGGTTTGTTTCCGGCAAGATGGGTTTAGGCGTGTTGGTTCATGCTCTGGAATCCGACACCAGCGCAAATATCCTGTCGATGCCCAACCTGATCACGCTCGACAATGAAGAAGCAAAAATTATCGTCGGCCAGAACGTACCCTTTATTACCGGCCAGTACACGACCTCGGCCTCGGCGGGGGGGAGTGCAGGTGTCAATCCTTTTCAGACGGTCGAGCGCAAGGATATCGGCTTGACGTTGCGGGTGAAGCCTCAGATTTCACAAGGCGGCACGGTCAAGATGGCGATTTATCAGGAAACCTCGGCTATTCAGGATTCGACCAATTCTGCCGGACTCATCACCAGCAAGCGATCTCTCGATACCAATGTGCTGGTGGACGATGGACAGATCATCGTGTTGGGCGGTTTGATCGATGACAACATGCAAGAAAGTTATGAAAAAGTGCCAGGGTTAGGTGATATTCCTCTCATCGGCAGTTTGTTCCAGTACAAGAAACGCAGCCACAACAAAACCAACTTGATGGTGTTCTTGCGTCCGACTGTGATACGCAACAATGAGCAGAGCGTGAATCTGGCCGGAGATCGCTATGATTACATCCGCAATGCGGAAATTGCCGGTCAGCCAGAGCGTACTATCATATTGCCCAACATGGACGCGCCGCAGCTGCCGCCACTGCAGGACGGTCAGATGGTCGGTGGTATTTTGTCCAACAAGACCGGATCGAACGCGCAAAAAAATGCGTCTCCTGCCCCAGCTCAAAATCCGCTTCCACAAGACCCAGCTCCGCAAGAACCTGCAGCAGCGGCAGTACCACAACAGTAATTCGCCATGGATCATTCTGTGATGGACGCACGTCTTCTCCCCTACGCATTCGCCCGCGACTTCGCGCTGCTCGCGCAACGCACCGGCACAGGCCCCGTCGAAGTATGGGTGTCGGATACGACCACGCCGGGCGCAATCGCGGAAGTGAGCCGTTGCTTCGGGCACATCAAACTGAAATCAATGTCGCGCGAGGAACTCGAAGCGTCGATCGCCAAAGCCTATGCCGGTTCGGGCGGCGACGCAGCGCAGGTCATCGATGAATACGAGTCCGATCTCGATTTGGCGAAACTGATGCTGGACATGCCCGCGATCGAAGATTTGCTGGAATCGGCCGATGACGCGCCGGTGATAAAGATGATCAATGCGTTGCTGACGCAGGCCTTGCGAGAAGGCGCGTCGGATATTCATATCGAACCGTTCGAGCAGATTTCGGTGGTGCGCTTTCGCATCGACGGCAGCTTGCGCGATGTGGTGCGCCCGAAGAAGGCGATTCATGCCTCGCTGATTTCGCGTATCAAGATCATGGCGCAGCTCGACATCGCCGAAAAACGTTTGCCGCAGGATGGACGCATCACGCTGCGCGTCGGCGGCAAGCCGGTCGATGTGCGGGTATCCACCTTGCCGACCGGCCATGGTGAGCGCGCGGTGTTGCGTCTGCTCGACAAGGAAGCGGGCCAGCTCGACTTGCAGAATCTGGGTATGAGTGATGCCGTGCTGACGCAATTTGACAAGCTGATTGCGCAGCCGCACGGCATCGTGCTGGTCACGGGACCTACCGGTTCCGGCAAGACCACCACGCTGTATGCCGCGCTATCGCGGCTGAATGCGACCAGCACCAATATCCTGACGGTCGAAGACCCGATCGAATACGAATTGAGCGGCGTCAGTCAGACCCAGGTCAATCCGCGCATCGACATGACGTTTGCGAAAGCGTTGCGCGCAATCCTGCGGCAGGACCCGGACATCATCATGATCGGCGAAATCCGCGATCTGGAAACCGCGCAAATCGCGGTTCAGGCATCCTTGACCGGCCATCTGGTGCTGGCGACCCTGCACACCAATGATTCGTCGGCGGCAGTCACGCGCTTGCTCGACATGGGCATCGAACCATTCCTGTTGTCGTCGTCGCTGCTCGGCGTGGTCGCCCAGCGTTTGGTGCGCAAATTATGCGACCACTGCAAAAAACATGAAGGCGAATTGTGGCAGGCAGTCGGTTGCGACAAATGCGGGCACACCGGTTATCAGGGGCGGGTCGGCGTGTATGAATTATTGCTGACCACCGAACAAATACGCGCGCAAATTCATAACCGCGCATCGGAAGCCGACATACGCGCCACCGCGCAACAAGACGGGATGCGCACGATGCGCGAAGATGGCGATCGCTGGTTGAAAGACGGCACAACGACGCAGGCGGAATTGCTGCGCGTCACCAAGGAATAACGTGCCAGCATTCAGCTATGAAGCCGTCGATGCGACGGGCGCCACCAAAAAAGGCGTAGTCAACGCCGATAGCGCGCGTGCCGCACGCGCCGATCTGCGCGCGCAAGGTCTGACGCCGATTACGGTCGATACGATTTCGACCCAGCTCGACGAAGCGGGACTGACCAAACGCAGCGCGTTCGGCGATCATCTATCCACGGTGGAACTGGCCTTATTTACTCGCCAATTGGCCAGCCTGCTGGAAGCTAGCCTGCCGCTGGAGCAGGCGTTTTCTGCGTTGCTGGAACAAGCCGAGCGCACCTATGTGCGCGACTTGATCGCATCGATACGTTCTGAGGTGATGGGCGGAGCGTCGCTGTCCGATGCGCTGGCGAAGCATCCGCGCGACTTTGCCGACATCTATCGCGCGCTGGTCGCATCCGGCGAGCAGATCGGCCAATTGGCGCGCGTTCTGTCGCGGCTCTCGGACTATATCGAGCGACGCAATGCGCTGGTACAAAAGGTCAAACTCGCGTTTACCTATCCGGCCATCGTCACCGTGGTGGCGTTTTTGATCGTGATCTTTTTGCTGACCTACGTGGTGCCGCAAATCGTGTCGGTGTTTGCCAACACCAAACAAAAGCTGCCGTTCCTGACCACGGTGATGTTGGGCGTTTCGGATTTCGTGCGCAATTACGGGATATACGTTTTTCTGGTTGTCGTGGCGCTGGCTTTCGTCTGGCGCCGTGCACTGAAAGACCCCGCGATCAAGCTGCGCTGGCATACCTGGTTGTTGACCGCGCCGCTGTATGGAAGATTCGAGCGCAGCCTCAACACCGCGCGCTTCGCCAGCACACTGGCGATCACCACCGGTTCCGGCGTGCCGATATTGCGCGCGCTGCAAACCAGCCGCGACACCCTGACCAATGTCGCGATGCGCGCGCAGGTCGAAGAGGCCGCGAACAGCGTGCGCGAAGGTGTCGGCCTGGCGCGCGCGCTGTCGGCGCACAAACATTTCCCGCCGATGCTGATCCACATGATCCGCGCCGGTGAAGTCACCGGAGAATTACCGGCAATGCTGGAGCGCGCCGCCAGCGCTCAGGAACAGGATCTGGAACGCCGCGCGATGACCATTGCCGGATTACTTGAACCGGCGCTGATACTGGCGATGGGCGTGGTGGTGTTGCTGATCGTGCTGGCCGTGTTGATGCCGATCATCGAAATCAATCAATTGGTGCACTAACGGTATGACCGATCACAGTCCGCTTGGGCGCTGATATGAGGAATGAAATGAAACGCCTGCCCATGATTTTAAGTTTTATATTGTTCATCGCCTTGTGCGTATCGGCCGCGTATTGGGCGATGCAATTATTCAAGCCGCCCCTGCGCGCGGTCGCAGCACCACCCCAGACGGCCCAACCGGCACCAAAACTGGATGCTGCGGCAGGCTTGTTAGGCGGTCATGCGAATGCGGTTGCCGCCAGTAATTTTCAATTAAAAGGTGTGGTGGTCGCGAGCAATCCGGCTGAGAGTGTCGCGATACTGTCCGCTAACGGCAAGTCACCCAAAGCGATCAGAACCAATGCGGAGGTGGTGCCCGGCGTCATGGTCAAGGAAGTAAATCGACGCTATGTGCTGCTGTCGGAAGGCGGCGTGATCAAACGGGTCGAATTGCCCGAAGATACCAAGGCGCAACTGAAAGTGGGGCAATCTACCAATGCGGGATACACAGGCTCGCAACCGGCAAACCACCCGGGTCTATCGACTGAGCTCAGGTCAGGTCCTTCCAATCCGTCTGGCCCGCCTCAGAACTATTCAGGCCCGCATCCCAATCCGCACAGGCCTTAGGCACCCAAAGTACCCCATCACAGCCATAGCAACTTCGCCAGGTTATTCCCTTGCTCTTCCTCTTCGCCATGCTGCAAAGGCTCATCGCTGCATCCGGAGAAATCGGGACTCGTCAGGTATTCTGCACCACGATTTTAGGGAAAGCCGCGCTGTGATCCTGCGCCATGTCCGCGATTTTGACCGCGATACGGCGAGCAATCTGCTTGTAAGTCTTGGCGATGTTGCCGTCCGGATCGGCCACTACCGTGGGATTACCTGAATCGGCCTGCTCGCGGATGCGAATGTCCAGAGGCAGGCCGCCCAGAAATTCCACGTCGTAATCGGCGCACATCTTCTCGCCGCCACCCGCACCGAAGATGTGTTCCTCATGTCCACAATTAGAGCAAATGTGCGTGCTCATATTTTCGACGATGCCGACGATTTTGATGCCGACCTTCTCGAACATCTTCAGCCCCTTGCGCGCGTCCATCAACGCGATGTCCTGCGGCGTGGTCACGATCACCGCACCGGTGACCGGCACTTTTTGCGCCAGCGTCAACTGGATGTCGCCGGTGCCTGGTGGTAAATCCACCACCAGATAATCCAGATTGTCCCAGCGCGTCTGGTGCAGCAACTGATCGAGTGCCTGCGTCACCATCGGGCCGCGCCACACCATCGGCGTATCGTCGCCCTCGATCATGAAACCGATAGACATGGCTTGCAAGCCGTGATTGCTCATCGGTTCGATGGATTTTCCGTCAACCGATTTGGGCTGACCGGAAATGCCCAGCATCGTGGGTTGCGAAGGGCCGTAGATGTCGGCATCCAGCACGCCGACGCGCGCGCCCTCGGCAGCCAGCGCCAGCGCCAGGTTCACCGCCGTGGTGGATTTCCCCACGCCGCCCTTGCCGCTCGCCACCGCGATGATGTTTTTCACGCCACTCACCAGCGGCACGCCGCGCTGCACCGCGTGCGGCACGACTTTGCTGGACACATTAACGCTGACCTTGCCCACGCTCGGCAACGTCGTTTTCAGATGCGCTTCGACCATCGCGCGTATCTCGTCCCACACGCTCTTGGCCGGATAGCCGAGCAGAATATCCAGCGACACATTGATGCCGCTGATCTTGATGTTCTTCACCGATTTATCGCTGACGAAATCTTTTTTGGTGTTCGGGTCGATCAGATTCTTCAACGCGCTTTGCACATCTGTTTCGTTAAAACTCATCACGTACTCCTAAATTGAAAACCTAGCCTGAATTTAATACCCAAATTGTAATTTTAAACGAGCTGACTTGTTTTGTCGGGTATTTATTACCTGGCGCGCTGATCAGCGCATTGCGGGTAGTGGGGCGCATCGACGAGGCTGAAGTTGCACGGATGCTCAAGGGTTATATCAACGATCAAGCTGACAATTGATTCGCGAAGCCGGTTGAATCCGATCTGCTGCTGTTGCACGCGCCCCTGGCACTTTCGCCTTGACTTAACCGTACAGCTTGCGCCCGCGTATGCGCGCGCGATGGGCGCGGCGTTGTTCGCCCTCGGTAAGCGGCTTGGGCTTTGAACCCTCGAACGGATTCTTGCTGGAGTTGTATTGGATCTTCATCGGCGTGCCTTGCAACTTGAAGATTTCGCAGAAGGCGCGCTCCAGATAGCGCGAATAGCTGGCCGGCACGTCGTCCAGCCCGCTGCCGTGAATCACGATCAGCGGCGGATTGCTGCCGCCCTGATGGGCGTAACGCATCTTCGGTATGAAGCGTCCCACTTTTGGCGGTTGCTGTTTTTCCAGTGCGGAGATCAGCGCGCGTGTGAGTTTTGGCGTGGACAATTTCGACATCGCGGCGGCGTAGGCTTGGTCCACCGATTTCAACACGTCCGTGATGCCATTGCCATTCAGCGCCGAGATGTAATGACGTTTGGCGAAACTCAAAAAATGCAGCTTGCGCTCGATATCACTCTTCACCATATCGCGATGGTGCTCGTCCAGCCCGTCCCATTTGTTCACCGCCAGCACCAGCGCGCGCCCGGCCTGCAACACGAAGTCGGCGACGTGCGCATCCTGCTCGGTGATCTGGTCGCGTGCATCCACCACAAGCACCACCACGTTGGCATCTTCGATCGCCTGCATGGTTTTGATCACGGAAAATTTTTCCACCGCTTCTTCCACCTTGCCGCGACGGCGCACGCCGGCGGTGTCGATGATGGTGTATTGACGCCCGTCGCGCTCGAAGTCGATGTAAATGGAATCGCGTGTCGTGCCCGGCTGGTCGAACGCGATCACGCGTTGTTCGCCGAGTATCGCGTTGACCAGCGTGGATTTGCCGACATTGGGGCGGCCGACGATGGCGAGTTTGGGCGGATGTTCCGCGTTGGATGCTTCTTCGACCTCGGGCGGAAAATTCTCCATTGCGATTTCGACCACTTCGGTCACGTTGTCGCCATGTGCCGAGGAAATCGGCAGCGGTTCGCCCAAGCCCAGCTCGAAAAATTCGGCGGTCACTTTGGCGCGCGCCATGCCTTCGGCCTTGTTGACCAACAACAAGATCGGCTTGCCGGTCTTGCGCAATTGTTCGGCGATGATGGCATCCTGTGGCGTGCAACCGGCACGGCCATCGACCAGGAACATGACCACGTCGGCTTCGTCTATCGCCTGGCGACTTTGCTTGGCCATCTCGAACATGATGCCGTCTTTTGCGACCGGCTCCAGCCCGCCGGTATCCACCACCAGATAGGGTCTATCCCCTACCCGGCCCTTGCCATAATGGCGGTCGCGGGTCAGCCCCGGCTGGTCGGCGACCAGCGCGTCGCGGCTGCGCGTGAGACGATTGAACAAGGTGGACTTGCCCACGTTTGGACGACCAACTAAAACTAGTGTGGGCAACATATGAAAACCTTTAATCCTTAAAAAAAACTCGTCCTAAAAATACACGAAACACAAAAATGGATTATTAATTGGTTGATAATTTTACGTAATCCAACCACCTACAAAAACTTTCTTTATTTTATCGACAGCGAATACAGCTCGCCGCCGCGTGTTTGCACCAGCAGTCCGTCGTCCATCTCGACGGGTGTCGCCGCTATCGCGCCCCCATCAAGTTTGATACGTGCGGCAAAGTTTCCGTCTTCGCGGTTCAATCCATGCAGATAACCTTCGAAGTCGCCAACCACGACAAAATTTCCCAAGGCATAGGGCGCCGTGATGCCGCGCATCAACAGCTGCCCGCTCTTCCATGTCGTGCTGCCCGTGGTCTTATCCAAAGCCATCACGGATCCGTTCACATCACTGAGGTAGAGATATTTGCGCAACAACATCATGCCCTTGTCGCTGGCGAGATCGCGGCTCCACAATGCGCTGCCTTGCGCAGCATCGTAGCAAGCAACGCGTCCCTGAAAAGCGATTGCACAGACTTGTTCGTCATCTACGATCGGGTCGCTGGTGATGTCGCTGATACGCTCCAGTTCGGTATTGCCGCGCGGTTGCGACACTTGATTTTCCCACAGCACCTCACCATCCTTGATGCTGATAGCGGCCAACTTTCCGCCGGCAAATCCTGCATAGGCCACGCCGCGCTGGATCGTAACCCCGGCATGACTGCGCACTACCAGCGCCGGGGTGCTGCGCTCATACATCCACACGCGCTTGCCATCTGCCGCATTCAATCCGACGATGCGCCCATCACCGCTGCGCGCCATGACGATGCCGTCTGCAACTTGCGACACGCTCAGCACTTCGCTGGAAACTTTGCTTTTCCAACGCAGCTTGCCGTTTTCGTCGTAAGCCAGCACATCACCCTTATCGCCACCGACGAGCACCAGTCCATCGCCGCTACCCACTCCGCCGCTAATGACAAGGCCCGTCTGGATGCGCCACACTCGGTTTCCGGTGACACGATCCAGACGCGTCAAACGGCCGTTGCTAGTAGCAGCATAAATCGCATCCTTGGTCAGCGCCGACTGCAATAAATTCGCCCCCATATCGCCGACATCGTTATGCCAACGCACTTCGAACCTGGCGGTCTCATTGAACCTGACCAGCTTGGCCGGTTCCGCATCGCCCTTCACCCCGGCCCAGTCCGGTGTCGATTCATCCGTGGAAGCACAGCCGCCAAGCGCAAACAGTAACCCCAGCAACATAACCAGCGACTTGTCTGGCGTTTTTTCCCAGCCTAGTCGAATGGCTACTGGCTTCATCGGATGCATCAAGTTCATTTGGCCACGCCCATTTATTTAGCCGCGCCTAGAGCATCGAGCTTCATCTGAATCAGATTGCGAAACATGCTTTGAGCATCCATTTTTTCATAAGCCAGCTTGTATGAACTCCGGGCTTCATCGATCTTGCCCTGCGCGCTCAATACATCGCCTCTGAGATCAGCATACAAACCATCGAACGAGTCCGGATGTTTGGCTTCAAGCTGAGTCAACGCCTCCGCATAATTTTTTTCGTCCAGGAATATTGCCGCCAGACGCAGCCGCGCCACGTCCTTCAAGTCGGCTTCACCGGCATGATCGGCGACCCATTGCAACTGCGTCTTGGCATGCGCCAGATCCCGGCCCTGTTCGTTCACCTGCGCCGCCAGCAACGCGGCACGGGTGGCATAGGCGGTAGATGCAAATTTATCCATCACTGCAGCTGCGGCATCGTTGACACGCTTGGCATCATGGCTGGCAAGTTGCTCGATGAATTGCTGGTACAGAGTCGCCGCTTCACCAGCCTGTTTGTGCTGGTAATATTGCCAACCGCGCCAGCCACCCATTGCAATGACTACGATCAACACCGCACCGAGTATCTGGAGGCGATTGTCCTTCCACCATGCTTTGAGGGCTTCGAATTGTTCCTGTTCATGCAAATCCAATGCTGCCATGTTGTCTACTCCCGCTTGATAAATTTATTGACTGTTGAGGTGAGATTCTGCACGCTCACCCGCTCCTGTTCACCACCCTGCATCGGCTTGACGCTAACTTCATTCGCCAGCGCTTCATCATCACCGATCACCACCGCAACGCGTGCGCCGCTGGCATCGGCCTTTTTCATCTGCGACTTGAAACTGCCGCCGCCGCAATGCAACACCACGCGCAAACCATCATCGCGCAATTGCTCCGCTACCGTGCTGGCTAACTGGCAGGCCAGCTCGCCCTGATGCACCACATACACATCCACCTCTGCCTTGGGCAATGCCATGCCATCGTCCTGCAACAGAGCCAGCAGGCGTTCTACACCCATCGCGAAACCGGTCGCGGGAGCAGGTTTACCGCCGATCTGTTCGACCAGCCCGTCATAGCGTCCACCCGCGCAGATCGTGCCTTGTGCGCCCAAGCGCGTGGTCACCCATTCGAACACGGTGCGGTTGTAGTAGTCCAGCCCGCGCACCAGACGCGGGTTGATCTCGAACGGCACATCGTGGCGTTTGAGTATCGCCTGCACCGCTTCAAAATGCTTGAGCGCGTCCTCCTCCAGCTCGTCCATCAACTTCGGCGCGCCAGCGATCAGCTCTTGCATCGCCGGATTCTTGCTGTCCAGTATGCGTAACGGATTGCTGTGCAAACGCCGCTGCGCCTCGGCATCCAACAGTTCCGCATGTTGCTCGAAATAAGCGATCAGCTTGGCGCGATGCGCGTGTCGGGAAGCGGCATCGCCCAGCGTATTCAGTTGCAGCGTGACGTCAGTCAGACCCAGCTTTTTCCACAGCCGCGCGCACATCAATATCTGCTCGGCATCGATGTCAGGGCCCGCGAAGCCCAGCGCCTCCACGCCGAACTGATGGAACTGGCGGTAACGCCCCTTCTGAGGGCGCTCGTGGCGGAACATCTGCCCGCTGTAATACAGGCGCTGCGGGGCGTTATACAGCAAATTATGTTGCAGCACGGCACGCACGCACGAGGCTGTGCCCTCCGGGCGCAAGGTCAAGTGATCGCCATTCATCGCATCTTCAAAACTGTACATCTCTTTTTCGACGATGTCGGTCACCTCGCCGATGGCACGCTTGAACAAAGCGGTCGGCTCGACCAGCGGCATGCGGATGTTGCGATAGCCGTAGCTGTGCAGCCAATCGCGCACCACTTCCTCGAACCATAACCACAGCGCTGCCTCGTCCGGCAGGATGTCGTTCATGCCGCGTACGGCCTGTATTGTTTCGTTGCTCATAAAAAGTCCTGGCGTGCGGCTTCTCGCTTCACGTATTTCCGTTCCACATACTCATCCACGATGCGCGTAAATTCCTGCGCAATATTCTCGCCGCGCAAGGTCATCGCCTTCTCGCCGTCGATATACACCGGTGCGGCAGGCGTCTCGCCGGTTCCCGGCAGGCTGATGCCGATGTTGGCCAGCTTGCTCTCACCCGGCCCGTTCACCACGCAGCCCATCACCGCCACGGTCATGTTCTCCACGCCTTCATACTGCTCGCGCCACAGCGGCATCTGGGTGCGCAGATGCGTCTGGATGCTTTGCGCCAATTCCTGAAACACCGTGCTGGTGGTGCGTCCGCAACCGGGGCACGCCGTGACCATAGGCGCGAAGGCGCGCAATCCCATGGTCTGTAATATTTCCTGGCCGACCAGCACTTCCTGGGTGCGATCACCGCCCGGCTCCGGGGTCAAGGATATGCGTATCGTGTCGCCGATACCTTCCTGCAACAACACCGCCAGTGCAGCGGTCGAGGCCACGATACCCTTGGAACCCATGCCCGCCTCGGTCAAACCCAGATGCAACGCGTAGTCGCATTGCAGCGTCAACGCGCGATACACCGCGATCAAATCCTGCACTTCGCTGACCTTGCACGACAGCACGATGCGGTCATGCGCCATGCCTAATTGTTCTGCACGTTGTGCACTTTCCAACGCGGATGCAATCAACGCGGCACGCGTGACTTCTTTCACATCTTTAGGCTCGGCCTGCCGCGCATTCTCGTCCATCATGCGCACGATTAAATTCTGATCCAGACTGCCCCAATTCACCCCGATGCGCACTGGCTTGTCGTAGCGAATCGCGGTTTTTATCATGATCGTAAACGGATCATCTTCAGTGCGGTTGCGCCCGACATTGCCCGGATTGATCCGGTACTTCGCCAGAGCCTGCGCGCAATCCGGAAACTCGGTGAGCAGCCGATGGCCGTTGTAATGGAAGTCGCCGACCAGCGGCACATCGCAACCCATGCCATCCAGACGCGAGCGTATGTTTGCCACTTGCGCGGCGGCTTCAGGCGTGTTGACCGTGATACGCACCAGTTCAGAACCTGCCCTAGCCAACTCAAATACCTGCTGGGTCGTCGCCTCGACATCGGCCGTATCAGTGTTGGTCATGGACTGCACCACAATCGGCGAACCCGCCCCCAGCATTACCTTGCCGACCAGCACCCGTTGCGACGGTCGGCGTTTGATAATGGACGCACTCATCTTCACTCCAGTGTCAGTCGCGCCACTTCGCTTGCGGAATTGATATAGGGCGTCAAGTCTACCGGCTCACCGTCCTGGTACAAATGTGCCGTTGCCGCATGACCTATAGTCAAAAGAACCGGCATGCGACCTTTCAGATTCAATTCACTGCCGCGCGGATTAACTTGAGACGATAGTATTTTTCCATCACGGTCTTTGATTTCGGTCCAGGACTCCTCATCGAACACCAGACGCAGCGCGGTGATCTGCGCCGGGGTGTCGTTAGTAGTCGGCGTGTCGGGCTGATCCTCAGACTGATCCTCAACACTTGTTGATTGAATTTTTGGCACGGCTTGCACTGCCGCAGCCTTCGCTGCCCGAACCTGCGATTGCTCCACGGTTGCCGGAAATTTTTCAACTTTGACTGGGGGGGTTTCCACTGCTGCTGAAGATCGTGACTTCGGTTCATCAGGAATAGCGGTGACGATCTCGTCCTGATTCGCAGCAGGCGGGGCCGGGTTGATTTGCATTTCGGCTGGCAAGGAAACAGCCGTTTCAATCTTCTCCACTTTGACTGGCTTCAGCGGATTGGAGAAATGCCACACCGAAAATCCCACCACAATCACAGCCAGCAACAACGAAGCGCCCAACAAAATCAGATTTTGTCTTTGCGATGAATGCGTGGCAGGAAACGGCACCTCGACCGACGCGGGTGTCAACTCGGTCGCATTTGCTTGTGGCAGAGCCGACAATAAAGTCTGCGCATCCAGATGCAAAATCTTGGCATAGCTGCGCACAAAACCGCGCAAAAAAGCCGCTTCGGGCAAACGCTTGAAATCTTCGGCCTCGAGAGCCTCGATTTGGCGCGGTGCGAACTTGATCTGTGCGGCCACATCCGCCACGCTCAAACCGAGACGCTCACGCGCATCGCGCAGTATGCTTCCCAATGAAGTCAGTGGGATCGCGACAGATCGATTGCCTCGCTCGGCATTATTTTCCGGAATATGTTCCATTATTTACCCTGTATCAACAATTGAGTTTCACGCGCATCGGGAAAACGATTGCGCAACTTTGTGCCATAACTGGCCTCGGAATTACGATCGCCAACCTTGCGGTTGATACGCACCCCCAGCCAGAGTTGTTCCGCTGTCAGATTGTCGGTTCTTTGCGAGAAATTCGCGAAATATTTTTTGGCGGCGAAGTAATCAGCATTGGCGAAATTCAAGTCTGCCAGAACAAACAGAGGTTGCGTCAAATCAGGCTGCACCTGCAGCGCCTTCTGCAAAAAATCCTCGGCACCCTTGTTGTCGCCCGCTTTTCTGGAACATAGCCCGGCATTCAAATACGCAAGGCCTGGGGTCTCATACAAGGGATTTTTGATGGCCGCCATAAATTGCGCAATGGACTCTTTTTCCCTGTCGCGCTGACACAGGAACCAGCCATAGTTGTTATGCGTATCGGAATCCGTATTATCGAGGCGCAGACTTTTTTTGAAATCTTCCTCGGCCTCTTTGTCCTCGCGCAAGGCCATATGCACCAAGCCGCGCACGCTGTAGGCTGGCGCATAGTCCGGATCGGCCTGCATGGCTTGCGTTAACTCGTCCAGCGCGATGCCCTGTTGCGCACGCTCATAGTACAAACCCGCCAATTCGGTATGCACCTTGGCACTCTTGGTGGAGTGCGAGCCGTCCGAGGGCGTGCTACAGCCAGCCAGCATGACCAACGAACACGCAAAGAAAAACGATTTCAAAATCAATTTATTCACAGCGCACCTCGATATTCATCTATACAGCCCCGCTGGCGCGTTGAAGGGTTCGTTTGGTCTTATCCTGAACCTGACCGGCCAACTGTCCGCAGGCCGCCGCGATGTCATCGCCGCGCGTCTTGCGCGTGGTGGTCACGATGTCCGCCTGCATCAGCACATCGCGAAAACGCCCAATCGCATCCGGCCTGGAGCGCTTATAGTGCGTCTGCGGAAACGGATTGAACGGAATCAGGTTGAGTTTGCATGGCACATCGCGCACCAGATTCACCAGTTCGCGCGCCTGTTGCTCGCTGTCATTCACGCCGTCCAGCAACACATATTCGAACGTGATGAAATCGCGCGGCGCTTTTTCCAGATAGCGCTTACAAGCCGCCATCAGCACCTTGAGCGGATACTTCTGATTGATCGGCACCAGCTCGTCGCGCAGCTTGTCGTTCGGTGCATGCAGCGACACCGCCAACGCGACCGGACATTCCTCGCGCAACCTGTCCATCGCCGGCACAATCCCGGAGGTGGACACCGTCACACGGCGGCGCGACAGGCCATAAGCGTGATCATCCAGCATCAGGCGCAGCGCGCTGACGGTGTTGTCAAAATTCAGCAGCGGCTCGCCCATGCCCATCATCACGACGTTGCTGATCGGCCAATTGCCCTCGGCATTTTTGCCGAGCCTATGGTTCGCCCACCACAACTGGCCGATGATCTCCGCCACGCTGAGGTTGCGATTGAAACCCTGCTTTCCAGTCGAACAAAACGCGCAATCCAGCGCGCATCCGGCCTGGGTCGAAACGCACAGCGTACCGCGCGTCTCCTCAGGTATGTACACCGCTTCCACGGCATTGCCGGTGCCGACGTTCAGCAACCACTTGCGCGTGCCATCATTGGATAATTCTTCGCGCACAATTTCAGGCGCGGTGATGCAGGCGCATTGCACGAGCTTGTCGCGCAACGTTGCCGCAATGTCGGTCATCGCGGCGAAATCGGGCTCCCCGACTTTGTAAATCCAACGCATCAACTGGCGCGCACGGAACGGCTTCTCGCCCATTTCCGTGAGATAAGCCGCCAATGCGTGCGCATCAAAGTCGAGGAGGTTTTGCTTCATCTAATCAGACGCAAATTAACGCGAGTAGACATTCATAGCCGGAAAAAAATACGCGATTTCCACCGCAGCCGTTTCAGCCGCATCGGAACCGTGTACCGCATTCGCATCGATACTGTCGGCGAAATCGGCGCGGATCGTGCCTTTGTCGGCCTTCTTCGGATCGGTCGCGCCCATCAGATCGCGGTTCTTTAGAATCGCGCCTTCGCCTTCCAGCGCCTGGATCATCACGGGACCGGAGATCATGAAATCTACCAGATCCTTGAAAAATGGACGGGCAGCATGTACCGCGTAAAAACCTTCCGCCTCGGCGCGCGACAGCTGGACCATGCGCGCGGCAATGACCTTCAGCCCGGCTTTTTCAAAGCGGGTGTAAATCTGGCCAATGACATTCTTGGCAACGGCATCGGGTTTGATAATCGACAGGGTACGTTCAACAGCCATGCTACTTTCTCCAGACTTAATATATAGTTAATAAAAAACGGCTCGGCATTCTATCAGGATTTGCTTACGCTGTCGCAGCTGGCGAGTCCAACAAGTGCAGGCCTCATTAACCATCAACCTGCTCGTGGATAGAGTGGCGTCCCCACGAATATCTTGAGGGCGTCTAGGCTGACGCGGTTCAGGTATCTACCTAAACGTTAGGACCATTATTTTCGCCGCTTGACGTGTCCGAATCAAGACAAAAATCAACCGCAATCCCCGCCTCATCGGCAACGGCCTGATATTCCGCCGCGATCGCCACACCCGGCACACACACCAGCTCATCGCCGCAATACAGCAGCGGCAGCCGGTCGCGTTGCCAGGGCGGGACGTGGTGTTCCTGCAGCAGGTTCTTCAGCGT
This sequence comes from Gallionella sp., assembly GCA_017880865.1. Lineage (GTDB taxonomy): Bacteria > Pseudomonadota > Gammaproteobacteria > Burkholderiales > Gallionellaceae > Gallionella. Next base: position 17,975 of record JADGRL010000028.1, read on the forward strand.
GCGCGTCGATGCATGCGTCTGAGGACGCAGGGCTTCACCGCCGCTGCGCAGGCGTAGCGTCACCTGCGCACGCTGCAGTTTCGTCAGACTAATGCCCTGCGTATGTTGCGTAAGTTGTTTGAACATGACGCGGCAATGCAGCGCAGGCCAATCCAGCTCGGCTTCGCCGTGCCACGGCAATACCAGATTCTGGTCGAATTCGCCCAATGCGCGTAATGCATACACCCGGCCCTGAAAGCGGCGCACCTGCCAGTCGCCGTAGGCGATGCACACTGCGGCATCTTCCCGCGCACGGCTCAGTTGCTGCAACATGTCGTCCAGTTGCACGGCTTGCGGCGTAGTCGCATTACGGCTATGCAAAAAATAGCGCAGCAGGTTTTTGGCTCGTGGCGGACTCAATGCCTGCAAGGCCGCAACGGCCAGTGTTTCGCCCTCTATCGTCTGAGCGGCATCCTGTTGCGCCAGCTCGTCGAGCAAGCCGCTGGCCTCGGCGAAATGCTGCGCGCTGCGCGCCAGCGTGTCGCGATAAGCGGGGAATTTTTCACCGAGCAACGGCAGCACGCGATGACGCAAGAAGTTTCGCGGATAGCTGTCGTCCGCGTTGCTTTCATCTTCTATCCAGTGCAACTGGTGTGCTGCAGCATAGTCCAGAATTTCACGGCGGGAACAATGCAACAGGGGCCTGATCAGCGAGACCGAGTCGGTGCGTTCGGCGAACTGGGGCCGCTTCGACGTGCTGATGGAACTACTAGCCATTCGACTAAGCCCGCAGGCGGGCAAGTCGCTGGTTATCAGGACAGGCATCGCGCTCGCGCCGCGCACCCCGGCACCGCGCAGCAATTGCAGCAGCAGCGTTTCCGCCTGATCGTCGGCGTGATGCGCCACCGCCACAAAATCGCAAGACTGCTCTGCAAATGCCGCGTGGCGCAACTTGCGCGCCGCAGCCTCGATGCCATGCGCGCGCAGCGGATTGATGTCCACATGTTCGATGTGCAAGGTGATGGAATGACGCGCGCACAGCTCGGCACAAAACTTGGCCCATGCATCGGCATTCGGACTGATGCCGTGATGAACATGCAATGCGGACAATTGCCAGGAAAAACGAAGCGAGAGTTTGTGCAGCAGATGCAGCAGCACCACCGAGTCCACACCGCCACTCAAGCCAATCAGAATCGAGCTGTGCGCAGGAAGCAGCGGCACGATCAGCATTGCTACTCGTTCAGCGAGATGGTTATTGGCGGCCACGATCAGGCCCCGAGAGCGCCATTCCGGGCAGCGCCCGGAATGGCGAATGAATAGCGCGCCTTATTGGGGTGCGGCTTCCTTGAATTTGCCATAGCTCATCAAGCGATTGAAGCGATCCTGCATCAGACTGGCAGTCGGCTTGCTTTGCGCGATTTTCAGCGCGTCTTGCAATGCCTTTTTCACGTTCTGCATCGTCATTACATAATCGCGATGCGCGCCGCCCAGCGGTTCGCTGATGATCTTGTCCACCAGGCCCAGCGCCTTCAAACGCGTCGCGGTGATCCCTAATGTCTCTGCGGCATCGGGCGCTCTTTCCGCGCTTTTCCACAGGATCGAAGCGCAGCCTTCCGGCGAGATTACCGAATAGGTGCTGTATTGCAACATCAGCAACGTGTCGCCGACCGCGATCGCCAGCGCGCCGCCGGAACCGCCCTCGCCTATCACGGTGCAGATGATAGGCACGCGCAATTCGCTCATCTCATACAGGTTGCGCCCGATCGCTTCGGACTGGCCGCGCTCTTCCGCGTTCACGCCCGGATAGGCTCCGGGGGTATCGATGAAGGTCATGATGGGAATGCCGAATTTTTCAGCCATGCGCATCAGGCGCATCGCCTTGCGATAGCCTTCGGGACGCGGCATGCCGAAATTGCGCACGATCTTTTCCTTGGTGTCGCGGCCTTTTTGATGGCCGATCACCATCACGCTCTGGCCGTTGAATCGTGCCAGCCCGCCCACGATCGCCTTGTCATCGGCAAACGAGCGGTCGCCGTGCAATTCTTCGAAATCGGTGAACAGATGCTCGACATAATCCAGCGTGTAAGGACGCTGCGGATGACGCGACACCTGCGAGATTTGCCAGGGTGAGAGCTTGGCATAAACGTCCTTGGTCAAGGTTTCGCTCTTCTTCGACAAGCGCGATATTTCATCCGAGATATCGAGTGCGGAATCATCCTGCATATAGCGCAATTGCTCGATCTTGTCTTCCAGGTCGGCAATGGGGCTTTCAAAATCTAAAAACGTAACTTTCATGTTCGATCCTTGATATAGGGCTCGCGGCCAAGTTGTATCGACTACAAGCGACAAGCTATTTTTAATGCGGCGCAATGATACTACAAACCGAAGAATCGTTTGATGGTCGCCAACACTTCTATGTGACGGTGATGCATTTCCTTGTGCAAGGTTTCCTCGTCCAGATTTTGCAATGCGCTATCCAACTGCGTCCTGCGCATGACGAGAATATGCGAAACCTCGTCGGCGATGCCGGGACGCGCCAACAGGACTTCTTCAAAGGCTTCCTTGTCGAGGCGGTAACATTCGACATCGGTCCGGGCAATCACCGAGGCGACACGCGGCGCGCCGGTCATCAGACTCATCTCGCCAAAAAAACTGCCCTTGGACAAGACGTTGAGACTGCGCTTTTCGCCATTCGCCGCATCGATCAATACCTCCGCTTCGCCATTGATGATGATGAACAGCCAGTGTTGGCCGGTCGCGCCTTGCCTGGCGATCACACTGCTCTTGGCAAACGGCATGTACCGGAGCCGTTCGGCCAGCGCCTTGAGTTCTGCATCGGTCATCTGCGAAAACAGTTCCACCCGACGCAACGTCTTGATGCGCAGCAGCACTTCGCGCTGGTGCAGCGCCTCTTCATGCTTTTCGTTTTCCTTGGTCAGATGGATGCTTCGCTCATCTATCGCCAGCCGGATACCCTCGCGTTGCAGTGCCGTCATGATGTGCCAGCGTATCGCTGCATCGGTCGGATCATCCGGGGTCAGATCAGTCAGCCAATAGCGCAACGCGTAACGCGCGTAACCTTTGTCGTCCATGTCCATCAGCACGCAATTGGGCAACGGATTCTTTGCTACATTGGCAATGTCGGTATGCTGGATCGCTTCTTCGACGATGCTGATCACCCGGGTTGGCAGCGTGTCCATGCCGACGTTGAACCACACCCAGCGCCGCAACTGCACCGGTTGATCGGTGCGTCGGCCCAGCACCGAAAATTTATTTTTCATCAGCTGACTATTCGGGAACACCACCGTTTCCCAGTTGCGCGTCTCAACCAGCGTGGATCTCCAACGAATGTCCACGACACGCCCGACCACATCATCCACTTTGATCCAGTCGCCGATCTGAACCGAGTTATCCAGCTGCAAAGCCAGGCCGCCGAGAATATTTCCCAGCGTATCCTGCATCGCGAAGGCCACCACTGCGGTGATCATCGCCGAAGTCGCCACGATGCTGCCTAAATCGAGGCCGGCATAACGCAGCCTCACCATGCCCCAGGCGATATACGCGATGATGACAAAGAAATCTTCGGCAATCCGCGGCGGGGTCATGCGCGCCAGCGGCAAAACGATCCTGAACACCAGCAGGCCCCACAGGCGAATCAGCGCGATTCCGCCGCCGATCACGAAGGCCTCGTGCAACACGGTAGCCGCCATGTCAAATTGCATCGCATGGATCAGGCCGCTTATTAATTGTCCGAACAGGCAGGCAAAGAAAAAGCTCAACGTGTTGATGATGCTGCGGCGCTCTTCCTTATGAAAATGAAACAGCAGGAACGCCAAACCCAGCGCCATCACCAGCAGCAGCAGAGATTCATCGCGCCAGAAAAACTGAATTGCGTTATCCAAAAAAGACACGATCACTCCTCATGGTTTGACATTACATTCTACACGAACGAATAGTCGGCCAAGCGTCTGGCACGCCGCCAGAATGCCCAGGTGTCGCCGCGCGTCAATACAACACGCCGAATGCTATCCTTGCACAAAATATCCAACTGCAAGCGCGCGATCTTTCCGGAGCGCAGCGCTTGCCATAACGGCTGGGCATAGCCTGTTTCAAACTCCTGCAAAGCGGTGCGCCAGGCGACCAGATCGCCGCTCTGCAATGCGGATCGCAAGCCCGTCCACACCAGCAATTGCCTGCCTTTACTTTCTGCCTCACGCCAAGTCTGGGGCCATGCCGCAAAAGCAACGCCCGCCGCCGCCGCGAACATCTCGACTAAAATCTCATCCGAACTCGCGCTGTCGTATTTTTTTTGTAGTGACGCATTTACGCTGCAGCCGCCGCCCCACAGCCACAGGCTATTAACCGGCACCGCCCCACGCGCTTCGCGGGCAGCGTTGAGCGGATGCGCGAACAACAGCATCTGGATTTCGTTGAACAGCTGATGCCAACGCGAAGCATCCTCACCGGCAGGCAATGCCCCGCGCACATCGCGTCCGATCACTTGCGACAGCGGCGTGGTATTGATGCGCGGCTGCTTTTCCAGCCGCACATACCAGCGCTGCGGATGGGGAGCCGCAAATTCCATGCCCTGCCCGGCAAAGTATTCATTCAGGCTGGCGCACATAGCCTCCGCCTCGTCCGCGCTGATTTCATTAGTCGGCAGCAACAGCATCTGATCGCGTTGCAAACTCAAATGCACCGGATCGGCGCGCAACCAGCAGCCCGCAGCCAGCCCGTCAAAAGCGGCGGAAATCGACGCGATGGGCGCATCGGCCTGAAGAGTCTCGGGCTGGCACGTCACACCAAACAGCTCGCACAGCAGATTTTCCAGCGAAGAGGCCGTTCGCCCCATAGAGCTTTTGGTCGGGCACCCGCCTGAGCCTGCGGATGGGTCGTCGCGTAGCGACGGGGTACCCACCGGTGTACCCCTTGCGGGTGCTGTCGAAGCACCGTGTCCCAGCAGCTTTTCCAACGCGGGCAAATGCAATCCCGCGCAAATCTCGGCGGCGAAGTCTTTCGGCAGGAACAAATCGGGGATGATGAGGTGGGCGCTTTTCATGGCGGCGAGTTTAGCATTGACGAGAATGGCTGAATCGCCCACTTTGGCACATAAACCGGCAATGCCCATGATGTAAACATTGTCGGCGCAGCCAAGAGGCCGTATCCACCAGCACGGGAGTGTAGTTCATCCGGGGTGAGAGAGGGAGCTGAGCCAACAAGAATATGTCACTGTCTGCCCGGTTGTGGCACACTAGCGCCCGTTCAAACATAGCCACCTACCTGCCTTGCTGCCGTACGCCAATCTATGGTTTTGGCAACTTGGAAGCGGACAGTGGTGCTTTGTGCCCAGATCAAATTAGCTTGGCACAAATATAGCTGGGCTAATGCCGAAGAACTTACCCAATTTACCTGCCAAGGTTGCGCTGATTTTTCGTTTCCCTGCCAAGATTGCCGACAGGTTGCTTTGTGGCACAACGGCTGACAGGTCTTCTTGTTTTAAGCCGCGGGTATCCATCAAGAAACGCAGGGCATCCTTGGGTTCAGCTGGCTCGATAGCGTGATGCTCTTGCTCATATTTCGAGACCATATCTCCTACCAAATCAAGCAAGCCAGATAACGGATGATCTTCGTCATCTCCGGTGGCATCCAGCAGGGAGTTCATCAGGGCCATCATGCGGTCGTAGCTCTCTTCATCATGGATGGGGCGAAGATGCGCCATTGCATCAAAAGCCTGCCAAGAGGATTGAATGGCTCTAATATTAAATTGAGTGTGTGCTGCGCGCATGATTATCCTTTGCCTTTCCGATAGAGCTTGTTCCAGTCATCGTATTCTCGATGCGTCATCACCTTCTGCACAAATATCTTCTTGAACCTGTACCTAATGACAACCACCAAACGATAGTTATTCCCACCCACATCAAAGACCGTATAGGGAGGCACGTAGTCGGCAGAGTTGAAAAACTCTCGAACGTGGTTAAAGTCCCCGAATTCGGCGTGCTCAACGACTGTATGCCATTCGCGTAATACCATTTCCGTCTCTGGATGTTTTTGCCAGAACTCGCGAAGCATTTTAATTAATATGATGTGCACAAAAGGATTATATCAAATTGATATAATCCATCAAGACTACGTACGATGAAAATCCTGACAGCATGCTGAAGTTCGGCTAATGGCACACTGCCGCCCATCGAACCTTGTAATAGCCAATCGATTAGACTGGTAAACAACACCAATCAAGTCGCTGGTTATGGCGGCGGTGTCAATTCCGTTCAGCCTGTGGCTGGTAACGGATTACCTACCTTTGGTGTACCCTTTACGGGTGCTACCCCGGCGAAGTTGCCGTTGGTCATTCACGATTGCTAATGGAACCAAGCACAATAATATTTCCAAACAAAATTCTTATCGTCCCTACGCTCCGCATAAATACGGCAAGCTGAACATTTGTCCAACAGTACATTCCAATCGAGGTTTGAGTCTGAAGGGGCGCGATTTTAAGAGTTTCAGGCCGCCGTTTTCGATCTGTTAAAATGGTTTTGAAGAGAATTGCACGCGCATCGTTCAGTCGCTGTGCCGCCTCATTATCACTGATTTCACCGGCTTTCGCATCGAGCTGCCGGAATGTAATGGCGGGTTTTAGATATTGCTCGGACAAGGGCAGTGACTTGAGCTTCTCATAGGGCGTCATCATCATCTTGTAGGGATAACGCTTGCGCTGGCGACCTTTGGCATCGGTGATGGTTTCGGCGAATAAGCATGGCCGGTGGAAGTTGATATAGGGGTTGAGGTAGTCACGGCAGAAGGCATTCACCAATGCGGCGAAGCATTGCGGGATGTGGCTGTAGCCCAAGTGTTTGCGCACGATGGCCGCGTTCTTTGATTCGGCTTGGGCGTTGTCGTTGCTGTGACGGGAGCGCGATTTTGTTTGCTCTTCGATGAGCAGTTTGTTGAGTAATTTCGCAACGCGTTGATTGATGTATTCTGAGCCGTTATCGCTATGGAAGCCATGGATGACGAATGGGAAGCTCAGCAGCAGCGCTTCGAGCACCGGGATGAGGAACGCCTCGCTGATCTTCTCGCAGGTTGCCACGCCTTCGTACTGGGTGACGCAGTCCACGGCATTGATGTGATAAACGCCTTTGATGCCATCCAGATCGCCCTGATGGACGCTGTCAACGCGCAAATAGCCGGGCCGGTTGTTGGGGGTTGGCGCACGACGCTCGCCGATAGGAACCGTCGCAGGTCGAGTCTTGGTCCAGACCTGGCGCTGGTTCTGGTAGCTGGGGCGCTGACGCAAGTTGTAAAGGTGAGCCACCGAGATCGTTGCCAGGCGTTGGTAGCGTGCATCTCCGAAGATGCCGTAAGCCCGTTCCATGAGCTTCTTGGTTGCCAAGCCGGATAGCGTGCCATGCAGGATGTCGGTATGGGCGAGCAGGAGCACGTCAGCGCCCGTATAGATACGCGCAAAGCTGGTTCGTGACCCTTGGTAGCGCTTGACCAGTTTGCGCCGCTCACAGCCCCGTTTGACCAGCCGGGTGAGTTGTTGGCGCGAATAACCGCTGACGCGTTCAAGGAAGCGTAGAACTACTGCCTTGTCGGCGCGTTTCAGCCGGGCATAGCCGAAACGCCGCACGGTGCGTGCGATGAATTCGTACCGATCGTCTGCCGTCACCGTGAAATTCATTGCCGCGGTTCCGCTTAAAAAAGCCTGCAAATCGGCCAGGGTGTGCAGTTGTTCGTCGTTCATATTGATCACCATGCCTCGCATAATGATCGAACCCGGCCACCTGTTCAGACTCAAACCCCGTTGGATTCACGCTCCCCGCTCAGACTCAAACCCCGTTGGACAATGCTCAACTGTCATCATTTGCCCGGTTGTGGCACACTAGCGCCCGTTCAAACATAGCCATCTACCTGCCTTGCAACCTTACGAACTGTTCATCGGTCTGCGCTACACCCGTGCCAAGCGGCGCAATCATTTCATTTCCTTCATCTCGCTGATTTCCATGCTGGGCATGGCGTTGGGCGTGATGGCGTTGATCGTCGTGCTGTCGGTGATGAACGGCTTCCAGAAGGAAATCCGCGCGCGCATGCTGGGCGCGTCGCCGCATCTGGAGGTGGTCGCGGATGGCGGACGGCTGAACAACTGGCTCCCCATTCTGGACAAGGTCGCACAGCACCCGCAAGTTTCCGCCGCCGCACCCTATGTGGCCGGACAAGGCATGCTGTCGTTCGGGCAAAGCGTGCAAGGCGTGATGGTGCGCGGCATCAACCCGTCACAAGAAACCGCGATCACCGAACTGGCCAACAAGATCAAAGCCGGCGCACTGGAAGATTTGCGCAGCGGCGAATTCGGTATCGTGTTGGGCACCGATCTGGCGCGCGCGCTCGGTGTGCGGCTGGATGACAAAATCATGCTGATCGCCCCGCAAGGGCAGATCACGCCCGCCGGGATGATGCCACGCCTGAAGCAATTCCGCGTCGTGGGCATTTTCGAGATCGGCATGGCGCCTTACGATAACAACCTCGCACTGATCAACATCGGCGACGCACAAAAGCTGTTCCAGCTGGGCGATGCGGTGACCGGCATCAGCGCCAAGCTGCGCGATGTCGACCTCGCGCCAGAAGTGTCGCGCGAGATACAAGCTCAGTTACCGGATGAGTTGTACGCCAATGACTGGACACACCAGAACAGCAATTACTTCCGCGCGGTGCAGATGGAAAAGAAAATGATGTTCATCATCCTGTCGCTGATCGTCGCGGTGGCCGCGTTCAACATCGTCTCGACGCTGGTGATGGCCGTCACCGACAAGCAGGCCGACATCGCGATCCTGCGCACGCTGGGCGCATCGCCTTCGAGCATCATGAAAATCTTCATCGTGCAGGGCGTGGTGATCGGCGTGATCGGCACACTACTCGGTGCAATCGGCGGCATCGTGCTGGCGCTGAATCTGGATGTGGTTGTGCCGTTCATCGAGCACCTGTTCGGTATGCAGTTCTTAGCCAAAGACGTGTATTACATCAACGAATTGCCGTCCGATCTGCGCTACGAGGAAGTGTTGTTGGTCACAGGCATATCCTTTTTGATCAGCCTGCTGGCCACGCTGTATCCGAGCTACCGTGCGTCGCTAACACAACCGGCGGAGGCATTGCGCTATGAATAGTCTGAAGACAGAAGCCGTGATTTCCTGCGTTGATTTGAGCAAGACGTTCGTACTCGGCAAGCTGGATGTACCGGTGCTCAAAAGCGTCAATCTTGACGTACAGCGCGGCGAGCGCATCGCCATCGTCGGCGCATCGGGTTCCGGCAAGAGCACGCTGCTGCATCTGCTCGGCGGACTGGACCACGTCAGCAGCGGCAGCGTGCAAATACTCGGCCAGGACGTGCAAGAAATGAATGAGAAGCAGCGCGGCGAGCTGCGCAATCGCTCGCTCGGCTTCGTGTACCAGTTCCATCATCTGCTGCCGGAATTCACCGCGCTGGAAAACGTCGCGATGCCGCTGCTGATACGCGGCATGAAACGCAGCGAGGCCGCGCCACTTGCTGCCGCGATGCTCGAACAAGTGGGTCTGGCACAACGCCTGCACCATCACCCCTCCGAGCTGTCCGGCGGCGAACGCCAGCGCACTGCGGTGGCGCGCGCATTGGTGACGGAACCCGCTTGCGTGCTGGCCGACGAGCCCACCGGCAACCTCGATCGCAGCAGCGCGCAGGCATTATTCGACCTGGTGCAACAACTCAACGAGAAGTTCAATACCAGCTTCATCGTCGTGACCCACGACCTGGAATTGGCGGGACGGATGCAACGCCGATTGCGTCTGGTGGATGGCGTGTTGCAACAGGCATAGCTCAACTTTTCATGGCGGCACAAGTTTCGCAAAAATCAGTTTGCCGCGATGTCTTTCTGTTTCAAAGGGCCTAAACCTGTCAACCGACGAATTCAGATGTATTGATTCGCACATCAACGCCCTGAATATTTCACGAACATTTAGTAAAAATTACACGGGCTATTTATAATTTACAGCCGACGAGAATGCGGAGAAAGTGCGCCTTCGTTTGTGGGAAAATAAATACCGCATTTTGAATGCTCAGTGGGAAGTGATGAATGCGCTAACGTTCGATGTAATATGATGTCAAGCATGCGCTCGGTGTTCCTGACAGATCCCACCCTCTTTAGCCGTGGTTTGGCGCAACCACACTCATCCAATGAAGCTACTCGCCATTCGGCCAAGCCATCAGAAAACCATAGGGCAGTGTGCAAGAATATCAACTATCACATGCGGCACGGGAATATTTATGCCTAATGCTTATGTCTACAGCACCTTGGTGCATGGGTTAGAATTTTATTAGTGCTATTAGTTTTACGGCTGAAAGTGCAAAAATCAAAAAAACTCACCTCAACGCCACCAGCAGCCCCAATAGAGAGATATAATTTTGACAATCTTGGGAAATACACAAATGAAAAATAAATTACTGTGGATATTGCTGGCGTTTGCGTCGCTTGCGTTCAATACAACGCTGGCTGTTCCGCAGCTTGCTCCGCTGCCACAACAGTCTCAAGCGGCGCATTTATCCGCTGAAGTGCTGACCCGGTATCATTACAAACACATACCGCTTGACGATACTTTATCTTCGAAAATATTCGACAACTATCTGAAAGCGCTGGATGGTGAAAAGGTATTTTTCCTGCAGGCTGACATTGATCGATTCAGCAATGCGCGAACCAGTCTTGACGATGCGATACTTGACGAGGACTTGAGCATTCCCTTCGCCATTTTTAATCTCTATCAGCAGCGAATAACGGAACGCATTAGCTATGCTCGCTCTTTGCTGAAAAATGGATTTGATTTCAAGCGTAAGGAAAGCTATCAATTCACTCGGCGGGATGCGCTATGGCCGAAATCCGAAGATGAGTTGAATGATTTGTGGCGCAAGCGCGTTAAAAACGAATGGCTGCGCCTCAAACTGGCCGGCAAGGATGAAAAAAGCATCATCGAGACACTGGGCAAACGCTACGACAATTCCTTGAACGGTCTATCCAAGATCAAGAGCGACGATGTGTTTCAGAATTTCATGAACGCCTATGCGATGGCGATTGACCCGCATACCAATTATTTTGGTGCGCGCGCTTCAGATGAATTTAATATTTCGATGAGGCTATCGCTGGTTGGCATCGGGGCCGTGCTCCAGGACAAGGATGAATACACCACCATTAGGGAGCTCGTGGCGGGCGGCCCCGCTGCACTCTCGGGCAAGTTGAAAGTCGGAGACCGCATCGTGGGTGTCGGGCAAGGTGAACATGGTCCCACGACCGATGTGATGGGCTGGCGCATAGACGATGCGGTGGCCCTGATACGTGGCACAGAAGATACAGTGGTTGTGCTTGATATCCTGCCTGCAAAAGCAGGTCCTGACGGCAAGCATAAGCTCATTTCACTGGTGCGAAAAAAGATCAGCCTGGATAAACAGGCCGCTAAAAAATCAATTATCGAGGTAAAAGACGGAGGTACAACGCGTCACATCGGGGTGATCTCTTTGCCCGGTTTTTATCAGGATTTTGCTGCCCGCCAGAAAGGCGACAAGGATTTTAAAAGTGCGACGCGCGATGTATCGCGTCTGCTGGAGGAACTCAAAAAAGACAAAGTGGATAGCGTGCTGATCGATCTGCGGAACAATGGCGGCGGTTCATTAACTGAAGCCATTGAGTTGACCGGCCTGTTTGTTGGTAAAGGTCCCGTAGTACAACAACGTGACTCCGAAGGTAACGTAAACGTCGAAAATGATGCGAATGCCGGTCTGGTCTGGAATGGTCCGCTAGGAGTACTCATTAATCGTGCCTCGGCATCAGCCTCGGAAATTTTCGCGGCTGCGATACAGGATTACGGTCGTGGCGTTGTGATTGGTGAGCCCAGCTTTGGAAAAGGCACGGTGCAGACCGTGGTAGACCTGGATCAACTCGCAAAAAATGAAAAGCCAAAATTCGGCGAACTCAAAATGACTGTCGCCCAATTTTTCCGCATTAATGGCGGCACCACCCAGTTGCGCGGAGTAACGCCCGATATCAGCCTTCCGACGATGAATGATGCGGAGGATTTTGGTGAATCCAGCTTCGATAATGCCTTGCCCTGGACACAAATAAAGTCGGCCGACTATACGCTGATCGGCGATTTAACGGCTATCGTGCCTAAGTTGATCGCGATCCACGACATGCGCGTAAACCATGACAAAGACTTTCAGTATTTACGGGAAGATATTGCCGAGTTCAACGCGATGCGTCATAAAAACCTGATCTCGCTCAATGAAGCTGACCGCCGCAAAGAGCGCGAAGCTCAGGAGACGCGGGAAAAATTTCGTAAAAAAGACAGGGGGACTGACAAAGCATCGGTCGAAGATGCAAGCTTCGCACTTCAAGACGATGGCATGCAGTCCAACGAACGTAATCTCAATGCTGATCTGGCAATCGAAAAAGCGAATAAAAACGCCAAGGATGTATTTCTAAACGAAGCCGTGCATATACTCAGTGATGAGGTCGGCCTGCTCAAAGCCAATCCCAGGTTCGCGGCCAGCATCGCGCCAAAATCGGACATGCGCTAACGCGGTTCACAACCCACCGGCCAAGAACTACTGGCTTGATAATGGCTGTCTAATTGTCGTCTATCTGGGGGCTGCTATTGCGGGTTTCTGTGAATAACGAATTTTGAGAACATTCTCGACTATCTGCATTGGCACCAAGCTGCAAAACAATTTTGTTATTATGCTGCCCGACAGAGACCGTTCGCGATAGGCTGAAATACATGGCCCAAATTGCAAACCCGAAAGGCTACCCAAAGGAATATTTTCACGTGGTTTAGATGCAACCTACGCTGCGTCCTGAAAGGACAATGAGTACAGGAGGCGCAACCCATATGAGAAATCGTCAGGACCTCGTTTATTATCTAAAAAAATAGTGTATAGAACAAAGCAAAGCGATACTGTCCCTACAGTTTCTGTAAAATACGAAACGAGCGTTCTGAAAACGAATCTGTAACGCATAAATCGGCCTTAACCTAGACTCAATTCATGGCAAATACCTACGACGAATCCAGTTTCAAAGTTCTGCGCGGTCTCGATCCTGTGCGCCAGCGTCCGGGGATGTATACCAATCTCGAATCTCCCAATCACCTGATCGCCGAAATCGTGGACAACGCCTGCGATGAGGCGTTGGCGTTTTATGCCAAGAACATCGCCGTCACGGCGCACACGGATGGCTCCGTGTCCGTGCAGGACGACGGACGCGGCATCCCGGTCGGCATTCATTCTGAAGAAGGCGTGTCGGTGGTCGAGGTGGCTTTCACGGTGCTGCATTCCGGTGGAAAGTTCGACAAGGATTCCGGCGGGGCCTACAAGTTTGCCGGCGGGCTGCATGGTGTCGGCGTGGCGGTCACCAATGCCTTGTCCTCCAAGGTCGAGGTGACGGTGTACCGCGATGGCGGCGAGCATTTCATCCGCTTCCTCAATGGCGCGGCTGAAGCGCCGCTGGTGCGCATCGGCGACTGCCCGAAGAAGCGCACCGGCACCAAGGTGCGCGCATGGCCGGACCCGAAATATTTCGACGTGCCCAATGTCATCCTGCCGCAGCTGGAACGCTCGTTGCGCTCCAAGGCGGTGCTGCTGCCCGGCGTCAACGTCACGCTGCATATCGAGAAAACCGGCGAAACCCGTTCTTGGTCGTACCCTGATGGGCTGCGCGGCTACCTGACCGAAGCGATGTCCGAACAAGAACTGGCCGTGCCCATTTTCGCCCGTGAGAAATTTGTCCCTAAAGGTGGCGACAGCGGTTATGCCGAGGGCGAAGGCGCGGCTTGGGCAATCGTGTGGTCGGCTGAAGGCGCGATTGTGCGCGAGTCTTACGTCAACCTGATCCCCACTTGGTCGGGCGGCACGCACGATGCCGGATTGAGAGACGGGGTATTCAATGCGGTAAAGAATTTCGCCGAACTGCATGGCATGTTGCCCAAGGGCGTCAAGCTGGTGGCTGATGACGTATTTTCACGCGCTAGCTTTGTATTGTCGGCCAAGGTACTCGACCCTCAATTCCAGGGGCAGACCAAGGACAAGCTGGTGTCGCGCGATGCCTTGCGTCTGGTGTCGCTGATGGTGAAAGACCCGCTGGATTTATGGCTGAACGAGCATGTCGACCACGGCAAGCGCATCACCGAACTGGCCATCCAGCAGGCGCAAACCCGGATGCGCTCGGCGCAAAAGGTCGAGAAGAAAAAGGGTTCCTCGGTCGCGGTGTTGCCGGGCAAGCTGACCGATTGCAGTTCGAACGATCCCGCCCGCACCGAGCTTTTTTTGGTTGAGGGCGACTCGGCGGGCGGCTCGGCCAAGCAGGGACGCAACAAGGAATTTCAGGCCGTACTGCCGTTGCGCGGTAAGGTGCTCAACACGTTCGAGGTCGAAAAAGACCGCCTGTTCGCCAACAACGAAATACATGACATCTCCGTTGCGATAGGCGTCGACCCGCACGGCCCGAACGACGAGGTGGACTTGTCCGGCATGCGCTACAACGGCATCTACATCATGGCAGACGCCGACGTGGACGGCGCGCATATCTCCACGCTGCTGCTCACGCTGTTCTTCCGCCACTTCTACAAGGTCGTGCTGGCTGGCAGAATTTATCTGGCGCAGCCTCCGCTATTCCGCGTGGATGTTCCCGCTCAGGGCAAGAAGCCGATCCGCAAAATCTATGCGCTTAACCAGGGCGAATTGCTGGGCATCGAAGACCGCCTGCGCCAGGAAAAAGTCCGCGATGGCTCATGGTCGATCTCGCGCTTCAAAGGCTTGGGCGAAATGAATGCCGAGCAGCTTTGGGATACCACGCTCAACCCCGATACGCGGCGTGCATTGCGGGTCAATGCCGCCGCCATTCCGTTCAATGACAATATGGAAATGTTCAATATGCTGATGGGCAAACACGAAGCCTCGACACGACGTGCGTGGTTGGAATATCACGGCAATGAAGTTCAGGGGGATGTGTAAACATGAGCATTGAGCAGACCACAGAAGACCAATCCGGTCTTATTCCTGACGAACAAAACACGGCTCCCGAAGTTGAGGCAGAACTGGCATCATCGACTGGCGGCAACAGCGGCAACGGTGGCGCAAGACAGTTCGCCCCACTGCCCGCTCTGCCGGACGGCGATGATGTGCCGATCGCACAATATGCCGAGCGCGCCTATCTGGAATACGCCATTTCCGTAGTAAAAGGCCGCGCCCTGCCGGACGTGTGCGACGGCCAGAAGCCGGTGCAGCGTCGCATACTCTACGCGATGCGTGCGATGGGTCTAAACCACGGCAACAAGCACGTCAAATCGGCGCGCGTGGTCGGCGACGTGCTGGGCAAATATCACCCGCACGGCGACTCGTCCGCCTATGAGGCCATGGTGCGCCTCGCGCAAAATTTTTCGTTGCGCTATCCGCTGGTGGACGGACAAGGCAACTTCGGCACCCGCGACGGCGACAACGCGGCGGCGATGCGCTACACCGAAACACGCCTCACCCCGCTCGCCGAACTGCTGCTGTCCGAAATCGACATGGGCACGGTGGACTTCGTGCCCAACTACGACGGCGCATTCCAGGAGCCCGCGATGCTCCCGGCGCGCCTGCCGATGGTGCTGCTCAACGGCGCATCGGGCATCGCGGTCGGCATGGCGACGGAAATCCCTTCGCACAATCTACGTGAAGTCGCGAACGCCGCAGTACAACTGGTGCGCAATCCGGATTTCACTGATAACGCCCTGCTCGCCTGCATCCAGGGGCCGGACTTTCCCGGCGGCGGACAAATCATCTCGTCTGCGCGCGACATCCGCGAGTGTTACCTCGTCGGACGCGGCTCGCTCAAGATGCGCGCCCGCTGGACCGTCGAGGAACTCGCACGCGGTCAGTGGCAGATCGTTATACATGAACTTCCGCATGGCGTTTCGACCCGAAAAGTGCTGGAAGAAATCGACGAGCTGACCAACCCTAAAGTCAAAGCCAACAAGAAGAGCCTGAGTCAGGATCAGGTGCAGAACAAACAATTGCTGTTGTCGGTGCTGGATGCGGTAGCCGACGAATCTGACAAGTCGCAGGCCGTGCGTCTGGTGTTCCATCCCAAATCTTCGCGCCAGACGCAGGACGAGCTGATGACTGTATTGCTCGCCCACACCAGTCTGGAATCTTCCGCGCCCATCAACATGACCATGATTGGGCTGGACGGACGCCCGCAGCAGAAGCCGCTGACAAAAATCATCCGCGAATGGGTGGCGTTCCGCCTGAGCACGGTACGCCGCCGTTGCCAACATCGCCTGGCTCAGGTCAATGACCGCCTGCACATCCTGCAGGGGCGCATGGTGGTGTTCCTCAACCTCGATGAGGTAATCGCGCTGATCCGCGAATCGGATGATCCCAAAGCGGCCTTGATTGCGCGCTTTGAACTATCCGAGCGCCAAGCCGAAGACATACTGGAAATCCGTCTGCGCCAACTGGCGAAGATGGAAGGCATACGCATCGAAAAAGAAATCAAGGGACTGGAAAAAGAAAGCCGCGAACTGACACGACTGCTGTCCAAAGAAAGCGCACTGCGCGAACTGGTTAGTGATGAGATCGAAGCCGATGCCGCGACCTACGGTGACGAGCGCCGCACGCTGATCAAGGAAGAAGAAAAATCGGCAATCGTCGTTCCGGTACTCGACGAACCTGTAACCGTCATCCTCTCCAGCAAACACTGGGTGCGCACCCGTCAGGGACACGGTCTGGATTTGTCCACGCTCCCCTTCAAGGATGGAGACGGCCTGCTCAGCAAATTCGAGTGCCGCACTACCGACCACTGCATCGTGATCTGCGATAACGGGCGCGTGTGCAGCATCCAGGTGTCGCAACTACCTTCGGGACGCGGCGATGGCGCACCGCTTTCCACCTTCATCGAACTCGCTCCCGGCGCAAAAATTGCCCATGCACTGTGCGGAAAATCCGATCAGCAATTATTGATCGCCACCTCAGCCGGATACGGATTTTGCTGCGTTCTCGGCGACATGGTAGGCAGGAACAAGGCGGGTAAACAATTCATCACCGTGGACAAGGAAACCATCCTGCCCCCTGCCCCGTTCACGACCACCGAACAATCCCTGGTGTCAGCCGTATCCAGTGGCGGAAGACTGTTGGTATTCCTCTTTGCTGAATTGAAACGCCTGACGGGCGGCGGCAAAGGTGTCATTCTCATGAGCCTCGGCAAAGGCGACGAATTGGCGGCAGTTGCCGTTATCAACCAGGCCGAAATGAAGATTATCGGCAAGACCGGCATCCGTGAGCAAGTCATCAAATTGTCGGGCGAAGTCCTGCATGGTTACTTCGGCAAACGCGCACACGGTGGCCATAGCCTCCCGTCCAAGTTGAAACCCAGCAGAATTGAGTGACCGCTACAAGTGCGCTTTTAACGTAAACATCGCGTAGCGATGCCCTCTTGATAAGGCGTGTGAAGAGACAGACGAACCAACAGTGCCACCGGCGAAAATATTCTGAACCGGAGAAGCTTAAAGTGCGCAACGGAAACTTTCTGCGGCCCCATTAACTCTTGATTCCGCAAAAATGGAAATCAAGTCGCCCTGCGCCGTTTTCTCGCACGCCACTTCAATATCACCGCCACCCGCCACGACACACGCACCGCAACATAACCGATAACGGACAGGCTCAGCGCCAGCAATGGCAGGCCAATCAAAAATGGTTTGCCGAGCATCACCATCCAGTCCCACATTTCATGCAGCAAGTTTTGCCAATGCAATTCCGGAAATGATGGTTGCACCACGGCCATGCCGCTGTGCATACCACTGACCCAGGCACCGAGTTCGTAAGCCAGCATATATAGCGGCACGATGGTGAACGGGTTGGTGTATAGCGTGGTGATCAGCGCTACCGGCAGGTTGACGCGGAACAACACCGCCAACAGCGCGGCACCCATCATTTGCATTGGGCCGGGGATCAGGCCGCAAAAAAAACCGACCGCCACGCCGCCCGCCACCGAACGGCGATGCAACTGCCACAGATTGGGTTGTTGCAGCCAGTTGCCGAACGGCTTGAGCCAGCGCTGGTTTTTCACCGTTTCGTGGTGCGGCAGGAATCGACGGAATAATTT
>JADGRL010000029.1 GCA_017880865.1 Gallionella sp.
ACAGGTGATCGCGCTGAACAAGCTCAATCCGCAGGTGGCCGCACGTTTGGTACGCACGCTGGATCACTGGAAAAAATACCAGCCTGCGCTGAAACAACATATGCAGGCTGCGTTGCAGAAAGTAGCCGCGGCCAAAGGCTTGTCCAAGGATGTGCAGGAGGTGGTGTTTAAGACTTTGGGGTAACTGTTAGAACTCTTGGGAGAAGTCAGTGCAAATCCAACAATCAGCATTCCTCCAGTGTCCATATTGTGGAGAGCAAATCGAAGTCCTCATTGACTGCTCCGTCATGCGACAGGAATACACCGAAGATTGTAGCGTCTGTTGCAGACCCATCATCATCTCCGTGGAGTCTTCCCAGGGCGAGGTGGTCAGTATTGAGGGGCGCACGGAAGATGAGTAACGGGAAGGCAGGTCAGTTACCTCCTGTTCCCGCCCTCCCACTGTCACGTCCTACGCGCCTTTGGCGTTACTACCCGCTCAAACCGAGACAACGCTTGATCGCCATAATATCTTCCATTGTCGGAATGGACTCTGGGGTGCGGGCAGGCTTAGGCCGGGCAGGGTCGCTGTAATCCGCAGTTGGCTCCATCAGCTCGTCCGGATTGGTAAAGCCTTCATCACCGATCTTCCAGTTCGAGATTTCCACCCTGCATATCGCGATCACCTTGCGCCCATCAAAATCGACTAACACACCTGCGCCTCGTAATGTCTTGCCGGCCCAATTAGGCACACAGATGTTACTGCGATAAATTGCAAGGTAGCGGTCGCTGTTAATCCTTCCCCATCCGGTTACAGGATCGTCCACGAAGTGGCGCACTGACATTCTCTCAGGGGGCGGGAAGGGAGCATATATATTTTGTGCTTGATCACTCATCGCAATCCCCTCATGCCGTTACTATGGCGAGGACTGCGCTGCGATCAATCACAGTCGCATGAGCATCGTTACCGCCTGTCACTTCGCGAAACGCACGTACCAGCTCAAGTTCATTGGCGGTCAGCACGGTGCTGTTCATGATGTTCTCGATTGCTTCCCAACTTTCTGGGATGTACTCAAGCATGACGAGACGCAGCAAGTGTACTGGATCGACATCAAGCGCTTTGGCCAGCGGAGCGATTCTGTTGATCGGCAGCTTGGTATGACCTTGCTTGAACATCGTGATGATGTTGGGATTATCGAATCCACACTCTTGGGAAATCTCGCGCTGGGTTTTATCAACAGCAGCTATGCTATCGGCGAGAAATTCTGCGACGGTGAGGCGGGGTGGTAATTGTTTGGTCATTTTAATCTCCATAATCATTAGTTGAATCGACATGCAATTCGCATCTCGCAAAATGATTATAGAAAGGCGCTCGCTTAAGTTTCGCGGCAGTATTATGTGATCCCAAGTTTGCAATTGCGCCTGCACCGCCAGACGATCCAGCAATCAAGCACTGCCGACCAAGCACCTACTGAAACACCTACTGAAACCTCCAAAAACACCTCCTGAAACATCAAAAATACCCACTTAATTGCCAATTTTCAGTAGTTTTTTGAATCTTCGTAACATATTGGTTTAATTAGATGTTTTGTCATATATCTTCCCTATTTCAGCTATTCCCCAGTAGGTAAATCACTTTTTTCTAAAAACCAGCTATCCAGACACTCAAACCTACTTGAATTCAGTCATACCAACCTCTACAGCGGAGTCGGCAATGTGACGACACCAGGCAATATGAGGCGGCGCACTTGTCCGCGATTACGATCACAGCCCTCGAATCAGGCAAGCCGAATCCGACTTGGGCAACAGACGATGAAAAACAAAACGGATGCTTCGGGCGGAACGGTTATTGGAGTTTTGAGCCTACAGCATCATGAAGTGATAGTTGGCAGACTAGGGTAAATTTCCAAGACGCTGACGATAAGCGACCTGAGCAAATTCAGATTTTAGAAAAGCCACAATCATGAAGAAGGGTAGAAAGCTGAGAGGCTGAAGCAGTGCGCTCTGATAGGAGACCGAAGTCTAATGTGTAAGATTGGAACGTGGATGTATTGGTTGTTTTAACTCAGACAAAAATCTGGCGACCCTTATATGTCGCGACCCTTATACTTTGACTGAATGGCTACGAGATGCGATGTCCAGACCGCCACGGTCGTCGGCGGCGCGATCATCACCAACTCATCGTAGAGCGGTGCCACAGTCAATCGCGAACGCACCCGACAACCGGAAGCGTCTGCATTCTGCTTCAGCTACATTATAGACATCTGCCGGCTTATTCTGTTGAGACCCCAAGTCCGAACCCAAAGTCCATTCACTGCGCGTTGCTCAGGCGTTGATTTAGATGCGCTTGGTCGTCAAATACTTCTTGGGTAACGAATCCCACCGTATCGCAACTACTCGCCCCCAATTGTCTGCCTTGTAGGGACACGTTCGCCAGTGCGAGGTATCCATCACTTGGAGTATTCAAGCGCGGTGTCGAAGGGTCTTCAGTCTTTGTTCGACGAGGCCAATCAAATCTCCCGCCGGAATTTTCAGTGCGTCGGCGAGAATAAAAATCGTTGCGAGTGCTGGACCTTTTTCGGCTCGCTCAAGGGCGCTGATATGGCTGCGCTCAGTTCCCGCGCGCTCGGCAAGCTGGTCTTGCGTGAGAGCCTGCTGCAAGCGTAATTCCTGCAACACTTCGCCAAATATAATCGTCGGTAATTTCTTGTCCTTCATAGGTGGGCAAGGTTTGCCTAAACACCTGAGCTTGTCTGCATACGGTTGTATGCGTTACACTGAAAAAGTTAGCCATGCAAGAAACGTTGCATCTTCCTCTATGCCGACAGGGAGAGTTTTTTATTTCGGCAATTTAATTATTTGGAGATGCATTTTGAAACTTCAGCATTTGTTCGTCGCGGCAATCACAGTAGCTCTATTATCAGGTTGCGGCGGGGGTGGGGGCAGCAGTTCTCCGGCAACCAGCACCAGCACACCGGCTACCCGTAACTTGGGCGGCGTTGCGGCAGTTGGCTCTCCGATTGTCGCTGGCACCATCAACGTTAGTTGTGCATCAGGTAGCGCTCTCGCCTCCACCACCACGAGCAGTATGGGAGCATGGCAAGTTACTCTCGCTGGACAAACTCTGCCCTGTGCGGTGCAGGTAACTGGCGGCACGATCAGCGGCGTAGCCAATACCACGCCCTACCAGTCCATTGCGATTACTCCAGGCACCGTGAACGTCACCCCGCTCACCGACCTGATGGTGGCCAATCTGGCTGGTACGGCAACCCCCAGCGTATGGTTCGCCGGGTTGAGCGCCAACCCCGCACCGCTTACTGCTATTAACCAAGCCTCAGTGACTGGAGCGCTCGCCAAAATGAGCGCCGCACTGCCCGCACTGACCTCGCTCAACACCATCAATCCGATCATCACGGCCTTTACGCCCACTTCTGGCAACGTTAGCGACGACATGTTGACTGCCCTGAAAACGGCCATGACCAATACAGGTGTCACGTACACATCCTTGTTGAGCAATGCTTCCGTCCCAGCCTTTACCGCGCCTGTTACAGGTTTCGGCACAGCACTGGCGACCGCTTACGCGGGAACGACGAGTGGCGGCGGCACTGCAACACAAGTTCCGATTGCAGCGGTAATTCAAGGTAATGTCTACATTGACGGCAACCTAGTGAACTTGTCAACGGGTGTGCTAACGCCTCAAACTCCTGTCATGTGCGGTGGTATTTCATCGGCCGCAGTAGGCGCGGACGGGGTTGCAATCGGCTCGCAAGTTGATGGCTCAATAGTAAAGTTCGATCCAGTGAGTGGGAACTGCACAAAACTATTTACTGCACCGGAGTGGATTGGCGTACTTGCTATTGCACCCGATGGAACGATTGTTGGCCAAAGCCAAGCAAGTCTGTTCGGGGTAAATCAAATATACCGATTCAGTTCATCTGGGGTCGTTCTGTCCAAGGTTGCTCTGAGTGGTGTTTCAGACTTTACTGGCTTTTCTTATGCTCCTAACGGGCATCTATACGGTGCTAGTGGGTTTAGTTGGTTTGAACTCAATCCAATAACTGGCAATGCCGTCTCCCAATTCTCTGGGACTCAACTTGGTCTAGGCATTTCTCAAGTGTGTATTGATAGTGCTGGAACAGCCTACGCTCAAACCGTTGGAGTCTTATCCCGATATAACGCGATCACAGGAGCGCTTCTTGGCTCGATTACCCTACAACGAGACCTTGGACTCCCCGCAATCATTTGTCGGTAGTGCTGTGGGATGAGGCTCGAACCCCAGATTTTCGAGTTTACAAATACTTGGGGTCGAGCCTCACCGCCTGCCTTGTGGGGGTGCTGCGAACGACAGGAACGTATCAGGGAATTTTCATTCTGCCCCACTTTTTTCATGTAATTGGCAAATTCGGAAGTGCTAGTCAATACGTCAAAGTCAATACGTCAAATGGCCAGGAAATTTAGGCAGCGTCCATCCACACCGGCTTCTGCAAGAATAGCAAATTTAATAAGGAGCGACCCCATGCGCGGTCTGCTGATACGCCAGCCCTACATTGACATGATTCTCGACGGTCGCAAAACTTGGGAGATGCGTAGTATCCGCTGCAACCGTCGCGGGCGGATTGCGCTTATTCAATCAGGCACACAAACTGTGGTTGGCGTCGCCGACATGGTTGAGTGCATCGGGCCACTGACTGACGAAGAGAGATTCGCTGCCGCAGACAGGCATTGCGTGTCACCAGCCGAATGGTCGAATCCGAATTTCAAGAAATACCGTTTTGCGTGGGTGCTGTCGAATGTGCAGCCGCTGTCAAAACCGACTCCATATCACCATCCATCGGGGGCTGTGACGTGGGTGACGCTGCACGAGGCTGTCAGCGATGCTATTACTGAACACCTTCATGTTAAATAACGACGCGCACCAACGATGATGGAAGCGAATGACTAATTTTGGATTGCAGGGCATTCAGGTGCCTTTCGCTAGGGATGGCTCTTGCTTTCATCCTGGCCTTAAACGAAATGGAACATATACGGTCGGTAATAGAACTGATGAACTGCACATTGAAGAATTTGGAAAGGCACTTTTTTTCCTGCAACAAATGACCGTGGCCGCATGGCGCAGACCAAACCCAGAAGGAAACTGGGGCATTGTTGCATCAATTCGCTGGGGTGACCTGCCGGAAGTTATGGGCGATGTGCCTACATTATCAATTCAGAATGAAAAAAGGAACGTCATGACAGAAACAATCAAACCAAAAACAAAAGACTTTTATGCTGAAAAGGGCATGGCTCGCTACACCATGATTCTCGGCCCAGCGCACAAGGACAAGATCGAGAATGTTGCCAAGACCTACGGCATCAGTCAGGGTAATGTGATTGAGGTTTTGCTGGATCAGATGGATGAGTCGCTGCTCGGCTCTTACTTCGAGGCCAAAAAGACGGTGAAGGGTACTCGTCAGGGTGCGAAGGGCGCGATCGTTGCGAAGTTGAAGGGTTTGACCCCTGAGCAGTTAAGAGCGGCCGAAGCCTATATCGCCTCCCTGTCAGCTCAATCTTCTGGAGCAGCGGTGAAATAATCCGATCGTAATGATAAAAGCTCTCGCAATCTTCGTCACTATCACGGCTGCCGCCATGACTTCGGTCGCTGCTTGGGATAGGGGCGCTACGCCGCCCGGAAGAGTCCATTACTGAGATTACTCTCGCCGTTACTGAAATTACTGTCGCCGCTACTATCGCCGTTACTGAGATCGCCGCCATTACTCCCGCCGCTACTATTGGCGCTACTCTAGCCATTACTGAGGGTGACGACGCTACTCCCGCCGTTACTGATGATATTACTGCGGTAACGGCGGCTGTAAACGCTGGGGAATGCAAACCGACCGTGGCGGGAAGCAGGGCGCTGCTGGGTTGCTCTCGTTAGGGTCTTTACCTCAGGCCGCCAGTCTTTCCATGGGTCTGACTTCTTGCTCGATTCGCTTGCCGGTCTCGGTCTCGGCCTGCTTCAGGTCAAAAGAGCTTTGCAGGTTAAGCCAGAATTGCGCCGTAGTACCGAGGCAGCGCGCCAGCCGTAGCGCAGTGTCAGGCGTAATAGCTCGACGCTCGCGCACAATGTCGTTGATTCGAGTGGCGGGTACACGCAGCTCAATCGCCAAAGCGTGGGCGCTCATATTCAGGGGCACAAGATATTCCTCGCGGATTATCTCTCCTGGGTGTATCGGTCTCATCTTGTTCGTTGCCATGTCATAACCTCTTCAGTGGTAATCGACGATCTCTACGTTTTTCGGCCCGGTTGCTGTCCAGACAAAGCACACGCGCCATTGGTCATTGATGCGGATGCTGTGTTGTCCTTTGCGATCATCTTTCAATGCTTCGAGCCGGTTGCCAGGTGGCGAGGCCAAGTCTCGCAATTCCTCAGCATCATCGAGCATCTGCAACTTGCGCTGTGCGACGGATTCAATGTTCTTGAACCGCTTCGGCTTTCTGTCTTCGTAAAGCGCTTCTGTATCGGCGCAAAGGAATGATCGGATCGTCATGTTTTATTCTATTGCCGTTATGCGTTTAACGTCAAGCGTTATATAAATACTACTGCGTACCATTGCCGTTGCACGCCACATTAAATGCTGATATGGAATTGAACGGCTCACTGAGCAGGCTTTGCCTTCCCAGCTTCCATCAACGCGCTAGATGCAACCTCCATGGCATCTTTGATCGGGTCTGTAGCCAGTCTGGCATATATTCGAGTGCTTGCAGAATCCTTGTGTCCCAAGGCCCCTCCAACAATCGCTATGGATGCCCCCGTATTGACCATCCAGCTGCCGAGCGAGCGCCTCAGATCGTGCGGACGTATGTCCTGAAGTTCTGCGTGTGCAATAACCCGCTTCCAGGCTGACTTTGGGCTTGTCATGTGGCCTGTCACTCCTACGCCTGGGAACACAAAAACAGAATCTGTTGCCCCCAGCCTTCGGGTGAGAATCTCAACCGCTGCTCCCGTAACCGGAATAATCATCGGTTGCTTATTCTTTGAAATCTCGCCTGGAACGCGCCAATGCCCAAGGTTGAAGTCAATATCATCCCAGCGCATCGACAAAACATTCCCCTTGCGGGCACCTGTAAGGAGCGACAATAGAAAGTAATCGCGATTCTGTTCAGTCTCGCCGCCAAGTGCTTCAAAGAATCGAGGGATTTCATCTCCACGAAGGAAACGGTCGCGCTCAACCTCCTTGAAATGCTCGATCCCCTCGGCGGGATTGGGCAGGTCGATGAGTTTCAGCTTCTTGCAGCGATTGAAGACTGCTCTCAGAAGTTCAACAACACGATTAGCTATGGTCTTGCCGGTCTTGGTGCCGAGCTGGTGATGCAGCTTGGATACCTCCTTATGCGTTATTGCCGAAATCTGCCGCTTGCTCCAATCGACTGCACCATCAGGTTTGACTCGTTCACGGCCATGTTTCTTTTTGGCGGCATCGAGCTTTCCGAGATAGACAGCAAAGTTCTCGCGCATTGCAGTCACAGTTTTTAATCCGTGAGGAACGGCATATCGTTCCATATAGAGATCAAAAAGATCGTCAAGGGTCATCTCGGCGCGTTTCTCGCGCTTGGCATCGGCAGGATTCTTCCCCGTTGCGATCTGACCATTCAATTCCGCAGCCTTATTTCTGGCCTGCTCAATGGTCATCTCTGGGTAACGTCCCAGCTTGACTCGTTCAGGAACGCCGTTGATACGTTTATAAAGGACAAATGTTCTAATGCCGGTCGAGCCGACCCCGATGGCGAGCCCTGGCGTTTTATGGTCACGGTGGTACTCCCAGCCCTTTGCTGGGAGAGGTATCGCGTCGATAGCCGACTTGGTGAAATTAATCGATGACATGTTTGAGCGCGCCCCCAGTATGTTCTGTTTCATTGCTACGCCATTGCTACACCATTGCTACGGTGACGGTGTATATTGATCAATCTGGGTAAATTATAGTGCAATTGCAACCTATTGAATTGTTTATTTAATATAACTATATGCATCTAGGTCTATGTTGGTAAAACACCCCTCCCTCTGACTACGAACCAAGGGGTAGGGCGTTCGAATCGCTCCGGGCGCACCAATAAAGTCAATGGGTTAGGTCAGAAATGATCTAACCCATTTTTCTTTTTATCCTCTCAGGGGTAAACCTAGGGGTAAACCTAGGGGTAAACCAGAAATTTGCTAGGCACCCACACCGCTGCATAATTTGCCCCAATCCTACCAAGCTTCTGGCAACTCATCCCATTCAGTCGTATAGTTAGATGACTTGCTTTCCCTACGCATCGCCCATCGTTTTGTGATTCCAGATGTGGCTATAGTCAGTGTCCCTTTCCCCACTTTTCGGTTGATTGTATCCATCACACTCATCATGCCGTCTGACTTGGCCTGTTCGACAGGATCATCGAAGAGCGTTGCCTGTATCGTTTCTTTCGGTTGCAATGCCATCAACAGCACTCCGCTTTTCTTGTAGCGATAGCCAGTGCGGTAAATCTCTTTCAATCCCTTGATGGTCGCATTCACGAGTTTGGTGGTGTCATCGGTAGGCTGGCCTAGCGGCATGACCTTTGAGCTTTGATATTGCGGGTCAGTTTCGTTGAATGGGTTGGTGCGGATAAAGGTACGGCATGGGGCTTGGTCAACGGTGTGACGGAGTATGTGGACAATCATCGTCGCGCCCGCAATCAGGACTATCGCCTCGATTCGGCATGGTTCGGACAAGGAGCGCAGATCAAGCAGAAGGCATTGGAGCATGCATTGATTCTCACGACGTAAACCTTATCCACAAAATCTGTGGACAACTATGTGGGTATCCAATGATAACTATAGCCACTGTCTGATATGGAGGTTGTTTGTTCAATTCGAAGGCAAAACAATAAGAGCTGTTGGCGGCATTGATGGGCTCAATAAACATGATAAAGCCGTAACCCTGGTCTATGACCGCAACAGATAACGCCTCGGGCATTGTGCTCGGGGCGTTGTCGTTTCTATCGAGAGAATTCAAATGAAGCGAAGTAACGCAGTGCGACTGGTTTCGACCAAGAACCTGAGCCGGGCAGAATGGCTGAGTGTCCGTGGTGGTGGCATAGGCAGCAGCGATGCCGCCGTTGCCGTTGGCATATCACCCTACAAAAGTCCTCTGGAACTCTGGCTGGAGAAAACCGGACGGCAGGCAGCACCGAAACTGGCGGATATCCGATAACGTCAAGGCTGAACGCGCTGTTGTGTAGAGGTGTCGTGTAAGGGTCTCGGGGCGGAGCCCTGAGTCGACTGCGAAGGGCGCGCAGCGACCTAGCGGGCGAAACCCTGGATTTCGGCGAGAGCCGTACATCCAGCATCCTGCCCATTACCATCAGGCTGCCCATTACCATCAGGCTGAATATGCCAATTCGGGAAGGCCAATAAATATCTCAATTGTTGTCGTTCGTTTGCAATGCGCAGCTTGAAAAATCAAGATGCCTTCGATTTTCGGCCCGGTGCTGCGGGCGGAATGAACCCAGACAACCGGCATCTTATGCCTTCTATTTTCTTGCCCTTTTCAAACTTGGTTGAAAGGCACGTAATGACCTCGCCTTTAGTCGCAAGCTCTGCCAAGTGGAGGCGTGTTTTTGAAAGTGAGAGACCTGCAGCTTCAGCGATCTCGGCATCAAAACGCTCACCATGTTTTTTTAAGTATTGCAGGATTTGATTCATTAGATCGACGTTTATTTTGAGTTAAAAAAACCGGCTTACCACCAGCCTTCATTGTTCTAACAGCTCATTTCAAAAAAGACCAGACAGCAGCCGCAAGCCAGCCTGATGCCATATGAAACTCACTGTCTTGAGAAAGGACATGGCTGTTATTTTTGACGCTCAATTTTCGAGCCCCTTAGTAAACCACCATTATTCTTAATAATCATAGCAGCGTTTCGACTAAAAGATTTAGATTTGGTTCCATCTTAACGACAACTCGCTGCTTTAGTTTACTTTATTGCGCCACATTGAGCACCATCAACCTTACACACTTGGCAATATCTGCCCTAGCCAATGCTGGATGTAATCCATGCTTTTGCTGATCCCATCCGGTAATGGTTGGATGGCAACGCCCAATTTTCATCTTGCTGCCGCCACGCCAGACCTTGCTCTATGACTAATTTGATTGCTTCACGTTTAAATTCTGCGATAAAAATATGACGTGGGATGCGTTTTATGGATTCTCCTAACAAGTTGATAAAATGCCATCAACTTGCCCGTCCATAAAAGTGGGCCTCACCTGTACAGTATGCTCTTGCACAATATGAAACTCGCCAAAATAGTTGTTAAACGTTAACGGTCGGGTTGGCTCTTGAACCCGCCTTGTGTAATATCTGCCAGACATGTCCAACTCCGCGCAAATATCTGTCCGGCCTTTCAGCCTTACGTCGAGTCTGCTGCTGGGGCTGGCCCTGATTTTTCCCTTGACGTTGTTTGGTGCCGAACCCGTTGCCGCGCCGGATCAGCAACCCGACATCCTTGATTCTATCGATGCGCCACGCGATTATTTGTCCGGGAAGATAGTCAGTTTCGCCAGCGATATCGATCGTTTTTTTGGCGACGAGCGTAATTATCAGGAGAGCAACCAAAGTGTCGTTCAGATGGATATTTCCAGAATGACGGGATATGGCGGCGATCAAAAATACACGCTGTCAGGACGGGCCAATGTTAATTTGCCCTCGACTGAAAAGCGTTTGCATCTGCTGCTGGAGACCAACCCCGATAAAAATATAACGGGTGATACCACACAAGGCCAGCCCGTGCTCCTTAATCAGGTCAATGCACCCGAGAGTTTTGCCGCAGCGCTGCGTTATGTGAAGGAGAAAACGGATGAGTTACCATTTCATTTAAGTGCCGATGCCGGCGTTAAATTTCAAGGCATACATTTAAATCCTTTCGTGCGCTCCAGAGGCAGCTATTCGGTGCCGCTGGATCAATGGCGATTGAAAGCTGCGGAGTCGGTGTATTGGTTCAATACCATAGGCGCGGGTGAAACCACCCAGCTTGACCTGGAACGTGTTATCAGCGAGCCGACTCTGTTTCGCGCCAGCAGTAATGCCACATGGCTCAATGACAAACAGAACTTCGACCTGCGCCAAGATTTATCCATTTATCACACCTTGAATGACCGTACCGCTTTGCTGTATCAGGCGAGTGCGATCGGTGTCAGCAATCCGCAATATCAGGTGACGGATTATGTCGTGCTGATGCTTTATCGTTACCGCCTGCACCGGAGCTGGATATTCTTCGAATTAAGCCCGCAACTGCATTTCCCAAGAATAAATAATTATCGATCCAGTCCCGCGTTTGGCATGCGTCTGGAGATGCTATTTGATGGGTCAAAATGACTTCGGATAAATTTCACGAAGCGCGAAAGATCAATCGAGTTTTATCCCAAGGGCGCAAGTTATTACGGCAGTACGCTTGCTAGTGGACTCAAAATTGTGAGCCGTGATATTTTGCTCAATTGCATAACTTGCCCAATTCAACTGCGAGTTGAGCCTTGTCGTTGATGCCCAATTTCAAGTAAATTTTGCTGGTATGGGTTTTGACGGTAGCCGGAGAAATATCCAGATGGAGGGCGATGGTTTTGTAATCGTTTCCCTCGGAAATATGCCGGGCGATTTCCAGTTCGCGTGTACTCAGTTTGTCGGCAGGCACTTTTGTTCGCGCGCGCAACAAGGTCAATTCGTTCATCTTGAACATACGGATGGCAATAGATGCTCCGATATAGCTCTGGTCGTGTGCCGATTTTAAAACATCTTCATGTACGAACGGGCCCTTCCATGAGGGCCATTCTTCCCGGCAAATATCAACGAAAGCGGGCATCGCGACATGCAGCAGCCCGGTATTGTCACAAGCCGCAAGCGTATTAATGCTGCTGTTCGGATAGGCCGAGAACCCATTGGGGAGGTTCGTCAGCCAGTTTATTTTTTCAGCTTCGAGCAGGTGCTGGAAAATAATTTCTTTGAGGGCGCGCTCAGTTTCGGTAAATGACAGGTTGATATCAGAGCGGTGAAAAACCATCATACTTAACAAGCCAGCGTCCGGATTAGTGCATCCAGTACCCAGGATGTGCTCGATGCGATATTCTTTACAGTAGGTATTGTAAGTGTCCGTGTTCTGGTATTCGGAAGCCATATCGACATTGAACGTTCGGTCGCTATGCGCTGCGACATCCCGCGTTAATTTATATTCATGCTGTATGTGCAACCAGCTTTCGATGAAATCGCCGGGCAAGTTGTGAAGATGGATGTGGTGAACGACGGGTGTCTCGTTTATCCATCTTCCCTTTCCCCACGCGCAAGAATCAAATGGGATGAGTGTTTTGACCTCGGATAACGCCCAGTCCTTGAACTCGTCAGCCGGTTTTTCCAGCGCGCCACACCAAAGCTTGAGTAAGAAATTGCCG
This sequence comes from Gallionella sp., assembly GCA_017880865.1. Lineage (GTDB taxonomy): Bacteria > Pseudomonadota > Gammaproteobacteria > Burkholderiales > Gallionellaceae > Gallionella. The sequence continues at coordinate 12,408 of JADGRL010000029.1, forward strand.
AGTTGCTGCATGTCGCCCCCTTCTTTGAGTCTTATCGGTATACGGGTGCATCCCATATTCATTTTTTGTCAGTCTGACAGCAATGAGAAAAATCGGCAATAAAAAGACTGCAAATTGTTCCGATAGTCAATACAGCAAATGGAGGAGTCCATAAGGTTGATATGGAAAAATGGTTTCACGAGGTAATCTGCGTCCCATCTCGTTTTGATTGCGTGACCATGAGGAGGCGAAACGGGGTTTTTTAGTGCGTCAGCAGGAAACTGTTCGGGGATGTGCATGCGAATAATCCAAGCCGGTTAGCCGCAGTTAATGTGTTATATAAAATAATTTTTAAGGGGGGCGTTTGAATGAACAAGAATTGGGGCTTCATTAAACAAGGTGGAAAGATTTTGGCATTGTTTCTGTTTTGCCTTTCCCAATCCGCACAAGCCGATAATTCTGGCGTCTATCTGGGTGCCGGACTTGCCAGCGCTGGCATTTCTTCAAGCTGTGCTAAGGACAGCTATCTAATTAGTTGTAATAATTCATCAAACGGCTCCAAAGACAACACTCACCTTCGCTTGATCGCTGGTTATGATTTCAGCAAGCATTTCGGCATAGAAGCAGGTTGGTCAGAATTGGGCACATATAGAGTACTTAACGCCACAGGCTTGACGGTCGGAGAGTTCAATGTATCTGCCGTCACGCTTGCCTTCAAGGGGGGGAATACCTTCTCGAGCGGTTTTTCCATCTTTGGCAAAATCGGTCTAGCCAGCGTACAAACGAAATACACCACACAACCAAGCTGGACATTGGCAGGCAGCGCAAATCAGAAATCATCTGGGTTTGTGGGCGGTGTAATAGGCCAGTACAACATCAACGATACCGTTGGCTTCCGGGTATCTATGGAAATGATCGATTACATGGATGCTGAGTTTAGTAATGTCGTGGGTGGTGGTGCGCTGATGGTGGTGTTCAAGCTTTGATCTTTGTTGCTCGAAAATAAAAAGGCGGAGCACTTCAAATTCACGAGTAGCCCCGCGAATGTTACAAGAATGAATTTTGGAGTTCCATCAATCAGGAGTGAAATATGAAAAGTTTGTTTTTGATCACCGCAACATTTCTGCTTTGCCTTTCACAATCTGCACAAGCTGAAAATTCCGGCATCTATCTGGGTGCCGGAGCTGCCAGCGCAAGCATTTCTTCAGGCTGTGCCAATGACACTTTCACCCGTTGTAATAGTTCCTTAAGCGACTCAAAAAATAAAAGTGCACAATTTCGCTTGATCGGTGGCTATGATTTTGACAAGCATTTCGGCATTGAAGCGGGTTGGTCAGAGCTGGGCACACACATAGTACAAAACTTCTCGGGATTGACTATCGGAGAGTTCAATGCATCTGCCGTCACGCTTGCCCTTAAGGGAGGGAATACTTTCTCGAACGGTTTCTCAATCTTTGGCAAACTCGGCCTGGCCCGTGTGCAAACGAAATACACCAATGTCCCCAGTTGGACATTGATTGGCAGTACGAATCAGCAATCGACGGGACTTGTATCGGGTTTAATAGGCCAATACAACATTAACGATACCGTTGGCTTCCGGGTATCTATGGAAATGATCGAGTACACGGATGCCGAGTTTAGTGGTATCGCAACTGGAGTCGCGATGATGGCGGTGTTCAAGCTCTGATAGCGAAGCACGGGGCCTAGAATGGCAGCAACCCCCGATGCGCAGCGCCGATTTAGCTATGCGCTTTCGCCCAATTTAAACCGCCGCATAGAGTGGCAGATATATCCGCCGCGATGCTTGACCAGATACTTCTGGTGGTATTCCTCGGCGCAATAAAATTTCTTGAATGGCACGACTTCGGTGACGACACGGGCTCCCCAGTCACTGGGGGCAGTGCCGCTACGCTGCATGTGAAAAATTACTCACCTATAATCGGTACATGATTGTCTTGACTGAAGGATCCGCTGGATATGAAAGGAACGCGACAAATGAAATTTACACGCCAAGTATTGATCGCTCCGGTACTCGCGTTGTTGTTACTGATGCTGCTGGCAGGATGCGGTGGCAGCGGTAACAGTCCGTCGCCATCGAACACGTATCCCACCAATAGTATTTACGCCTACATGAAGGCGGTTCAGGATGAAAGCGGCAACGTCACCACGACGGTACAGTTACGCAATGGTCCGGGAAGCACTGCCAGCTATCTCTACCTCTCTAGTGGCGATACGCTTTATACCAGTCTCGATGTGCCACCCCAGCAATATATGAACATCAATGGCAATCTTTTCAGCAATTCACTGGCATTGTCGCAACACTTGAAGGTGATGTCGGCGCGAGACCTCTACATCAATTACTCTCTGTTCAACCAGGTTTTGACGGGGAAACCCGAATATTTTTCGGTCGATACGCCGAGCACCGGTTCATCGCCGGTACGCGCCTATGTTGAATTCGAGCGCTCCGGGAATGTGATGACGGGACCATCCTCGGTCGATTTCCCCCCCCCTTACCAGATTGCAGCCCCCGCCAGAGATGCCATCGTCTCACGCGCTGCTCCTCTCGCACTCACCTGGACGAATGTCGATCCAACGACCACGATGCGGCTCAACGTGGCGGGCATTTGTGTAGACGGAAGCCGTTATACACAGTCTTACAATATCGGTATCGATACGGGGGCAGCCACGCTGAGTAGCGCCAACTATTTTCCGGCCACCGGAACCAGCCCATCAACCAACTGCCGTGTGGCCTTTATTCTCCAGCGTGTGCGCACGGCGGGCGTTTCGCCGCAATTCGCCTTCGGCAGTTTCGATGGCGTTCAGCAAAGAACTGTTCAATTCACAACCACCCCATAGGAGCATGGTATGAAACATCCTGTTTGCAGACTGTTGCTTTCCCTGTTGCTGCTGTCGGCAACTCATGCGTATGCCGAGAGGTCCTTCGTTGTTTCACCCTCGGTGGGCGATGCGTCGATCAGCTACATTAACGGTTACAACAATTCCCCCTATCTGCGCGTCGATGGCAGTTTTCACCCGATTCCCCAGTTCGGGGTCAACCTGTTTGCTGCCAGTTATTCCGGTTTCAATTCCAGTGGCAGCGGCAATGCCGTGGCCATCAAGTTAAGCGGTGTCGGTGCGGGAGTGACTGGCAGATGGCCTGTCCACCCGCATGTGCAGCCCTATGTTCGCCTCGACTACATGCTATGGAATGCCGAATCCACTGCCCTTGGCAGAACGCTGGCGAAGGACAAAGGAGGGAGTGCCGGGCTTGCCGTGGGAGTGCAATTCCCGATCAGAAGTATCTTCGGGATCAAGGCCGAAGCGTCTAGCTACAACAAAGTGAGCGGCGCCAATATAAGACAGTTTTCTCTGGGGGCGACTTTCGAATTTTAGGTGTTGCTCTCAATACCGTTCCAAAATTAAATAATAATAATCAGTCAGGTAGGGTGGGTTTTGCTTCATAGAGATTCTGGCACTCTGAGGGCGTACCGACCCTACGAAACCTCTCCCAACCCAAACCGCCGCACAGAGTGGCAGGTATACCCGCCTTGATGCTTGACCAGATATTTCTGGTGGTATTCCTCGGCGCGGTAAAATTTCTTGAATGGCGCGACTTCGGTGACGACAAGGGCGCCCCAGTCACCGGAGGCATCCACGGTTTTAATAACGGCTTCGGCGACGTGTTGCTGTTCTTCATCGAGGTAGAAAATCGCCGAGCGGTATTGCGTGCCGGTGTCGTTGCCTTGCCGATTGCGCATGGTGGGATTGTGCATACGGAAGAATTCGAACAAAAGGTGGCTGTAGCTGAGTTGTTTTGGGTCGAACACGATTTTCAGCGATTCGGCATGGCCGGTGTTGCCGGTCTTCACCTGCTCGTAGCGTGCATCCGGCGTGTCGCCGCCGGTATAGCCGACTTCGGTTTCTAGAACACCGGGTATTTTGCGCACCAGTTCTTCCATGCCCCAGAAACAGCCGCCGGCGAGGTAGGCGGTTTGTGGTTCGATAGGGTCAGTGCGGGCCATATCTATTCGCGGCGTAACTTCTTCATCGCCTGCTGCGCTTCCATCTTGCCTTCGCGCTCTTTTTCGGTCGCCCGCTTGTCGTGTTGCTTCTTGCCCTTGGCGAGGCCGATTTCAAGTTTGACGCGACCGCCCTTGTAGTGCATATCCAACGGCATGATGGTGTAGCCGGCGCGCTGCACTTTGCCGAGGATCTTGTCAACTTCCTGTTTGTGCAGCAACAGCTTGCGGGTGCGCACCGGATCGGGATGGATGTGTGTGGACGCGTTCAGCAACGGGCTGATGTGCGAGCCGAACAGGTATAACTCACCGCCCTTGATCGTGACGTAGGCTTCCTTGAGTTGCGCCCGTCCGGCGCGGATGGCTTTGACTTCCCAGCCTTCGAGCATGATGCCGGCCTCGTATTTATCCTCGATGAAGTATTCGTGATAGGCTTTTTTATTCTGGATAATGCTCATATTAGGTGAGTTTTGCGGTGTGTTCGGCTATTCTACCAGCCTTTGGAATGGCATCTTTAGATAAGCAATGGCTTCGGTTGAAAAAACGGTACTGGTTGCATATAGCGCGGAGCAGATGTTCAATCTGGTTGACCGCGTGGAGGAATACCCGCAGTTCCTGCCTTGGTGCGGGGGGGCGAGTGTCACCGAGCTGGATGGGGCGACGGTGCATGCCACGGTGCACATCGATTACCACCATATCAAGCAGAGCTTCACCACCGAGAACGTGCGCACGCCGCCTCATCAGATCGACATCACGCTGCAGCATGGCCCGTTCAAACAGTTGGACGGGTGCTGGCGATTTATCCCGTTGAGCGCTTCAGCCTGTAAAATAGAATTCCGCCTGCATTATGAGTTTTCCAATAAACTGCTGGAAAAGCTGGTCGGGCCGGTGTTTCATTACATAGCCAACAGTTTCGTGGATGCTTTCATCCACCGCGCAGAAAAGGTTTATACGAACACATGACTGAAATCATAAACATCGAAGTGGTGTATGCACTGCCCAACGAGCAAATCCTGCTCAAGAAATCTGTACCGGCTGGGACGACCGTGGCCGGGGCCATTCAAGCCAGCGGCGTATTCGACAAACATCCCGAGATCGACCTGGCAGCTAACAAGCTGGGCATATTCGGCAAGCTGACCAAACCCGATGCCGTGCTGCGCGACAAGGATCGCGTCGAAATCTATCGCCCGCTGATTGCCGATCCCAAGGAGGTGCGCCGCAAGCGCGCCGAAGAGGGCAAGGTCATGAAAAAAGGCGGCGGCGAAATCTGATGTTGGATCACGACCTGCATTGCCATTCCAAATTTTCCGACGGTACGCTCACCCCGACCGAAGTGGTGAATCGCGCTGCCGAGCGCGGCGTGAAGGTGCTGGCGTTGACCGACCACGACGACATGGAGGGTCTGGATGAGGCGCGTGCGGCTGCCGCGCAACACGGCATGGGTTTCATCAACGGCGTGGAGGTTTCGGTGTCGTGGCGCACCCACACCTTGCATATTGTCGGCTTGAACATCAATCCTAATTATCCAGCTTTGGTCGAAGGCTTGCGCAGCGTGCGCAGCGGGCGAGGTGAACGTGCAAGAAAAATGTCCGATGCGCTGGCCAAGGCCGGCATCGGTGGTGTGCTCGAAGGCGCATACCATTACGCCGAGAATCCCAACATGATAGGCCGCACCCATTTTGCGCGTTATCTGGTCGAGGCCGGACATTGTCGTGACGTGAAAAGCGTGTTCAACCGCTATCTGGTGAAGGGCAAGCCGGGCTATGTGCCGCATCAGTGGGCGGCTTTGGCGGATGCGATCAGCTGGATACGCGGCAGCGGCGGGGTGGCGGTGCTGGCTCATCCCGGTCGTTATATGACCGGGCGCAGTGGCATGGGCAAGAAGACCATGCATGAATTATTGACCGAGTTCGTCGAGCTGGGCGGGCAGGCGTTGGAAGTGGTGACGGGCAGCCATACGCCGGAACAGTATGCCGAGTTTGCGCGTTATGCCGAAGAATTCAAGCTGCTATCTTCATGCGGTTCGGATTTTCACGGGCCGGGCGAGAGCTGGCGGGATATGGGGCGCTTGCCGGATTTTCCGCTGAGCTGTCGCCCGGTGTGGCAGGCATGGGAAAATGATGCCGTAACGAAAGTGAACTGATGGCACAATTTTTTACGATCTATCCCGACAACCCCAATTTGCGCCTGATACGCCAGGCGGTTGAAGTGCTGCGCAACGGCGGCGTCGTGGTGTACCCAACCGACTCTTGTTACGCGCTGGGCTGCCATCTCGACGATAAAGATGCCGTGACGCGCATCCGCCAGATACGCCAACTGGACGACCAGCATCACCTGACTTTGATGTGCCGCGACCTGTCGGAAATCTCGCGCTATGCAAAAGTGGATAACACGAAATTTCGTCTGCTGAAAAGCAACACGCCGGGCAGCTACACCTTTATTCTGGATGCGACCAAGGAAGTGCCGAAACGCTTGCAGCACCCCAAGCGCAGCACGATCGGCATCCGCATCCCGGATCATCCGGTGGCGCTGGCCTTGCTGGAAGAATTGGGCGAACCGATGTCCAGTTCCACGCTGATTTTGCCTGATGAAGAGTGGCCGCTGAACGACGCAGAACGCATACGCGAATTGCTGGAAAAACAGGTTGAGCTGGTGATCGACGGCGGTGCGGTGGGCACGGATTTCACGACGGTGATCGATTTGACCGGCGCTGTGCCGGTGTTGCTGCGACGCGGCAAGGGCGATGTTGCCCCTTTTGGAATTGAAGAGTAACGAGAACCTAATGCAAACAGATCAACTGATACAAACCATCGCCCTCGCAGCCATTCCGGTGCTGTTCGCGATCACGCTGCACGAAGCGGCGCACGGCTATGTGGCGCGACATTTCGGCGATATGACCGCCTTCAGGGAAGGACGCATCAGCCTCAACCCGCTGCGCCATATCGATCCGGTCGGCACGATATTGTTGCCGTTGCTGTCCTTGTGGTTGGGCGGCATTCTGTTCGGCTGGGCCAAACCGGTACCGGTCAATTTTGGCGCGCTGCGTAATCCCAAGAAAGATATGCTGTGGGTCGCGCTGGCCGGGCCTGCGTCCAACCTGGTGATGGCATTGGGCTGGGCGTTGCTGGCTAAAATTGGTTTGGAAATGCAGGGCAATTATTTTGCCGATCCGTTGCTTGGAATGGCGCAGTATGGGATTCAAATTAACGTGGTATTGATGGTGCTGAACTTGTTGCCGCTGCCGCCGCTCGATGGCGGCCGTGTCGCGGTCAGCCTGTTGCCGCATCGCCAGGCATTTCAACTGGCGAAGGTCGAGCCTTATGGCATGTTCATTCTGATTATCTTGCTCATGACAAATTTGCTGGGGCTGATATTATGGCCGGCGGTAAACATGCTGAATGCCGTAATTAATTTAATTTTTGGACTGTAAAAAATATGTTTGCTGATCGTGTGTTATCGGGAATGCGTCCCACCGGAAGTCTGCATCTGGGGCATTACCACGGGGTGCTGAAAAATTGGGTGCAGATGCAGAACGAATACGAATGCCTGTTCTTTGCGGCCGACTGGCACGCGCTGACCACGCATTACGACACGCCGCAAGTCATCGAACAAAGCGTGTGGGACATGGTGGTGGACTGGCTGGCGGCGGGTGTCGATCCGGCACGCGCCACGCTGTTCATCCAATCTAGGGTGCCGGAACATGCCGAATTGCATCTGCTGCTGTCGATGATCACGCCGCTGGGCTGGCTGGAGCGCATGCCGACCTACAAGGACCAGCAGGCAAAACTGGTCGGCAAGGATCTCTCCACTTATGGCTTCCTGGGTTATCCGCTGTTGATGAGCGCCGATGTCCTGATTTATCGTGCCACGCAGGTACCGGTGGGCGAAGACCAGGTGCCGCATGTCGAATTCACCCGTGAACTCGCGCGTCGTTTCAATCATATTTATGGTCGTGAAATTGGCTTTGAGGAAAAAGCCGAAGCCGCAGTTAAAAAGTTGGGCAGCAAAAAATCCAGGCTCTACGCCGAGCTGCGCATCCGTTATCAGGAGCAGGGCGACGATGAGGCGCTGCAATCCGCCAAGTCTTTGCTGGACGAGCAACAGAGCCTGAGTCACGGCGACCGCGAACGGCTGTTCGGCTATCTGGAGGGCGGCGGCAAGATGATCCTGTCCGAGCCGCAAGCGATGCTGACCGCCGCCTCGAAGATGCCAGGCCTGGACGGACAAAAAATGTCCAAGTCCTATAACAACACCATCACGCTGCGCGAAGACGAAGCCAGCGTGGGCAAGAAGATACGCACGATGCCGACCGACCCTGCGCGCATTCGCCGCACCGATGTGGGCAACCCGGACAAGTGTCCGGTGTGGCAGCTGCATCAGGTGTATTCGAACGAGCAGACCAAACAATGGGCGATGCAGGGTTGCAAGAGCGCGGGCATCGGTTGCATCGAATGCAAACAGCCGGTGATCGACGCGGTACTCGAAGAGCAGAAACCGATGCGTGAACGCGCACAACTGTATCTGGACGACCCGGCGCTGGTGCGCAACATCATCGCCGACGGCTGCGAAAAGGCGCGCAAGCTGGCCTCCGAGACCATGCGCGATGTGCGCGAGGCGATGGGGCTGAGCTACAGCTAAGCTGACATGGTCGACCTACTTTATTACTCGATCAAGGTGTTGCTGACGGCGGGCCTGATCGTGCTGGTGGGAGAGATAATCAAGCGCGGCAATATGTTTGGTGGAGCCTTGCTGGTTTCGCTGCCGCTGACATCGTTATTGGTCATGGTGTGGCTGTATCTTGAAACCGGCGACACGCTCAGGATAGCTGCGCTGTCCACGGGGATATTCTGGCTGATTCTGCCTTCGCTGGCATTGTTTCTGCTGTTGCCGGTGTTGATCAAGGCGGGCTGGGGATTCTGGCTTAGCCTGTTGGCCGCCGTACTGGCCACGATACTTTGCTACATCGTGATGCTGGCCATACTGAAACAGTTCGAAGTGAAAATCTAGATGAACGATATCGTCCAGCCCATTGCCCACATCCACGGCGAGCCGATGCTGGTGCTGCCGCAGGATTTATACATCCCGCCTGATGCGCTGGAGCTGGTGCTGGAGACGTTTCAGGGGCCGCTGGATCTGTTGCTGTATCTGATCCGCAAACACAACCTCGACGTGCTGGATATTCCGATGGCGGAACTGACCCGGCAGTACATGGGCTACATCGAGGTCATGCAGAAAAATAGACTGGAGCTGGCGGCGGATTATTTGCTGATGGCGGCGGTGCTGATCGAAATCAAATCGCGCATGCTGCTGCCTAGACCGCCCAAGGCCGGCGAGGAAGACGGCGAAGACCCGCGCGCCGAATTGATGCGCCGCCTGCTCGAATACGAGCAGATGAAACTGGCCGCGCAACAGCTCAACGCGCTGCCGCAGGCAGGGCGCGATTTCGAGATCGTGCAAGTGCTGATCGAAAACACCGTACGGGAACGTCTGCCCGAAGTCAGCGTGGAAGATTTGCGCCAGGCTTGGATGATGTTGCTGGCGCGTGCCAAACTCAACAAACATCACAAGGTGCGCCGCGAACAACTCTCGGTGCGCGAGCAGATGACGCACGTTTTGCGCTGCCTGAAAGGCGGCGAATATGTCCCGTTCGACCAGTTGTTCGACATGGACAGCGGCGTGCCGAAACTGGTGGTCACCTTCATCGCCATCCTCGAATTGGCCAAGGAATTTCTGGTTGAAATCCAGCAAAGCGAAATTTATGGGAGCATCTATGTCCGAACAAACCGAGCCATTACCGCCGAGTGAAAATCTCTTGCCCGGTGAAGCAACATTAACCGTTCGTGCTGAGCCTGATGAAACTACTAGCCATCTGACTAAGCCAGCAAAAGACGCTGGGCAAGTCATTGGTTATGTCGAAGAGTCAGCGCAAACGGAATCAGTTGGTGAACCCATCGACACCCAGCTACTCAAGCGCATCCTCGAAACCGCGCTGCTGACTTCCTCCGAGCCACTGGCTTTATCGGAGCTGAAAAAACTCGGTGACGCATCGCTGGACAATCGCCAACTCGAAACCCTGCTCGAAGAGCTTGCGCAGGACTGGCAGGGGCGCGGCGTGGAGTTGACACGCGTGGCGAGCGGCTGGCGGTTCCGCGCCCGGCCGGAAATGCAGCAATATCTCGATCGGCTCAACCCGCAAAAGCCGCCGCGCTACTCACGTGCCGTGCTGGAAACCCTCGCCATCATCGCCTACCACCAGCCCGTCACGCGCGGCGACATCGAGGAAATACGCGGCGTCGCCGTCTCCTCGCAAATCCTCAAAACGCTGGAAGCACGCGGCTGGGTGGAGGCTGTCGGCACCCGCGACGCCCCCGGCAAACCCGAATTGTTCGCCACCACCAAACAACTGCTCGACGACCTCAACCTGCGCGCCTTGCAGGAATTGCCGTCGCTGCAAGAGATCGGCGCGTTGCTGGAACAGGATGCGGGCGCAAGCGCGTGATGTGTGGGGATGTGGGCGCTAGGCATCGTGGAAACCGAAATCAACTTCGCCGGGGGTTGCCCGGCGAAGTTGATTTTGAATTCTCTTGGCACAGTCAGCATATGGCGGGTAAAACCCGCCCTAAATAGAATGCCATGAGGGTCAGACTCGATTGAAATTTAAACCATGAAGCTGAAAACCATGAAGCTGATCCAGTCCCGCGACAATCCGTTCTACAAGGAGCTCGTCAAACTGACCGGTTCGGCTCGGCAACGCAACAAAGCCAACCAGACTTTGCTGGACGGCGCGCATTTGCTGGCGGCGTATCTGGATGCGGGAATGACGCCGCAGCATATTCTGTTGAATGCGGCGGCGTTGCACGACGATGAAGTTGCCGCGCTGTTGGAACGCACCCAAAATGTGCCGGTCACGCAACTGGATGACAAGCTGTACGCGGAACTGAGCGAGTTGAAAACGCCCACCGGCATACTCGCGCTGATCGATATTCCCCTGACTGATTTAACATTAACGCAATGCCGTTTTGCGTTGTTGCTGGAAGACATTCAGGACCCCGGCAATTTGGGTTCGATGCTGCGCTCGGCCGCCGCTGCGGGATGCGATGCGCTGTTTTTGTCTTCCGGTTGCGCCGACGCCTGGTCGCCCAAGGTGCTGCGCGCGGCGATGGGCGGACATTTTATTTTGAATATTTATGAGCGGCAGGATTTGTCTGAAGTGGCGAAAGCATTTGTGGGAACGCTGCTGGCAACCAGCCTGCAAGCCACGCGCAGCCTGTATGACTGCGACCTGCGCGGCAATGTCGCATTCATGATCGGCAACGAAGGGGCCGGGCTGTCTGCCGGGTTGCTGGCTCTTGCCAATCAAAAAATTTCCATCCCGATGTCAGGCAAAATCGAATCGCTGAATGCCGCAGCGGCGACCGCTATCTGTTTATTTGAGGCCGTTCGGCAGCGCCAATAACCGTAATATTTTTTAATTGCAAGTCCTGTTTTATCGCAATGACTGGCGAACTTCAATATAGAATGCTCAGTATGCCAACCATCTTTGGAGGTGTACCGTGAGCGATTCAAGCAAAACAAATAAACAGGTCTTTGCGTTTGAAGAGGGCGATGGAAAAAACAAGAAGCTGCTGGGCGGCAAAGGTGCCAACCTTTGCGAGATGACGCAGATTGGGCTGAATGTGCCGCCCGGTTTTGTGATCAGCACCGAAGCCTGTCTGAGTTACCTTGCGGCACCGGGTGGTGGCCTGCCCAAAGACTTGCTGGCGGCGATCCATGCCCAGCTGAAGGTGATCGAAACCAAGACCGGCAAGCGTTTCGGCGATGCCAAAAATCCGTTGCTGGTTTCGGTGCGTTCCGGTTCGGCGATGTCGATGCCCGGCATGATGGATACCATCCTGAACCTGGGCCTGAATGAGCAGACGCTGGCCGGTGAAATCGAACAGACCGGCGATCCGCGCTTCGGCTATGACACCTACCGCCGTTTCATCCAGCTGTTCGGCAAGATCGCGCTGGGTGTATCCGACGAGTTGTTCGACAAGGAACTTTCTGTCGTCAAACAAAATCGTGGCGTCAAGGAAGACCTGGCGCTCAGTGCCGATGATCTCAAAGAAGTCAGCGAACGTTTTCTGCGCGTGGTGCAGGAGCAGACCGGCAAGCCGTTTCCGAGCGATCCTTATGAGCAGCTCGACCAATCCGTCAAGGCGGTCTTCGATTCATGGATGGGCAAACGCGCCGTCGATTATCGCCGCGAATTCAAAATCACGCCGGACATGGCCAATGGCACGGCGGTGAATATCTGCACGATGGTGTTCGGCAATCGCGGCAACGATTCGGCCACCGGCGTCGGTTTTACGCGCAATCCCGCCACCGGCGAAAACCAGTTGTATGGCGAGTATCTGGTGAATGCGCAAGGCGAAGATGTGGTGGCGGGTATCCGTACCCCGAAGCCGCTCGATGCCATGTCAAAGGAGATGCCCGATTTGTTCCGGCAATTGCAGGAGCTGCGCGCCAAGCTGGAAAATCATTATCACGAAGTGCAGGACTTCGAGTTCACGATCGAGAGAAACACGCTCTATTGTCTGCAGACCCGCAACGGCAAGATGAACACCACCGCGATGGTGCGCAGTTCGGTGGAGATGGAGAAGGCGGGACTGATTACGCGCCGGCAGGCATTGCTGCGCATCACGCCGGAAAGTCTCGCGCAGATGCTGTTCCCGCGCCTGGATCCGAATGCCGATGCACGGCCGCTGGCCCGTGGCTTGCCGGCTTCTCCGGGCGCCACATCCGGGCATGCCATCTTTGACGCCGATCGCGCCGAACAACAGGGCAAAGCCGGCAAGCCGGTGATCCTGGTGCGCGAAGAAACCAAACCGGAAGATATACACGGATTTTTTGCATCGCGCGGCATCCTGACCAGCCGTGGCGGCAAGACTTCGCATGCCGCCGTGGTCGCGCGCGGGATGGGCAAGCCGTGCGTGGCGGGTGCCGAAGGCATCGAAGTCAATGTCGCGCTGCGACTGGCCACCATGGGCGAGACCATCATCCATGAAGGCGACATCATCACGATCGATGGCACCTCGGGTCTGGTATATCTGGGGGTGGTCGCCACGCTGGAAGCCGAGATCACCGCCGAGCTGAATGTGTTGCTGGCATGGGCCGACAAGGAAGCCCGGCTGGCCGTGATGGCGAATGCCGATACGCCGGATGACGCCAAACGCGCGCTGCAATTGGGTGCAAAAGGCATCGGGCTGTGCCGGACCGAACGCATGTTCAACGCCAGCGACCGCCTGCCCATCGTGCTGGAAATGATCATCGCCGAAGATCTGGCGCAGCGTCAGCTGGCGCTCGATCGCCTGTTGCCGATTCAGCGCGCCGACTTCAAAGGCCTGCTGAAGACCATGGCGGGATTGCCCGTGACCATCCGCTTGCTCGACCCGCCGATACACGAGTTCCTGCCTGCCGAACAGCAACTGGTCAGGGAAATCGACGAGCTGAATCACTTGTTGAAGACCGCCAGTGGCATGGAAATTTTGTCCGGCACGCTGGACCTGTTGCAGGATGAGGAACTGAACCCGGCCGAGGCTGCGCGCATCAAATCGAACACCGTGAGCCCGCATGTCGTCGAGTTGGCGATCACCAAGAAGCAGGCGATCCTGAAAAAAGTGCGCGCGCTGCATGAAGTCAACCCCATGCTGGGCCACCGCGGCGTTCGCCTCGGCATCACGTTCCCGGAAATCTACCTGATGCAGATACGCGCGCTCGCCGAGGCGACCGTCGAATGCGTCAAGGAAGGGCTGGATGTGCATCCTGAAATCATGGTGCCGCAAGTCTGTACCTCTGCCGAGCTGAGGTTTGTCAAAGGCTACGTCGACCAGGTTGTCGCCGAGGTTGAAAAAAGCAGCGGCATCAAAGCCAAGCTTAAATTCGGCACGATGATGGAAGTCGTCCGGGCCTGCCTGCGTGCGGACAGTCTGGCCAAGGAAGCGGAATTCTTCTCGTTCGGCACCAACGATCTGACTCAGGCCACGTTCTCGTTTTCGCGCGAAGATGCCGAAAACAAATTCCTGCCGGCCTATAACCAGAAGGACGTGCTGCACGACAATCCGTTCGAGGTGCTGGACACGCAGGGTGTGGGCAGGCTGATGAAGCTGGCCATCGAAGGTGGACGCGCCGCCAGGCCGGAACTTACGATCGGCATTTGCGGCGAGCATGGCGGCCATCCGGCCTCGATACGTTTTTGTCACCAGATCGGTCTGGATTACGTGTCGTGCTCGGCACCCCGCGTGCCAATTGCGAGGTTAGCTGCCGCGCACGCCAAGCTGAGCGAGGGCTGATATACCAGCTTGCAACAGAAGCTCCGCTATACCCCGGTCAATTTTGACGCGGGCGTTAAACTCCTTGACCTGTAAGCCTATTTCGCTATAATGCGCGCCCCTGTGGGACTGCTCTGTAAAACTGATGGCGGTTTCACATACCTTGCTCCACCGCATACGCAGCGTTAATTCCACGTCCTCTTCCGAGGATAGTGAATGACCTGCATTCGTTATGACGGGGGGCTTTATAACCATAAGGAGATGTAATGCGACATTACGAAATCGTGTTTATTGTGCATCCCGATCAAAGCGAGCAAGTACCCGCGATGATCGAGCGCTATCGCACACTGGTCACTTCCAAGGGTGGTCAAATCCACCGTCTGGAAGATTGGGGCCGCCGCCAGTTGGCTTACCCTATCCAAAAGATTCACAAGGCACATTACGTGCTGATGAATATCGAATGCAACCAGGAGGCACTGGACGAACTGGAACACGCGTTCCGCTTCAATGATGCGGTATTGCGTCATCTGACTGTCAAGACCAAGGTTGCCGTCATCGAACCGTCTGCCATGATGAAGGAAGAAAAATCCCGCTCCATGCCGACTGACGGTGCTGCTGTTGTTGCTGCTGCTGCGGCTGTTGCAGCTCCGGCGGAACAAGGCGCGGCTGCTGCTGCTTAATTTTATTGGAAATTGGCGCGTAATCAGGTTGTCATCAGCGGCGAGTTAATCGCACTGGAAGGTTTGCGGTATACCCCGGCTGGGGTGGCGAGAGTGGCACTGAGCTTACGTCACACCTCAACGCAGTCCGAAGCAAATGGTTTAAGGCAGGTGCAGTGTGAAGTGAATGCGCTGGCGTTTGCCGAGGTGGCCGATAAGGTTGCCCAGTTTGCAGTAGGACAAAACGTTAAGGTGCGCGGGTTTCTAGCTCAGCAAAGTATTCGCAGCCGACAACTGGTTTTGCATATAAACGACATTATTTTGGAATAGGAAATATCATGGCTCGTCCATCAGACAAAAAGAAAGATGACAAGAACAAGCGTTCTTCACGCAACAATCTGTTCAAGCGCCGCAAGTTCTGCCGCTTCACAGTCGAGAAGATCGCCGAAGTGGATTACAAGGACATCAACATCCTCAAGGAATTCATCTCCGAAAACGGCAAGCTGATCCCGGCACGCATCACCGGCACCAAGACACGCTATCAGCGCCAACTGAGCACCGCCGTAAAACGCGCGCGCTTCCTGGCTTTGATGCCTTACACTGATCTGCATTAAGGAGTCCGGACATGCAAATAATTTTGATGGAAAAAGTGACCAACGTCGGTCAATTGGGTGAAGTGGTCAAGGTCAAGAACGGCTTCGCGCGCAATTTTCTGATTCCGCAAGGCAAGGCAAAGCGCGCAACGGCCGCCAACATGGCTGAGTTTGAAGTGCGTCGCGTCGAGATCGAAGCGGCCGACAAAGCCAAGCTGGCCGAGTCGCAAGCACGCGGCGAAAAGCTGGCGGGTTTGACCGTGCAGATCGTGCAAAAGGCAGGCGTGGACGGCAAGCTGTTCGGCTCTGTCACCAACGCCGATGTTGCCGCCGCGCTGGTTGCGCAAGGCTTTGCAGTTGAAAAGTCGCAAGTGCGTATGCCAACAGGCCACATCAAGCAGATCGGCGACCATGCCATCGACATCGCGCTGCATACCGATGTGGTGGTGGGTATCACCGTTTCGGTGCTCGGCGAACACTAATAAAAAGCTGTAGAATCGCAACACGAAAAAGGACTGGCGACAGTCCTTTTTTGTTTTTAGGCTTTTGCCCATTAGCAAGGTAAAATACCGTCCGCTTAAAAGCCCTTGTGATTTAATTCCATGCAAAACTTTTCCAACTCCGACGCACAAATCGACCAGATCAAATTGCCCCCCCATTCGGTGGAAGCCGAGCAATCGGTGCTGGGCGGCTTGCTGCTGGAATCGAGCGCGCTGGACAAGATCACCGACCTGGTGACGCCCGACGATTTTTATCGCCAGGAGCATCGCCTGATCTATCGTCAGATCGTGCGCATGAGCGAGCAGGCAAAGCCGGTGGATGTGATCACCGTGGCCGAGGCCTTGGAGATATCGGGTGAGCTGGACAAGGTGGGTGGCCTGCCTTATCTGGGTGGTCTGGCGCAGAACGTGCCGTCGGCCGCCAACATCCGCCGCTACGGCGAGATCGTGCGCGAGCGTTCCATCATGCGCAAGCTGGCGGAAGTCGGCAGCGAAATTGCCAGCAGCGCCTACAACCCGACCGGGCGCGATGCCGCGCAATTGCTCGACGAGGCGGAAAGTAAAGTATTCAAGATCGCCGAGCAAGGCTCCAAAGGCAAGCAGGGATTCGTGGCCATGCCGCCGCTGTTGTCGCAAGTGGTGGAGCGCATCGAGACGCTGTATGCGCGCGACAATGCCAGCGACATCACCGGAACCGCGACCGGCTTCACCGATCTGGATCGCATGACTTCCGGTTTGCAGCCCGGGGACTTGGTGATTGTCGCGGGACGTCCCAGCATGGGCAAGACCGCCTTCGCCGTCAACATCGCCGAGAATGTCGCGATGGACACCAAATTGCCGGTGGCGATTTTCAGTATGGAAATGGGCGCGACCCAACTGGCGATGCGTATGTTGGGCTCGGTCGGCAAACTCAATCAGCACGACCTGCGCACCGGAAAGCTGCAGGACGACGACTGGGGGCGGCTGACGCACGCGCTGGGCAAGCTCAATGATGCGCCGATCCACATCGACGAGAGTGCCGCGTTGTCCTCGCTGGATCTGCGCGCCCGGTCGCGCCGTCTGCACCGGCAGCACGGCAGTCTAGGCTTGATCGTAGTGGACTACTTGCAGTTGATGAGTTCGAATTCAGGCAAAGTCAGTGAAAACCGCGCCACCGAAATCTCGGAAATTTCCCGCTCGTTAAAAGCGCTGGCGAAGGAACTGCAAGTGCCGGTGATCGCGCTGTCGCAGTTGAACCGCAGTCTGGAGCAACGCCCCAATAAACGCCCGGTGATGTCCGATTTGCGCGAATCCGGCGCGATCGAACAGGATGCCGACCTGATCTTGTTCATCTACCGCGACGAAGTCTACAACAGCGACTCGCCCGAAAAAGGCAAAGCCGAAATCATTATCGCCAAACAGCGTAATGGTCCGATAGGCATGGTGCCGCTGGCCTTTAGGGGCGAATACACCCGCTTCGATAATCTGGCTGGCAGTTATTGATATTGCATTTGCGCAGAATGTTTTACGACTAACCATCCGGTGCAATGCGCTACGTACTTCGTCAGCGCTCAGGACAGGCTTATTGCATACATGAATTATTTTTTCGTGTTTTTGCGAGCTTTCACCTTACGGCGAAATGCCTGCTTACCCCACTTCGTGGACAAATAGTTTTTAATCTAACGCACCCATGGCACGCCGCGACCACTACCACGTCTATGTGATCGAACTGTCGAAAGACGTTCTGTACAAAGGCCGCTTCAAGAAAGCCAACCCCGATTACGTCACGGGCAAACCGTGCGTCTACGTCGGCATGACGGGACTGGACCCCGATGTGCGCTTCGACAAACACAAGGCCGGCATCCAGTCCAACCGCTACGCGCAGGAGTTCGGCTTGCGCTTGTTGCCTGCGCTCTACGAAGTTTATAACCCGATGCCCTACGACGGCGCGCGCGACATGGAAGTGGAGCTGGGGATCGCGCTGCGCGAAGCGGGCTACGGGGTTTGGCAGGCGTAAGCTAAACTATCCCGGGAACGTTGAATCTTGAGCTTTCGAAGCCGGATTCAGGATGCCGGTTCAAATTGCATGCGATTTTTATTTGAAGCTCGCAAGGCTTTCGGATACAATGCGAACCCTGTAATAGGCGCGTAGCTCAGCTGGCTAGAGCACTTGGTCGACATCCAAGGGGTCGTTGGTTCAAGTCCAATCGTGCCTACCAAATAAGTCAATGGGTTAGATCAGAAACGGTCTAACCCATTTTTCATTTTTGGTAGCAAAAAACGTATCACTTTCCGGCAAGTCCTCAGCCAAAACTACTGGATCTGCGATCCGCGTCTGGCGTCCATGTCAAATATAGAGCGTGGCGATTCACGAAACATGTTGCCGCCCAACTATTCGGAGAAAGCTGTGCTGATGGGTAAATTAATGAATGTCGTCAGGGCCGGAGTGGTTGGAACATGGCTGGGCATATCCGGGGCGTATGCAGATACCGCAAGTGAGGCGGTAGCCGCCGATGCCTGGGAGTTCAAGCTTACCCCGTCCTACTATGTCACCACCCACCAGAAGGATGCGATCGATCTTAATCTGCGGGCGAATCACGGCCCGCATGCCATTTGGCTCGGCTACTACCGGCAAGGCAGCGAGTTTGAACAGACCCGTACCGGTTACGAATATACGGCGAAAACCACCTTCGTCCAGCTGGTACCCTCATTGCAATTGGCTTCCCGCGGTTTCGTCGGCGGTTCCATCAATGCCCAGATCGGCGACTCGATCTATGCACTGTTAGGATTTGGGCGCACCAACACGCGGGACTATTACAACCTCAATTTTGACCCGAACGATTCCGTCCTCTACGGGTTTGGCACAACCCTGCTGCCTAAATCAAATCTCTCGTTATTTACCGTCAAGGACAATCGGCTGCACACCGATCAGGTGATTACTCACGCAGTCTGGCGCATGTCGCAGGACGACGACCAGCGGTGGACCGTGGATGTGTCGAGCAAGCACGGCCGCGCAACCGCCATTGATGAATCCGTGTCCGGCATGGCTCTGTCCGTGACCTACGACGACCGAGATATATTTTTCCGGCTGGCGCGGGATAAGAAGGTCAATTTCACCACCGTGGATCAGACTCGTTTTTCCGTTGGGCTGCGCTTCTAAAGATTTTTTCGGACTGAGTACGCGATAGGTTGAGCACGGAAAATGATGCTTAATGCAGCGGTGCGGTGCTGCGCGGCACGACTGCTGGAGTTTTCACCGGGGCGGGTGTCGTCACGGGTACCGGAGCCGTTACTGGTTTTGTCACGGGTACGGGAGCCGTCACTGGTTTTGTCGCGGGCGTCGCCGTCGTCACCGTCACCGTCACCGTGGACGAGGCTATGGCTTGGTTGCCGGAGGCATCGGTTGCCGAATAGGTGACGGTATAAATCCGCCCAGCCGGAGTTTTGCTTACGGCGCGGAATTTGAAATAACGGTCATCAAGACCAATGCTCACATCGCGGATGTCGCTCGCATCCATCGGCTCGTTGGCGGTGATGGACTCGAGCCTGATTTCCGGCATGCGGTCGTAATCGTCCTTGATCGTGAAGGTCGCATGGATCGCGACGAATTTGTTGCCCTGAGACATGATCGTGTAGGGACTCAGATTGACCGTGAGCTCGGGCGGGGTGCGGTCGAGCCGTTCGATCGGAACGGTAAGATTGACGGGCTCCCCCTCGGCATAAGTGATCAGCGCATGCCCTGTCATGTAATTGTTATCGGCCTTATCCAGGGAGATACTCATCTTGTTCACGCTTTGACCGGCAAGAAGCCTGGGCGAGCGTTCATTGATGACTTCCCATGCGATGGAGTGGGTTTCGTTCTCTTCCGGCGCTATCAAGCTGACGCGCCAGCCAGTGGGCGAATTGGCACTGGTCGACGGGATACCCAACTTGGGATTCCATCCCGCCGGTAGGTCGATTAGTTCGTTGGTATCGTTACTGGGATCCTTGTCATTCCGGTTGTTGCGCCCGATCGCAACCGCAGTAATATTCTGCTGGCTGTTATTGATTACGCGATAGTGGTAGGAGATCTTGCCACCCGTGTGCAGGGCATACACGCCGACAGCAGGCTGGGTATTATCCGCACGGGCTATGTTGACCGCAGCAAAAGCCAGAAATGCGAAAACCAGGCTGGCCGCACGGGCTAACCTGAACATTGGAATTGTCATATTCTGTTTCATAATCTTACCTATCCTTGAGAATTACTTCTGTCCATCGTTTATTGTGCATGCAAACCGGTCAAGGTTGCGCTTGACCGACGGCCTTCAGTAGCTGGGATAAATCGCCCGGGCTTTGTGCTGCCGCTTGCGGGCCTTCGATTTTGACCTGTGCCCAGTCTACCATCTCACCCGTACCCCATGACACCAGAGAGGCGATCACCAGCACCAGCACGCCGCGCGTCATACCCTTGGGTATTCCCTGCTCATCCAGATAACGGTTGATATACCAGGCGGCGATGAAGAACACGATGGTGGAGATGATCAGGTTTAGCATGGAAGTCAGTGTGTGCGCTCGAACAAAGGGTGAGTGAACGCCGTTATTTGCCGGTTTTCGAAAAGATGCGCAGTTTTCCAGTTATCTCTTTGGCGGTCAACAGAAAAATCAACACGGAAAATTTATCGTGTCGTTGCGGTATCAAAGTGGTGGGAAGTGTGTCCAATAGTGTTTATGCGTCTTGCGATAACGTTCTATCTTTAAACCATCCGCGTTCATCTCGACAAGAATAGCGCCGTCCTGATCCGAGCGCAGCAGCTCCGCGCCGCTGTCGGCGTAGCGTTGCAGCACTTCCTGTTTAGGATGGCCGAAGCGGTTGAGATAGCCCACGGTGAACACGGCGTAGCCAGGCTTCACTGCGGTAACGAATGCATCGGTGGAGGAGGACTTGCTGCCGTGGTGCTGCACGATCAACATGGCCGCCGGCAGTTTGTCGGCGTGTTCCTTGAGCAGTTGTTGTTCGGATTCTTTTTCGATATCCGCAGTCAATAAAATATGCCGATCGCCGATGCTGATGCGCAACACGCAGCCCCGGTTATTTTTGCGGATCTTTGCTATCGCGTAGCTGTCCGCATCGGGATGCAGCATCTCGAAATTCACGCCGTCCCATTGCCATGATTGCCCGTCCGTGCAGCGCCGATTATCGGCTGCCTGTTCCAACAGCGGATGCCCATCGGGCAGCGAGGATGAGAGCCAGTCTATCGGCATGGCTTGCATCACCGAGGCCGCACCGCCGGTGTGGTCGGTATCGTCGTGCGTGAGTATCAGTCCGTCCAGCTTGCTGATGCCCATCGCGCGCAAGCCGGGAACGAGGATGCGGTTGCCGCTGTCCGCGCCGTCGCTAAAATTCGGGCCGGTATCGTAGAGCAGCGCGTGATGTCGGGTTTGCGCGGCGACCGCCAGGCCTTGTCCGACATCGAAAATAATCAGGCGCAGGGTGTCGGGTGCGGGCGGTTCTGGACTATTGAGGAACATCGGCAGCAATAATAAAAAACCCAGCCAGCGTGCCGGAAAACCGCGCGGCAACAAGATCACCAGCACGCCCAGCATGCCGGCAATGATGCTCCAAGCGGGCGGCGCGTGCTGGGTCCACACCGCTTGCGGCAGGCTATTCAGCCATTCCAGCACCATCATCGTCCAGCCCATCACGATGTGCGCCAGCCACAGCGGCACGTCCCAAGGCAGCACGGCGTCGAGCAAGGCGAGCGGCACGACGACCAAGCTCACCAGCGGAATCGCGAACGCGTTGGCGATCGGCGAGACCAGCGAGACTTGCTGGAATAGCGCGAGCAGCATCGGGATCAGGCCGATGCTCATCGCCCATTGCACCTTGCCGTATTCGATCAGCACCCGCATTGGGTATGCCGATGGGTGCCCGACGGCTTTGCCGTAACCATCTCGCTGCCAGTGTTCGTGTTTCAGGCGATGTGCCGTGACATACAGGATCAGTGCCACCGCGCCAAATGACAGCCAGAATCCCGGTGACAGCACGGCCCAGGGGTCGGGGATCAGCACGCCGAGCAGCGCGAAGCTAAGTATTTGCCCGAGCGAAAAATTGCGGTTCAGCCATAGAGCGACCGCGACTGCGGCGACCATATACACGGTGCGCTGTGCAGGTACCGCGAAACCGGACAGCAGCGCGTAGGCGAATGCCACCAGCAACGCGACCAATGCGGCGGCTTTACGCGCCGGCAGGAACAGGGTTAGACGTGCGCTGCGCCGCCATAGCCAGTAGGTGAGGGCGAAGCCTATGCTGGCGAGCATCGTGATGTGCAGCCCGGAAATGCTCATCAGGTGATTCACGCCGGTGCGCGTGAACACCTGCCACTGTGCGAGCGGAATACTGCTTTGATCTCCGATGGTCAGCGCGCTTAACACGCCGACATAAGGTGCTGCGCCCAGCGTCGCGTTGAACTTGTCGCGCACCGCTTCACGCCAGGTTTCGATGCGGTAATTGATTCCATCGGCCAGCGCATTAATGCGCAAATTATTTCCTTTTGGATGCACATAGCCGATCGCCCGCACGTTATTTTCCAGCGCCCACACTTCAAAATCGGATCCGTGCGGGTTGCTGCTGCCGTGCGGTTGTTTGAGGCGCAGCGTGAGCTGCCAGCGTTCCCCGGCGTGCAGCGCAAGCGGTATGGATTTTGGGTCGAAATGGGTGCTGAGGTAAATGTGTGGTGGCACAGTGGCTTGAGGAGTGAGCGTTTTTTCGACATCGAAGCCAAAATGCAAACCCTGTTGGTAGTTGCGCGGCAACTCGGCGACCACGCCGACCACTTCGATGTCGCGTCCCTGCCATTCATCCGGCAGCGTAATGGCGAGGCGCTGTTCGGCTTTCCATGCGGCGTGATAAAAACCCAGTCCAGAGGCGAAGCTGGCGAGCAACACCGTGCGCGCAACGCGCAGAGCAATCGACTTGGTTGGAATCAACAGCGTAAACGGTAATCCTGACAACAGCCACGCCCAGCCAAAGTCTGGCAGTGCGGTCTGCTGTTGCAGCAGCCAAACGCCGAAGCTGAAGCCGAGAGTGAAGAGAGCCATGCGCATAGATTAGCGCACACGGATAGAATAAGGCTATGCGTAAATTATTCCGTCGATTCCTGCCGCACCACGAAACGGTGAAAAACCAGCGCTGGCTCAAGCCGTTCGGCAACTGGCTGCAACAACCCAATCTGTGGCAG